>NZ_JBHWVO010000007.1:0-298956 GCF_042736635.1 Streptomyces sp. NPDC060035
CGCTTCCTTCGGTCCCGTTTCACCGGGGCCCTCCGGGCGCTTCCCTTCGTTCTTGCGTTTCCGACTCTATCAGACTCTTTCGTGTCCGATTCCCGATCGAAGCGGGTTTCGCTTTCTAGTTCTTCGCTTTCGCGTTTCCCTTTCCGGCGATTCCAACTTTACCAGACTCTTTTTCGTTCCGTTTCCGGTCCGAATTTGATTCCGGCGGCCTGTGGACTGGCCTTTGCCTTTCGGCTGACTCGACTTTATCAGAAGCAATTGGGCCGAAGCTAATCGGCCCGTGCTTGAAAGAGAAGAAGAAGAATCGATCGGCTCTCCGAGAATCTCGTTCCCAGCAAGAGCAAGTCAAACTTTACCCGCTGCTCCCGAACTTGTCCAGTCCGCTGCAACCGTTAAAATCTACCTCCCCACGCCGACTGTGTCAACAGTTTTTGTGGGCATGGAGGACACTAGCAGGTCAGCAGGGGTAGACGCACATCGGCCGTCAGGCGGCGGAGGGCAACTCGGCGCTTCGTTCGACAGCCTCGAGATCGCCCGTGTCGCCGGCACGCACCGCTCGGCCTCCGAGAACGTAGACGTAGGCGAGAAAGGCCAGCTCGGCCACGATCCCGATGGCGATCCGGGCCCAGGTGGGGAGGCCCGAGGGAGTCACGAAGCCCTCGATGACACCGGACACGAACAGGACCAGGGCGAGACCGATGGCCATGCCGATCGCTGCCCTGCCCTGCTGGGCCAGGGCTGAGCGCCTGGTACGAGGTCCTGGGTCGATCACCGTCCAGCCGAGACGGAGGCCGGTACCGGCAGCCACGAAGACAGCGGTGAGTTCCAGCAGACCGTGAGGCAGGACGAGCCCCAGAAAGGTGTCCAGACGGCCGGCCGAGGACATCAGGCCGATACCGACGGCGAGGTTGAGCACGTTGACGAAGAGGATCCAGATCACCGGTATGCAGAGGAACGCGCCCAGCACCAGGCACATCGCTGCCGCCTGGGCATTGTTCGTCCAGACCTGGGCTGCGAAAGAAGCAGCCGGGTGGCTGGAGTAGTAGGTCTCGTACTCCCCGCCGGGGCGGGTCAGGCTGCGCAGGTCCTCAGGGGCGGCGATCGCCGACTGGATTTCGGGGTGGGTGCCGATCCACCAGCCCATGACGGCGGCCAGAAGTACGGAGAGCACGGCCGTGGGGATCCACCAGTGCCGGGAGCGGTAGACCGCTGCGGGGAAACCGGCGGTCAGGAAGCGTGCGGCGTCGCGCCACGAGGCACGGCGGGTCCCGGTCACCGTGGACCGGGCACGAGCCACGAGTTGGGTCAGTCGCGCGGTGAGAAGGGGATCCGGGGCGCTGGACTGGATCAGGGAAAGGTGTGTGGCCGTGCGCTGGTAGAGGGCGACGAGTTCGTCCGCCTCTGCACCGGTCAGACTGCGTCCTCGGTGCAGAAGGTGGTCCAGGCGGTCCCACTCGGTGCGGTGGGTGGTCACGAAGACGTCGAGATCCATGGTCGGCTGCTGCTCCAGGCATGGGTGCGTACGGGTCCGTACTACTGCGGCGCGCTGCGGGTCAGCTTGGCAGACTGAGGTTCCGAGGGGCAGGGAAGGGCGGCGAAGGGTGGGCGGCAATGAATGAGCTCGTGACCGGGGATGCGGTCGTTCTGGGGTTGCAGCCGGCGAGGCTGCCGAGCCGGGCGTTGGCGATCGCCATCGATCTCGCGGTGGTTCTGACGGCGTTTGTTCTGATATCGATCGGCCTGGCCGTCGCAACCGTGGCGCTGGACGAGGCAGCGAGCGCGGCGATCGCCGTCGCCACCTTCCTCCTGGTGCTGGTGGGAGGGCCGATCGCCGTCGAGACTCTCAGCCACGGCCGTTCGCTCGGGAAGCTGGCCTGCGGGCTGCGCGTGGTGCGCGACGACGGCGGGCCGATCCGGTTCCGGCACGCGCTCGTGCGGGGTTCGATGGGCGTGGTCGAGATCCTGGGTACGTTCGGCGTCGTGGGATGCATCGCGTCCTTGGTGTCGGCGCGGGGACGGCGGCTGGGGGACGTGTTCGCGGGAACCCTCGTCGTACGTGAGCGGGTGCCCACCGGGCGGGCGGTTGCCGTGCCGCCACCACCGCCCTGGCTGGTGGGGCGCTTCGCACAGCTGGACCTGTCCGCCGTGCCGGACGGCCTCTGGCTCGCGATACGGCAGTACCTCACGCGGATGCACCAGCTCGATGCCGGTGTGGGCGGGTCGATCGCGCAGCGGCTGTCGGAAGATCTGGCAGGCCGTACGGGGGTTCCGGTTCCGCAGGGAGTTCCTGCGGCGGCGTATTTGGCGGCGGTCGTGAACGAGCGGCAGGCGCGGGACATCCGCCGGGTCATGGCGGCTGCCCGGCGAGGGGCTCAGGGGCCGGTGCCGCCAAGTGCGGTCCGCACCGGAGGGTTCCAGCCCGGAGGAGTGGCCCGGCCCGCGGAGGACGCAGCTTCCGCCACGGTACCGACGGCGCCGTCCGGTACATCTCCGGCAGGGACACCTGGCGGGCCGCTGCCGACCGGGTTCGCACCGCCCGCCGAGACGACCGGGTTCGCACCGCCCGCCTAGTGGAGCCGCGGCGAGGGCGGGGATTCCAGGTGCTCGAGCTCGATACCGGGAGCCGCGAGGACTACGTCCCCGGCGATGTGGACGGTGTACTGATCACCGGTGTCGAGGGCGCTGACCTGGTATTCGTCCACGATCAGGGGCCCGTTGTCAGTGGCGTGCGTTTCACTGTTCACCAAGGCCCAGGACTGGTCGACGGTACGGGGGGCGAGGACCGGCTCCGTGAAGGTGACCAGGCGGACACGGGTCGCGGGGGAATCGGGGGTGAGGCGCAGGAGTCGTGCCGTGGCGACGAGGAACGCGGGGGACGTGCCGGAGAAGGCGTGGGCGCGGACATTGCCCTCGGTGGCATGGGTGCCGGTCGGGTCGGTCCGTACCCAGGTGACGCCTTCGAGGGCTGCGCCTCGGATCTGCCAGCTCGCGGCGTGCAGTTGGAGGCGGATGGGGCGGCCGAGCTCGTCCAGGGCCAGGTCGACGGAGCCCAGGTGGTCGCACGAGGGGGCCGTGGTCTGGGAGACATAGCGCCAGCCGGAGGGGCCGGGGGCGCAGTGGAAGTGCTCTTCGCCGAGGGGGGTGTGGTCGTGGAGATCATGGAGCGAATAGCGGCCGCGGGGCATGGGGTCCTTCGGGTTCCTCGGGCGGTGCGGGGGCGGTACGGGGCAGGCCCCCGGCACGGGGGTGCGGGGGCCTGCGCTCGTACCTGCTGCTGAGAGTCCGCCGGCCGGTGGCCGGCGGGCGGCTCAGTAGCGGTAGAGGTCGGACTTGTACGGGCCTTCGACCGGGACGCCGATGTAGTCGGCCTGCTCCTGGCGCAGGGTCGTGAGCCTCACGCCCAGCGCGTCGAGGTGCAGTCGGGCGACCTTCTCGTCCAGGTGCTTGGGCAGCACGTAGACATCGGTCGGGTACGCCTCGGGCTTGGTGAACAGCTCGATCTGGGCCAGGGTCTGGTCCGCGAACGAGTTGGACATGACGAACGAGGGGTGACCGGTGGCGTTGCCGAGGTTGAGCAGGCGGCCCTCGGACAGGACGATCAGGACCTTGCCGTCGGAGAACGTCCAGGTGTGGACCTGCGGCTTGACCTCGTCCTTGACGATGCCGTCGATCTTCGCCAGGCCGGCCATGTCGATCTCGTTGTCGAAGTGGCCGATGTTCCCGACGATGGCCTGGTGCTTCATCCTGGCCATGTCGCCGGCCATGATGATGTCCTTGTTGCCCGTCGTGGTGACGAAGATGTCCGCGGTCTCCACGACGTCGTCGAGGGTGGCGACCTGGTAGCCGTCCATCGCCGCCTGCAGGGCGCAGATCGGGTCGATCTCCGTGATGATCACACGGGCGCCCTGGCCACGCAGGGACTCCGCGCAGCCCTTGCCCACGTCGCCGTAGCCGCAGACGACGGCGGTCTTGCCGCCGATCAGGACATCGGTGGCCCGGTTGATGCCGTCGATCAGGGAGTGGCGGCAGCCGTACTTGTTGTCGAACTTCGACTTGGTGACGGCGTCGTTGACGTTGATCGCCGGGAACAGGAGGGTGCCGTCGCGGTGCATCTCGTACAGCCGGTGCACACCGGTCGTGGTCTCCTCGGTGACACCGCGGATCTCGGACGCGAGCTGCGTCCACTTCTGCGGGGACTCGCCGAGCGTGCGGTTCAGCAGGGTGAGGATGTACGCGTACTCCTCGCTGTCTGCGGTCGACGGGTCCGGGGCGGCGCCCGCCTTCTCGAACTCGACGCCCTTGTGGACGAGGAGGGTGGCGTCACCACCGTCGTCTAGGATCATGTTCGGGCCGCCGGTGGGGGTGTTGGGCCAGGTCAGAGCCTGCTCCGTGCACCACCAGTACTCCTCCAGGGTCTCGCCCTTCCAGGCGAAGACCGGGACGCCGGCGGGGGCGTCCGGGGTGCCGTTCGGACCGACCGCGATGGCGGCGGCGGCGTGGTCCTGGGTGGAGAAGATGTTGCAGGAGGCCCAGCGGACGTCCGCGCCCAGGGCGACGAGCGTCTCGATGAGCACCGCGGTCTGCACCGTCATGTGCAGCGAACCGGTGATGCGGGCACCGGCCAGCGGCTGCGTGGCGGCGTATTCCTTGCGGATCGACATCAGGCCGGGCATCTCGTGCTCGGCGAGGGTGATCTCCTTGCGCCCGAAGACGGCAAGAGAAAGGTCTGCGACCTTGAAGTCCTGGCGATTGGCGGCCGTCGTCATAACGGGCTGCTCCTCGTGATGGGTCGAGGGTGGGCTGGCTGGCTCTGCGGCGGTGCGGGCACAGGAATGCCCGGGTGATCCGCAGTGCAGTCCGTCGGAGGCCCTCTCTCCCTCGGCCGGCCCGCGCATGCGAACCGATCGACCGCCATCAGCAGCGACGTCTGGTACTGCGACGAATCTACACCGAACGGCCCAGTGCGCCCTAGCCCGTCCGGGCATCGGGGGTCCCTCACGGGGCCGTTCGGAGCGTTCCGGGCCGATCCTCGACGGGTCAGTGGCCTGATTCGGCCGGAGAGTCCGGAGAGTCGGGGTCGGCCGAAGAGCTGGGGGCAGCCGTGTCGGCAGGAGCCGGACCGCCGGGGGTCTTGCCCGGGTTGGTGCCCGCCGCGGCGGCCTCCTCGTTGTAGATGTCCGGCTCGAGGTAGATGACCCGGGCGATCGGGACCGCCTCACGGATCCGGGTCTCCGCGGCGTTGATGGCGGCGGCGACCTCGGCGGCGGACTCGTCGTGCCGCACCGCGATCTTGGCGGCGACCAGCAGCTCCTCCGGCCCGAGGTGGAGCGTACGCATGTGGATGATGCGGGTGACGGTGTCACCGTCGACCACGGCGGCCTTGATCATCTCTACGTCCTCGACGCCGGCGGCCTCACCGAGGAGCAGGGACTTCGTCTCGGCGGCGAGGACGATGGCGATGACGATCAGCAGGATGCCGATGCAGAGCGTGCCGATGCCGTCCCATACGCCGTCGCCGGTGCCGAGAGCCAGGCCGACGCCCGCGAGGGCCAGGATCAGGCCGACGAGCGCGCCGAGGTCCTCGAGGAGGACGACGGGGAGCTCGGGTGCCTTGGCGCGGCGGACGAACTCCGTCCAGGAGCGCGAGCCGCGCGTCAGGTTGGACTCCCTGATGGCCGTACGGAAGGAGAAGCTCTCGGCGATGATCGCGAAGACCAGCACACCGACGGGCCAGTACCAGGCCTCGATCTCGTGCGGGTGCTTGATCTTCTCGTAGCCCTCGTAGATCGCGAACATGCCACCGACCGAGAACAGCACGATGGAGACGAGGAAGGCGTAGATGTAGCGCTCGCGCCCGTACCCGAAGGGGTGCTGGGGGGTCGCCTCGCGCTGGGCCTTCTTGCCGCCGAGCAGCAGGAGGCCCTGGTTGCCCGAGTCCGCGAGGGAGTGGACGCTCTCCGCGAGCATCGACGACGAGCCACTGAAGAGGAACGCCACGAATTTGGCCACTGCGATCGCGAGATTGGCGGCGAGTGCCGCCACGATCGCCTTGGTTCCGCCTGACGCGCTCATGGGTGCGTGGTGTCCCTTCCTCGGTGCTGCGGCACGGGCGCCGCGGTACGGCCGGACATTGTTGCAGCCGCTGATGGGGACGGTACGTCAGACCACCACGGTGGCGCGGAAGAGTGTTCCCGTACCGGCCACTTCGACCGATTCGTCCGCCGGGACGAAGACGGATTCGCCGGGTGCGAGGCCGAGCTCGCCGACCTTGGGGGCGCCTGCCGTGCAGAGCAGGATCTGCGGGGTCGCAGCCGTCAGGGCTACGGGAGCTCCACCGGCGGGCAGGACGTAGCGCGACAGCCGGAACTCGTCGACCGGCGTCTCGTACAGCTCCTCGCCGGCAGGCGAGGCCTCGGGGCGCAGGATGCCGGGGTCGGTGGCCTCGAAACGGACGATACGGAGCAGTTCGGGGACGTCGACGTGCTTGGGGGTCAGTCCGCAGCGCAGCACGTTGTCCGAGTTGGCCATGATCTCGACGCCGAGACCGCCGAGGTAGGCGTGCGGCACACCCGCACCGAGGAACAGCGCTTCGCCTGGCTGCAGTTGTACGTAGTTCAGCAGCATGGCCGCGATGACGCCCGGGTCGCCGGGGTAGTGGTGGGCGATCTGGGCGTACGGGGCGTGAGCGCCGCCGAGCCGGTCGGCGGCCTCGGCCGCTTCGTTGACCGTGTGGGCCATCTCGGCCGGGTCGGCCGACAGGATCGCCGTGAGGACCTCACGAAGGGCCGCTTCCTCGGGGCGGGCGCGGAGCAGGTCGACGTACGGCTTGAGGGAGTCGACGCCGAGGGCCGCTATCGCGTCGGCCGCGTCGGCGGGCCTGCGGAAGCCGCACAGTCCCTCGAACGGCGTGAGCGCGCAGAGCAGCTCGGGCTTGTGGTTGGCGTCCTTGTATGTGCGGTGGGGGGCGTCGATCGGGATGCCCCTGCGTTCCTCGTCCTCATACCCCTGCTGTGCCTGTGCGAGGTCGGGGTGGACCTGGAGGGAGAGCGGCGCGCCCGCCGCGAGCAGCTTCAGCAGGAAGGGAAGGCGGGGGCCGAACGCGGCGACGGCCGCCGGGCCCAGCTCACGCTCGGGGGCGGCAGCGATGACGTCGGTGAGGGACTGCTCCGCGCCGCTACGCGAGGGTCGGGTGAGTCGGGAGGGGGCTCCGGGGTGGGCTCCCATCCACATCTCGGCCTGCGGTTCGCCGGTGGGGGCGGTGCCGAGCAGCTCGGGAATGGCCGTGGTGGAGCCCCATGCGTAGGGGCGCACGGTGTTGGAGAGCCGGTCCATGGAAATTTCGTCCTCGTGTGGTGCGCGGGGCGGGTGGTGCGGGATGAGGAAGGGAGAACAAGCGGGACTTCAGGCCCGGTTGCTTGAGGCCAGGGAGAGATAGACGGCAGCGAAGTCGGTGACGGCGAGGAGCTCGGCGAGGGCTTCGAGTTCGCTGCCCTCCTCGGGTTCGAGCTCGCTGATGGCCGTCTCGTGACTGAGGGCCAGTTCACGGGCAGCCGGTCCTGCGGTGAGACCGCCGGTGGGCCGGTCGCGGAGCAGGACGACCCGGGCCCTCATGGCTTCCGGCTCGTCCACCCGGTCCCTGAAGAAGTCGTCGGGGTCGGCTCCCGCGGCGAACGCCCCGGCGAGCAGCGCACCGTGGGAGGGCAGCGCCTCGGGCAGTTCGGCCACAAGGGCCGGGCGTCCGGCGAGTTCGGCCAGGACGGCGGCGAACCGGCGCCCGACGGGGCCCGCGGCGTCGCCCTCCGTCCAGAGGAGCGGCAGGCTGTCGGCGAGTTCCGCGGCGAGGGTCTTGGCCGGGTTGCTGTACGTGGCGATGGCCGGGCCGCAGCGTTCGGCGGTGCGGTCGAGGCGGTCGGCGACCTTCTGCAGCATGTCAGCGGGGGCGTCGAGCAGGCCCACCCGGTCCAGCAGGGCCAGCAGCGGGGTGAGCAGGGCCCAGAGGGTGCCGGGGCCCGCGGCCGAGGTCTCGGCGTCGTACTCGCCGTGCGGGGCGGTGGCCATCGGTACGACGAGTCCGTGGACGCCGTCGACGGCCTCGCGCAGCGGTGACCGGACGGGGGCGACCGCGACGACCGTGCAGCCGCGGCGGTAGGCCTGCTCGGCGAGCAGGGCGAGGCCCGGTTCCGAACCGTCGGCCGTGGCGATGAGCAGCAGGTCCAGTGACCCGGCCCAGCCGGGCAGTGCCCAGAGCAGGGCTCCGGCGGCGGGTGCGACGCCGGTGGGGCGGATCTGGGTGACGGGTGCGGCGGCGCCCGCGAGGGCGCCGATCAGGTCGGCGACGCCCGATGCAGCGGTGCCGGGCCCCGCGACGAGGACGGCGCGGGGCCGGCCTTCGGGGGCCAGTGCGCCGATGCCCGCCTCGGCGGCATGCCGGGCGGCGGTACGGACGCGGGCACCGGCCTCGGCGGCTCCTCGGAGCAGACCGCGCCGGTCGGCTCGGGCCAGGGCTTCCGGGGCGTCGAGCAACGACTCGTCGAGCATGGCGGTGGGCCTCCGATCACCGTGCTGATCAGGGTGCGGACTACGCGGGACGGCGGGCTTCGTCGACCAGGAGGACCGGGATCCCGTCCCGTACCGGGTAGGCGAGGGCGCAGTCCGCGCCGGTGCAGACCAGCTCGGGGCTGTCGGCTGCCGACCTGTCGTCGAGCGAGGAGTGGCAGGCCGGGCAGGCGAGGATCTCCAGAAGGCCGGCTTCGAGCGGCATGGGGCGGGTCCCTTCGAGCATGCGGAACGGATCAGGTGCGGACCGGATTCGGGTCCGCGGAGCTGGGGCGTCGTCAGCCTACCGCCGGGCCGACAGGGGCGCGGCCCGGCGGGGCCTGCCCGGCGGGGCATCCGGCGGGTGGGTGCGCGGGAAGCCCTCAGGGCCTCTCTTGTCGATCAGGCCTCATCGGACCGGATCAGCCCCGCCGGATCAGGCCTGATCAACCGGGTGGCTCGGGCCGGACCAGCTGCTGCGGATCGCCCATGATCAGCCGGATGAGGAGCCGACGCGGAGCGGACCGTGCGGGCTCGCGGGTCCCGCACGGTCCGGAGGAGGCCTATGCGCGGACCAGCGCCAGTACCTCGTCGCGTACGGCCGTCATCGTCTTCTCGTCGCGCGCCTCGACATTCAGGCGCAGCAGCGGTTCGGTGTTGGAGGCGCGCAGGTTGAACCACCAGTCGGCGTTCGTCGCCGTGAGCCCGTCGAGCTCGTCGAGGGTCACGTCGTCGCGGTCCCCGTAGGCCGCCTTGATCGCGGCCAGCCGGTCCGCCTGGTCGGTGACGGTGGAGTTGATCTCGCCGGAGCCCGCGTAGCGGTCGTACTGGTCGACGAGGCCGGAGAGCGGGCCGTCCTGGCCGCCGAGGGCGGCCAGGACGTGGAGGGCGGCGAGCATGCCCGTATCGGCGTTCCAGAAGTCGCGGAAGTAGTAGTGCGCGGAGTGCTCGCCGCCGAAGATCGCGCCGTGTTCGGCCATCTCCGCCTTGATGAAGGAGTGGCCCACCCGGGTGCGGACGGGGGTTCCGCCGTTCTCACGGACGACCTCGGGGACCGACCAGGAGGTGATCAGGTTGTGGATGACGGTGCCCTCGCCGCCGTTGCGGGCGAGCTCGCGGGCCGCGACCAGGGCCGTGATCGCGGACGGGGAGACACCCTCGCCGCGCTCGTCGACGACGAAGCAGCGGTCCGCGTCGCCGTCGAAGGCGAGGCCGAGGTCCGCGCCCTCGGCGAGGACACGGGCCTGGAGGTCGACGATGTTCTTCGGGTCCAGCGGGTTGGCTTCGTGGTTGGGGAAGGTGCCGTCCAGCTCGAAGTACATCGGTACGAGGTCGAGCGGGAGGCCCGCGAAGACGGTGGGGACCGTGTGGCCGCCCATGCCGTTGCCCGCGTCCACGACGACCTTGAGGGGGCGGATCCCGGCGAGGTCGACCAGGCCCAGCAGATGCGCGGCGTAGTCGGTGAGGGTGTCGCGCTCGGTGACCGTGCCTGCCACCGTGGTGGCCGGTGCCGGGGCGCCGTGTTCCGACCACTGCTCGACCAGGGTGCGGATCTCGGTCAGGCCGGTGTCCTGGCCCACCGGCGCGGCCCCGGCGCGGCACATCTTGATGCCGTTGTACTGCGCCGGGTTGTGCGAGGCCGTGAACATCGCTCCGGGCAGGTCCAGCGCCCCGGACGCGTAGTACAGCTGGTCCGTCGAGCAGAGGCCGATCAGGGTCACGTCGGCGCCGCGCCCCGTCGCGCCGCGGGCGAAGGCCGCGGCCAGCCCGGGCGACGAGGGCCGCATGTCGTGACCGATGACGATCGCGTCCGCATCGGTGACCTGGACGAATGCGGCGCCGAACAGTTCGGCCAGTGCTTCGTCCCACTGGTCGGGCACCACTCCGCGCACGTCGTACGCCTTCACGAGCTGCGACAGATCAGCAACCACGGCCGGTCCTCCTGGGAATCTTTACGGACCGCCCAAACTACCCGGCCCTCCCGCACCGCCCGTCAGGGGAGCATCCAGCCCAGCACCGCCGTGCTCTGAGCCATCACGACGAGGCACATCACGAGCAGCAGCCCGAGGCTCCAGGGCAGGACCTTGCGCAGCAGATCGCCCTCTCTTCCGGCGAGGCCCACGGCCGCGCAGGCGATCGTCAGGTTCTGCGGGGAGATCATCTTGCCCAGCACTCCCCCGGAGCTGTTGGCGGCGGCAAGCAGTTCGGGCGAGAGGCCGGATTCGCGTGCGGCGGACACCTGCAGGGCGCCGAAGAGGGCGTTCGCCGAGGTGTCGGAGCCGGAGACCGCGACGCCGAACCAGCCGAGCACCGGGGAGAGGAAGGCGAGTCCGGCGCCCGCCGCGGCGACGGACTGGCCGATGGTGGCGGCCTGTCCGGAGAGGTTCATGACGTAGGCGAGGGCGAGCACCGAGGTCACGGTGAGGATCGCGTAGCGCAGTTCGTGCACGGTGGCGGCCCACTCCCGTACCGCGTCGCGCGACCGTACGCCGAGCACGACGGCGGTGACGAGGCCTGCGAGCAGGACGAGGGTGCCGCCGGTCGCAAGGAGCGGAAGGGTGAAGACGTTGGCGCCCACGGCGTCGCCGTCGGGGTTCGCGACGTCGAGGAACGGCCAGTCGAAGACGCGGGTCGCCTCGGCCAGCAGCCGCTTGACGGGCGGAATCTGGGCGACGGAGAAGACGGCGACGATCAGGGCGTACGGGGCGTAGGCGCGCAGCACCTCGCGGCGCGGGTCCTCCTGGTCGAGGTCCTCGCTCCGAGCGCCTGTCAGCACGGATGCGCGTACGGACTCGGCGGCGGGCTTGCGGGCACCGGGAACGGCGATCAGGGCTCCCGCGCCCACCAGCGCGGCCGCGATGTCGGCGAGCTGCGCCGAGACGTAGTTGGACGCGGCGAACTGGGCGACTGCGAAGGCCACCCCGCAGACGAGCGCGGGCAGCCAGGTCTCCCGCAGGCCGCGCCTGCCGTCCACCAGGAAGACGAGGATGAGCGGTACGACGAGGGCGAGCAGCGGTGTCTGGCGGCCGACGACCGATGCGACGTCGTCCAGCGGGAGCCCGGTGACCTGGGCGAGCGTCACGACGGGCGTGCCCATGGCACCGAAGGCGACGGGGGCGGTGTTGGCGACCAGCGAGACGACGGCTGCCTTGACCGGGTCGAAGCCGAGCGCGACGAGCATCACCGAGCAGATGGCGACGGGGGCGCCGAAGCCGGCCAGAGCCTCCAGGAGCGCGCCGAAGCAGAAGGCGATGACGAGGGCCTGGATGCGGGGGTCGTCGGAGAGCCGGCCGAAGGAGCGCCGCAGGATGTCGAAGTGCAGGGTGCGGACGGTCATCCGGTACACCCAGAGGGCGTTGACCACGATCCACATGATGGGGAAGAGCCCGAAGAGGACGCCCTGGGCGCCCGCGGAGAGGGTCTGCCCGATGGGCATGCCGTACGCGAGCCAGCCGACGAGCACGGCGACGGCGAGGCCGACGAGCCCGGCCCTGTGGGCCTTCACCCGGACGGCGCCGAGCAGGACCAGGACCGTGACCAGCGGCAATGAGGCGACAAGTGCGGACAGGGCGAGCGAATCGGCTACGGGTTCGAGTTGCTGGACAAACACACAGACCTCCCCGGATTCCGTGATGCGGAAGCGATCTCTCACGGGTGGGGGAATGGTCGTGTCCGCGACAAGTCTCAGTCAATGCCCCGTGCAGGAAAAACTGCTCGGGGAAGAAGAAAACTTGAAAGATGAACCGGAAGGGTGCGTCAGTTGTCCGGGGACCGCAGGACCCGGAGATGACCTCGGCGCGCGACCTCCACCGGGTCCGCCGTACGCGGCCCGCGGCCGCCGGCGTCCGCACTGCGCTCGTGCGGCCTCGCCGCTTCCCGTACCGCGTTGGCGAGCGCTTCGAGATCGTCACCGCTGGGGCGCGTGGGGGCCGAGGGGTCGGCGAGCCTGACGACTTCCCAGCCGCGCGGCGCGGTCAGCCGCTCACCGTGCTCGGCGCAGAGGTCGTAGCAGTGGGGCTCGGCATAGGTGGCGAGCGGGCCGAGGACCGCGGTCGAGTCGGCATAGACGTACGTCAGTGTCGCGACGGCGGGACGGCCGCACGCGGTTCGCGAACAGCGACGTACAGGGCTCACGATGTTGGACGGTACCGCACTCTTGAGCGGGCTGCGACGACTCTCCCTGAGGTCATACCCCCGTGTCGCCCGGCGAGGTCGCCCGCAACCACCTACGCTCCGTCGCCCTGACCTGCGCGGCGGCCGGGACGTACCGGCACGCCCGGTTCCGTTCCGGTCACCGGAAGGAACACAAGCAGTCACTCGACGGAGGATCGACGGTCGCAGCAGGGGCCAAATTCGGACTCAACCTTGGCCGGAATGCTCACGTGTGGACATTGGGTCCACCTGCGGAGCAGCCGTGATCCGCGCGTCCTGCGGAGAGTTACGCTGCGTCGGTGATGGACAGTCCCGTACCGCCCCACCCGTCCGAGCCACGACCCCGCCGCCGCGACCGTCATGGCCGCGGCATGCGCGGGCCGGTCGCCCCGCCCCAGGTGCCGCTGTCGGCCAGCAGGGGGGAGAGTTTCCGCGATCTCGTCCAGGACTCGGTGGAACGGCTGGAGCGGCGCTGGCCGCAGCTGGCCGATGTCGACTTCCTCGTTCTCGATGTGCCGGGGGCACCGGAGGACACCGTGCCGCTGGGGCGTTCGGAGCCCGCCGCGAAGGGACAGCCCGCGCAGGTCGTCGTGTACCGGCGCCCCGTCGAGATCCGCACCAAGAACCGCGACGAGCGGGCCATGCTGGTGCACGAGGTCGTGGTGGAACAGGTCGCGGAGCTGCTCGGGCTGTCCCCCGAATCGGTCGACCCGCGCTACGGGCAGGACTGACGCCTGCCCGCGGCGCGGGAGACCTCAGTCGTCCAGGACCGAGAGATCCTGCTCCACCGCGGGCACCTCGACCGTGCCGCCGTCGTCCGCCAGCGTCTGGACGGTGAACATCTGGACACCGTCCTGCGCGAGCGTGAGGGTGCGGGCGGCATGGACCTGGCCGCCCGATTCCGTCTCGACCGTCAGCGCGTAGCCGCCCTTGAGCCCGGACGGAACCTCCGGGGTCACTTCGAGGGTCGTACCGCCCTTGACCGTGTACGTCTTGACGGTCCGTTCGCCGCCCCCGCTGCCCGCGGACGCCGTCACCTTGACCTTGGCCGTTTCGCCGGGCGCGGTCAGGGAAAGCACCGAGCCCTTCTGCCGGTTGTCGGCCACGGTCGCCCGCTCGCCCACCGGGCCGGTCGCCGGAATGTAGGCGACCTCCTGCTTGTCACCGGTGCCCCGGACCACGCGCAGCGCGGCCACGATCGGGGTCGCCGCGCCCTGCGCGGGGGACAGCCGGAGCGATCCGGGCTCTCCCCGCGTGACGTTCTTGAGGTCGACGCCCGCGGTCATCTGCGACTTGATGTGGAGGGTGTCGTTCCCGGCCGGTGAGAACGTCGCGCTCTTCCCCAGCAGCTGCACCTTCACATCGGCGTCGTCCTCGCCGGGCGCGAAGGCCACCAGACGCACGGAGGTGGCGTCGGCCGGGATACCGGGCAGTACAAGAGTGCCCGCCGGGTCGTCGGACGCCGCCAGCCAGTCACTGCCCGCCTTGTCGTCCTCGACCCTGACGACGGCGCCGACGCGTCCCGTCCGGGTGGTGACATGGACCGTCACATCGTCGACGGCCTCGGTGGTCAGGGTCGAGATCAGCATCGGGACGCTCGACCGGGCCGGGACCGTGATGCCCTCGCCCACATCGGACTTGAGCGTGCCCTCGGGGCCGTACAGCTCGATGTCCGCGACGGCCGCGGTGTCGTCGGGGTTGGTCAGATGGACGTAGTCCTGACGCGTCGCCGTGGTGCTCGCGCCCGGGAACCAGAAGTCCGTGTCCGGCGCGGTGCAGCTGACACCGAGAAGGCCGCGGGAGCCGCCGGCCAGCGACGTGGTGGTCTGCTGGGCGGTCCAGCCGGGTGCGAGCCGGCCGGTGGCGGTGCCGATCAGTGCGGGAGCGTCGGATTCGGACGTCTCGGCGGTGGCCGGCTTGCCGGCCTCCTTGAGCGTGATGACCGGCTTCTCGGCCGCGGCCTTCTCCTTGGCCTCGTCCTTCTCGCTGTCCTTGTCCTTGTCCTCGTCCTTCTCCGCGTCGGCCGGCTCGTCCTCGTCCACCGGGAGGGCCACGGACGGCTTCAGTTCGGCGGTGCCGGCTTCGCCGTCGCCCTCCCCTGCCGGGGTGAAGGACGTGTACGTCGTGTCCGACAGGTCGGAGTCGCTGGGCGCGGGGCAGAGCAGGGTGGAGCGTTCGACGGGGAGCCGGGCAGCCGCCCCGGCCTGCGGCGTGTCCGCGCCGCCCGGCGCGGTGAGCGCGGCGAAGCCGGTGACGGCGGCGAGGGCGACGGTGCCCGCGATGAGGGACAGGGGGGTGGACTTCACTCGGACTCGCCTCGCGATGCGTTGCCGGACGGCCACGGGCCCTCGCCCGGGGCGGTGTTCTCGTCATGTGCGTCGTACGGGGCGGCTTCGCCCGTGCCCGTCGTGCGGTGCTGCTGGGCGTAGCCGTACGGGTCGTAGGCGGCCTGCTGCTGGTACGGGTCCTGCTGGTACGGGTCCTGCTGGTGCTGGCCCGCCCCGTACGGGTCGGCCGCCGGGTACTGCTCGCCGCCGTACTGGCCGGGGTCGTACTGCTCGCCGCCGTACTGGCCGGCGCCGTACTGGCCGGGGTCCTGCCCGCCCTGGTACTGCTCGCCCTGGTGCTGGCTGTAGTCGGCGCCCTGGTACTGCTGCTGCGCGTCCCACTCCCCGTAGTTCTGCTGCGGGACCGCCGCGTACGTGCCGGTCGCGTCCTGGTCCTCCGGGGCCGCCGCATACGGATCGGCGCTCTGCTGCGCCGGGATGTACTCCCCGGGCGCTCCCGTCGCCTCCGGGGCGCCCGGAGCGGCTGCGGCGTCCTGGCCGTACGGAACCTCGTACGGGATCTCCTCGCCGTCCTCCCCTGCCGCCGTGGCCTCCGCCTCGGCCGCCGCCCGGAGCCTGCGCGCCCGGCGTCCGTCTCCGGTGACCGATTCGGCTGCGGCAGCCACCGCCTCCGCGGGCAGATCGTCGTCGATCTCCCGGCGGCGGCCCGGCAGTGCCAGGACCAGCAGGACGACGCCGAGCGCCACCTGCGCCCAGATCCAGGCGGTGTGCGTGACGGGGGTGTCGTACGTGAGGTCCAGCGTGCCGCCCTCGGACGGGAGCTCGAAGCCCTGTGCCCAGCCGTCCACGGTCTTGGGGGTCAGCGCCCGGCCGTCCAGCGTGGCCTGCCAGCCCGGGTCCGCCGCGTCGGCGATCCGCAGCACCCGCCCGGAGCCGCCGTCCGGGATCCTGGAGTGGGCTTCGACGGCGCGCGAGCCGACCTGCACCTGCGCGGCCACTTCGCCGCTCGCCCCGGACGACGGGACGATCATGACGCGGGCGACCTTGCGATCGACGCTCCACAGTGCGCTGCCGTCGAGCTGGCTGAGCCTGCTCAGGCCCGGGGTGGTGTCGAGCACGCGGCTCATCTGCCGCGGCGCCCCGTCCCGCACGAGGACGTAGCGGATCGCGAAGCCGCTCAGCTGACCGCCCTGGTCGGCGCCGGAGCCCGCGACCAGGTTGGCGACGACCTTGTCGAGGTGGGCGTTGCTGCCGCCCGCTTCGGTGAGCTCGGCGTCGCCGAGGCGGGCGCCCGAGCCCCGGACCAGGCTGTACGAGACAGCCGCCGGTGACGTACCGCCGAGGACCAGGGTGCGCGGCTGGTCGCTGGTGTTGCTCTCGGCCTCGACGAACGCGGGCACCTGCACCGGGTCCCGGCGCTCCAGCGGTCCGGCGGCGCCGCCGATCATCCAGCCGGCTGCGGCCAGCACGGGCGCGATTCCTGCCGCCAGGGCGATCAGTGCGGCGACCGGCTGACGCCAGCCGAAGCTGAGCGCGGTCACCCGCACCCGGGCGCCGTCGGCGCCCAGCAGCGCGGCGGTGATCAGCGCGGTCCCGTAGACGAGGGTGGCGGGTCCGGCCCAGGTCGAGCCGTTGGAGAGGCCGGCGAAGAGCAGCGCGACGAGCGCGGCGGCCCAGGCGGTACGGATCGCGAACTGCCTCTCCCCGCGCAGCAGGGCCGCCAGCGCCGCCAGCACTATGCCCAGCAGCAGAATGCCGCCCGTGGCCTTGGGGCCACCGGGGCTGATGCCGAGCAGGTCGAGCGCGGACGCCGTACCCGTACCGATGTCCAGGCCGGCTTCCTTCAGGAAGCCGGACGGGCTGGACAGCAGGGACAGCGACCAGGGTGCGAGGACCAGCAGCGGAGTGCCGGCCGTGGCGAGGAAGCGCAGCCCGTACGCGGTGATGTCGTCCCGGCGCAGGACCAGCACCCCGATACCGAGGGCAACGGCGAGCGGCCAGACGATCGGGGTGAAGGCCATCGAGAAGGTGAGCAGCAGGGTGTACGCCCAGGTGGCACGCCAGCTGCCGCGCGCCGTTCCGCCGTCGCCGCGCAGCCCGTACGCGGCGACGGCCGCACGGGCTGTCAGCGGGAGCAGGACAGCCAGCACGGCGGTGCCGAGGCGGCCTGTGGCCAGCGCTCCGGTCGCGGCGGGCAGGAAGGCGTACGCGATGCTCGCCCAGGCCCGCAGCAGCCGGGACTCGATCAGCGGCCGGGAGGCGAAGTAGGCGGTGAGTCCGGCGAGCGGTACCGAGCAGACCAGCAGCAGGGTCAGCGCGAAGCCGGTGGAGCCGAGGAACAGTGCCGACAGGGCGGCGATCACAGCGAGGTAGGGCGGTGCCGTCTGCGTACCGCCCGTACCGACCGGGTGCCAGCCGTCCGCGTAACGCCCCCAGAGGTCGGAGACGTCCGCGGGTGCGGGCAGCAGTGCGCCGCCCACGAGTGCGCCGCCGCCCAGGAGGCTGCGGCAGGCGATCAGCGAGACGAGAAGGAGCAGCACGAAGAGCACGGGGCCGGGCTTGCGGCCGATCCTCTTGAGCCGGGCGAACTGCTCGATCTCCAGGAAGTCGGCGTCGTCACCGCCGGGCCCGGACTCGACGGCTCCGTGGCGTGAGCCGCCGGAGTCGGAATCGGTGCGGTTGCCGAAGTTGCCCGCGACCTGTTCGAAGGTCGCGCGGATGGTCGCTCCGGGCGGCGGGAAGAGCGAACGCAGCTCGGCGGCGTCCACGGCTCCCTTGCCGCGCTTGCGGCGCGCGGAGATGATCCGCCCGGGACGCAACAGGGTGCCGAAGAGTCCGGCGACCTCGTCGAGCGCCTGCCCGGGGACCTTTCCGACGAGGTAGGCGAGGGTACGGAGCAGGGTGCCGAAAACGAGGCGGAGCAGGGCCCAGGGCAACTGCTTGCCGCGGGCGTTGACGAGCATCGTGTAGACCGCGCCCGCCTTGTCGACGCGGTGCGGGCTGGAGACGGAGCGTCCGGCGCAGTCGATGGGTCGGCGTTCCCTGGCGGAGGCCTCGGCGTGCCGCAGGATCGCGTCGGGGGCGACGAGGACCCGGTGGCCGGCCATGTGGGCCCGCCAGCAGAGGTCGACGTCGTCACGCATCAGTGGGAGTCTGCGGTCGAAGCCGCCGAGCTCGTCCCAGACGTCGCGGCGGATGAGCATGCCCGCGGAGGAGACGGAGAGCACGGTACGGACCTGGTCGTGCTGGCCCTGGTCCTGCTCGCGCCGGTCCAGTCCGGTCCAGCGGCGTCCGCTGTTGGCGATGGAGACGCCGACCTCGAGCAACTGCTTGCGGTCGTACCAGCCACGCAGCTTGGGTCCGACGATCGCGGCGTGCTTGTCGTTGTCGACGAGGCGCAGCATCTCGGCGAGCGCGTCCGGCTCGGGTGCGCTGTCGTCGTGCAGCAGCCAGAGCCACTGGACGGGTTCGCCGTGCGGGAGCTCCGGCATGTCGTACGCGTCGTCGCGCCAGGTCCGGCTGACCGGGTCCCAGCCGCTGGGGCGCTTGAGGTACGGAAGGTCGTCCGGGGTGAGGACGCCGGCCGTGCGGCTCGCCTCGTCGACGGCCGTACCGAAGTTCGTACGGCGTGCGAGGTGCAGGACGCGTTCGCCGCCCAGTGCCTCGGTGACCAGCCGTGCGGAGTCGTCTGCGCTGCCGGTGTCGGCGGCGACGACGTTCTGTACGGGGCGTTCCTGCCCGAGCAGCCCGGCGAGCACGTCGGGCAGCCAGCGCGCGCCGTCGTGGGAGACGAGCACGGCGGTGACGACGTGCCGGGGGAACTCTGGGGCGGCGGCGACCGCGTTCGGCGCCGCCGAGGTGCTGTGCACGGACATCGAGGTACGGGCCCTCCGGCCGGGTCCGGAGGGGGATCCCCCCGGGGGCTGCATCGGTGTACACGCGCGCCCCGGCGGGGCGTTGGCGCGTCTCTCGGACGGGGCCCCACACTAACGGTACGGATGTCCGCCCTGCGCCGAGCGGTTCAACGGCCGGAATCGGAGGCATCCGGCTTGCGGTGTCGCTGCTCAGATGGCTGCCTTCTTGAGGCGTCGCCGCTCACGCTCGGAGAGGCCGCCCCAGATACCGAACCGTTCGTCGTTGGCGAGGGCGTACTCAAGGCATTCGGAACGGACTTCGCAGGCGAGGCAGACCTTCTTCGCCTCGCGGGTGGATCCGCCCTTCTCGGGAAAGAAGGACTCGGGGTCTGTCTGGGCGCACAGTGCGCGCTCCTGCCAGCCGAGTTCCTCGTCCGCGTCCTCGACCAGCAGTTGCTGGAACAGCTCGGTCATGTGCGCCCCTCGTCTGTCTCTTGCGTCCCCGTGATGCAGCCGTTACTGATGCGGCCGAACGACACGAGTGAAATTACAAGTGTGTAGCTCCGGGCCAGTCAAGCGAAGATCTGCTATTGGCCCTCGTATTCACTCTGCGGAACCAAGCCTATGCGGAAAGTGTTCAAATCACCAAAAACCTGACATATGCCATCGGCCTGGCTCCGCGCCGCTTCTCGCTGAGTGAGACGACCGGGGTTGCCCCGATGTTGCGATTCGATCACCGAAGGGATCAAGATCACAGTCGGGTCACGGATACTCAACCGCGTTTACGCATGCGGTTGATGCGCCACCTTGCCTCTCCCACAACTGCCAAAACCTTTCTCCACCTACTGCAACCGGATGGGGTGAAACATTGCCGCCAATTCCGGCATTGGGTTGACAGAAGGCCGAGCGAGCCGGTCTCCTTGATTGCATGCCAGCGACCGCAGCTCTGCACACGACCCACGTCCGTGGGTTCCGTACAGCTGTCCAGGCCCGCTGTTGCTGTTCCAGCTGTCACAGCTGTTGAAGCCGTAGCGCTCCAGCTCTGATCCAGCTCCTCTTCACCGCTTCCGGGTCTCCGCGACACCCCCCGCACATGCACCCCCATGCCGAGGAACCACCGCACCCATGAACAGCAGCGACAGCGACCTCTCCATCGCCGGCGACATCCTCGAGGTCCAGCACCTCCTTCAGCCGGCACGCACCCACCCCTCCACCGTGGCCGAGTTCGTCGGACTGGCCCGTTCCCTCGCAGCGGACCGGAGCCGCTGGGCGCACCTCGTCCGGTACGACACCACCTCCCGCTGGTACCACCGGCTGCAGAGCGTTCCCCAGGCTCTCGGCTCCGCTCAGGCAGGGGAGACCCCGCTCGGCTACGAGGTGTGGCTGCTCAGCTGGGTCCCCGGCCAGGGCAGCGGGCTCCACGACCACGGCCTGTCGTCCGGTGTACTCACCGTCCTGGAAGGCGAACTGACCGAGCGCACGGAGCGCGGGACACGGACACTCGGCTCCGGCGCACAGCGCGTCTTCGCGCCCGGCTATGTCCACGAGGTCGTCAACGACTCGCTGGAACCGGCCGTCAGCCTGCACATCTACTACCCGGGTCTGACCGACATGCCGATGCACACGGCGCAGTGCGCTCCGGCGGCCCTGGATGCCGTACCCGCCTGACGGCACAGCCCCCACCACCCCCACAAGGACCGCGCCCCGCCTGACAGACTGGTCCTCATGCGCATTGTGGTTCTGGCCGGCGGTATCGGTGGTGCTCGTTTCCTGCGTGGCCTCAAACAGGCCGCCCCTGACGCGGACATCACGGTGATCGGCAACACCGGCGACGACATCCATCTGTTCGGACTGAAGGTCTGCCCCGACCTGGACACCGTGATGTACACCCTCGGCGGTGGCATCAACGAGGAGCAGGGCTGGGGGCGTACGGACGAGAGCTTCCAGGTCAAGGAGGAGCTCGCGGCGTACGGCGTGGGACCCGAGTGGTTCGGGCTCGGCGACCGTGACTTCGCGACCCATATCGTCCGTACGCAGATGCTCGGCGCGGGCTATCCGCTGAGTGCGGTCACCGAAGCGCTCTGTGCGCGCTGGAAGCCGGGGGTCCGGCTGATCCCGATGTCCGACGACCGCGTCGAGACGCATGTGGCGGTCGACATCGACGGCGAGAGCAGGGCCATCCACTTCCAGGAGTACTGGGTGAAGCTGCGTGCCTCCGTCACGGCGCAGGCGATCGTGCCGGTCGGCGCGGGGCAGGCCAAGCCCGCGCCCGGGGTGCTCGAAGCCATCGCCGAGGCCGATGTCATCGTCTTCCCGCCGTCGAACCCCGTCGTCTCGGTGGGGACCATCCTGGCGGTGCCCGGTATCCGGGAAGCGATCGCCGAGGCCGGGGTGCCGGTCGTCGGGCTCTCCCCCATCGTCGGTGACGCACCCGTGCGAGGCATGGCCGACAAGGTGCTGGCCGCGGTGGGCGTCGAATCGACGGCTTCGGCCGTCGCGCAGCACTACGGGTCGGGGCTGCTCGACGGCTGGCTCGTCGACACCGTGGACGCCGGGGCCGTGGCCGAGGTGGAGGCGGCCGGGATCCGCTGCCTCGCCGTGCCGCTGATGATGACGGACGTGGACGCGACCGCCGAGATGGCACGGCAGGCGCTGGCGCTCGCCGAGGAGGTACGGGCGTGAGCCGCGGACCTGCCGAGTCACCCTCGTACCGGGTGTGGGCGCTGCCCGGGATGCCCGAAGTGCGGGCGGGGGACGACATCGCGAAGCTGATCGCCACCACGGAACCGGGGCTGGTGGACGGCGACGTCCTGCTCGTCACCTCGAAGATCGTCTCCAAGGCGGAGGGCCGGATCGTCGAGGCGGCCGACCGTGAGGCGGCGATCGACGCCGAGACCGTCCGCGTGGTCGCCCGGCGCGGAACGCTGCGGATCGTGGAGAACCGGCAGGGCCTGGTCATGGCCGCGGCCGGGGTCGACGCGTCCAACACCCCCGCCGGCACGGTACTGCTGCTCCCCGAGGACCCGGACGCCTCCGCGCGGGCGATCCGGGACGGGCTGCGCGACACGCTCGGGGTCGAGGTCGGGGTCGTCGTCACGGACACCTTCGGGCGCCCCTGGCGCAACGGCCTGACGGATGTCGCGATCGGGGCGGCCGGGGTCCGGGTGCTGGACGACCTCCGGGGCGGTACGGACGCATACGGCAATCCGCTGAGCGCGACCGTGGTCGCCACTGCCGACGAGCTGGCCTCGGCCGGTGACCTGGTGAAGGGCAAGGCGTCGGGGCTGCCGGTCGCGGTGGTGCGCGGACTGGCCCATGTGGTGGCCACGGCGGACGCCGGGGACGGTGCCCGGGCCATGGTGCGGGTCGCGGCCGATGACATGTTCCGGCTGGGGACGTCCGAGGCGGTACGGGAGGCGCTGAATCTGCGGCGCACGGTGCGGGAGTTCACGGACGAGCCGGTGGACCCGGGGGCCGTACGGCGTGCGGTGGCGGCGGCGGTGACGGCTCCTGCTCCGCATCACACGACGCCGTGGCGGTTCGTCCTGCTGGAGTCGGCGGACTCGCGGGCCCGGCTGCTCGACGCGATGCGGGATGCGTGGATCGCGGATCTGCGCCGGGACGGCCGGAGCGAGGAGTCGATCGCCAAGCGGGTACGGCGGGGCGATGTCCTGCGCAACGCACCGTATCTGGCGGTGCCGTGCCTGGTGATGGACGGCTCGCACACCTACGGGGACGAGCGCAGGGACGCCGCGGAGCGCGAGATGTTCGTGGTCGCGGCCGGTGCGGGCGTCCAGAACTTCCTCGTGGCGCTGGCGGGTGAACGGCTCGGCTCGGCGTGGGTGTCCTCGACGATGTTCTGCCGGGACGTGGTGCGTGAGGTGCTGGACCTTCCGGACTCGTGGGATCCGCTGGGTGCGGTGGCCGTGGGACACGCGGCGGGCGTGCCGCGGGCGCGGGGCGCGCGGGATGTGGAGGAGTTCGTCGCGGTGCGATGAGGCGGGCCACGGGCCCGGGCGCTCACAGGCGGGCGATGTCGCCCGGTGTCATGCGCGGGGCCCGGCGGGGCGGGATGTGGCCCGACAGCATGATCAGGCGCGTTGCCCGGTGACGCTGGCCCTCGTACGGGGCCAGAAGGGCCAGCATTTCCTCGTCGTCGGCGTTCCTGTTGCCCGCCAGGGCATGGCCGACGATGCCCGGCAGGTGGAGATCACCGACCGTGATCGCGTCGGCCGCGCCGTTCGAGCGCTGCAGGGTCTCCGCCGCGGTCCATGGACCGATGCCGGGGATCAGCTCAAGACGGGCCATGGCTTCGGGGAGCTCCATGGCAGCCGCTTCCTCCATGCGGCGGGCCACCCGGACGGCACGCAGGATCGTCGTCGCGCGCTTGGCGTCGACGCCCGAGCGGTGCCATTCCCAGGACGGGATCAGCGACCAGGTCCTGGCGTCCGGCATGACGTACAGGCCGTGGGCACCGAACAGCGCGTTCGTGGGTCCGGGGGCCGGGGTGCCGTAACGGCGGACCAGCAGGCGCCAGGCACGGTAGGCCTCGTCGGTGGTGACCTTCTGTTCCAGGATCGACGGAATCAGGGACTCCATCACCAGACCGGTGCGCAGCAGGCGCAGACCGGGCCGACTGTGCTGGGTCGCGGCGACCAGTCGGTGGCGCGGGCGGAAGGCGCCCGGGTCGTCGCCCTCGCCGAGCAGCGCCGGCAGCCGGTCCAGGAGCCACTGCGCGCCGGAACCCCAGGCAGCCGCCTCGATCCGGCCGTCCCGGGCCGCCGTGACCCGGAGGGTGCCGGGGCCGGCCGGTGTGCGAGTGGCCCGCCAGAACGATCCGTCGGACAGGGCCCGGTACGTGGGATCCGCCGGGCCCCGCCGCAACGGGCTCAGGACCAGCCGCAGATCGAGCGGCCCCGGCGGAGTCCAGGTCCGCTCCCGGGACGGGGCGGACGCGTCCGCCGCGTGCTGCTGGTGGGGCACGGCGGTGGTACGGGGTACGAAGCGTCCTGCCACGGGTGAGGTCCTCGGTCGTCGGGGGTGCCTTCGAGGGTACGGCCCGACGGACCGGAGCTCACTCGTCGGACGAGAAACGTACCGAGGCGTCCGGGAGCACCGCACCGCACCAGATGCGGACCCCGTCACGCAGTTCGTTGTCGGCACCGACCTGTGCGCCGTCGCCTATCACCGCGCCGGCGAGCACCGTACGGCTGCCGATCCGGGCGCCTGCCCCGACCAGTGAGTCGGTGATCACGGCCCCGGGTCCGACGACCGCTCCCGCCAGGACGGCGGAGCCCGTGATCCGTGCGCCTTCGCCGATCAGCGCACCTTCGCCGATGACCGTACCGCCGGTGAGCTTGGCATCGGCGGCTACGGATGCCGTGGGCAGCACCAGGCGGTCGCCGCAGCGGCCGGGAACCGCCGGGGAGGGGGCGCGGCCCAGGACCAGGTCGGCGGAGCCGCGTACGAACGCCTGCGGGGTGCCGAGGTCCAGCCAGTAGGTGGAGTCGACCATGCCCTGGAGATGGGCACCGGAGGCGAGGAGACCGGGGAAGGTCTCACGCTCCACGGAGACCGCCCGGCCCGCCGGAATGGTGTTGATGACCGACCGGCGGAAGATGTAGGCCCCCGCGTTGATCTGGTCGGTGACTATCTCCTCGGGCGTCTGCGGCTTCTCCAGGAAGGCCGTCACCCTGCCCGTGGCGTCCGTCGGTACGAGACCGAAGGCGCGCGGGTCCTCCACCCTCGTGAGGTGCAGGGAGACGTCCGCTCCGGACGTGGCGTGCGACGCGACCAGGGCCCGGATGTCGAGACCGGTGAGGATGTCCCCGTTGAAGATGAGGACGGGCTCGTCCGGGCCGGAGGCCAGCCGCGACGCCACGTTGCGGATGGCTCCGCCCGTACCGAGCGGCTCGTGCTCGGTGACGTACTCGATGGAGAGGCCGAGCGACGAACCGTCACCGAAGTACGGTTCGAATACCTCCGCCAGGTAGGACGTCGCGAGCACGATGTGCTCCACCCCGGCTGCCCGTGCACGCGCCAGCTGGTGCGTGAGGAACGGGACGCCCGCCGCCGGAACCATCGGCTTCGGGGTGTGCACCGTGAGCGGACGCAGCCGGGTGCCCTTGCCTCCTACCAGGAGGATCGCTTCTTTTGCCTCTGTCACAGCACCGTCTCTGCTTCCTGCTGGGGCCGGGCCTCGTATCGGCTGGCCAGTGTATGCAGACCGTTCGGGGCTCTCCCGGTCAGCGGCCCTGCAGGTTGGCCGAACTGGTCCGGGCCGTGCCGAGCTTCTTGTAGAGACGGCTCCCGGGGCATTCGGTTGCGAACCCGTCGCGATGACCGGAGATGACGTTGAGCTTGACGCTGGCGCCCTTCCTGTACTTGCCGCTGCCGCCCGAGACAAGCGTGACCTTCGACTTCGGGTTACGGCCGAACAGGCCGAGCTTCCAGGCGGTGAGCTTGGCGATCGCGGTCACCGAGGCGGCGGGCGGATTCTTCGAGCTGTACGTTCCGAGTACCGCGATGCCCATGCTGTTGGAGTTGAAACCGAGGGTGTGTGCCCCGAGGACGGCCTTCGTCACGCCCCCCGCGCGTCCTTCGTAGATGTTTCCGCACTTGTCGACGGCGAAGTTGTAGCCGATGTCGCGCCATCCACTGCTCTTGACGTGGTAGCGGTAGATACTGCGCAGGACCGAGGGCGCCTGGGCACAGGTGTAGCTGTTGCCCGTTGCGCTGTGGTGGATGAAGGCAGCCTTGACGGTCGTGGTGTACGCGAAGTTGCGCTCCCGCAGGCTCTCGTCGGCGCCCCAGCCCTTGCGCGTGACGATGCGCGGGCGTGGTCCCACGAATGGCTTGGCGCCCGCTGCTACGACGGCCAGCGCCTCGGACTCGGCCTTGCTCAGGGCGGTGATCTCGGTGGCGTCGAGCGGGGCCAGGTCGGCGTTCACGGCGGCACTCTCGGCCGCCGCCACGGTCAGGGCGCCCGCGCCGGGCAGCGCACCGGGCTGGGGGGACGTGACGGGCGTGCCAGTACCGGCGCCCGTGGTGTCCGCGGCAGGCGTACCAGTACCAACGCCCGCAGTGTCCGCGGCAGGCGTGCCAGTACCCGCACCCGCAGTGTCCGCGGCAGGCGTGCCAGTACCCGCACCCGCAGTGTCCGCGGCAGGCGTGCCAGTACCGACGCCCGCGGTGTCCGCGGCAGGCGTGCCAGTACCGACGCCCGCGGTGTCCGCGGCAGGCGTGCCAGTACCGACGCCCGTGGAGTCCGCGGCGGGCGGCTGCTGCGGGTCGTCGCCGGGGTCGACGAGTTCCACCCGCAGGCCGGCGGGGAGCGGTGGCGTCAGGCCGGCCCGGTTCCGGCCGCCGGTGGCCTCGGAACGTACGCGTACCTCGACACCGTCCGAGTCACCGACCCAGAGCGGGGCCGTGGAACCGCGGACCGTGGCCGATTCGCGTTCGGCGCTCCCGGTATCGGCTCCGTGGTCGGCGTTGTGTGTCTCGAGGTCCTGCCAGCCGGACCAGCGCGAGGTACCCCTCGAGCGGGTACGGACCTGGACAATTCCTTGCAGTTCGGCGTCGGCGTCGTCCCAGACCACGCCGACGAGCGAGAAGCGGCGGGCGTCGCGTTGCCCCAGGCCTTGGACGGTTTCGGGGGACAGTGACCTGGAGTCGGTGGGTTCACCGGTGGCCCGTGAGGACGCGCCGGCGAGCGGTCGAAGGGGCAGGGACTGCGTCGAACCGAGCGGTTCGACAGCGGTCGCCGCGGGCGCCTGGGCGGCCGGGGCAGGAACGGGTGCGGCGGGCGCGGGCACGGCGAGCGGGAGGGTGAGTGCCGCCGCGCAGGTGACGCCGATGGAGGTTGCAAGAAGTGCACGCATACAGGAAATCCTTGATGGAATCCGGCATCTCCGGCTACTGGAGGGTGACCGCCCCCACGTGACGGGCCGTCTGCCGAACCGGTGTCGCAGCACCCGGAGCACCCCGCCCCGTTCGTACCGGCCGCGTACCCTTGCGCGGATGAACGCCAGTGATCGCACCCCCGCCGACCTGCTGCGATCCGCGCTCGCCGCGGACCCGGCCCGCCCCCTGGTCACCTTCTACGACGACGCAACCGGAGAGCGCGTCGAACTGTCGGTGGCCACCTTCGCCAATTGGGTGGCCAAGACCGCCAATCTGCTGCAGGGAGACCTGGCCGCCGAACCCGGCGACCGGCTGGCCCTGCTGCTTCCCGCCCACTGGCAGTCCGCGGTCTGGCTGCTCGCGTGCTCATCGGTCGGCGTCGTCGCCGATGTCCAGGGCGACCCCTCCGCCGCCGATCTCGTCGTCAGCGGACCGGACACGCTGGACCGTGCACGCGCCTGCCGCGGCGAGCGGGTCGCGCTGGCGCTGCGCCCCCTGGGCGGCCGTTTCCCGCAACCGCCCGAGGGCTTCGCGGACTACGCGGTGGAAGTGCCGGGCCAGGGCGACCGCTTCGCGCCGTACGCACCCGTGGACCCCGCCGCACCCGCCCTGGCCGTCGGGGGCGTCGAACTGACGGCGGACCGGCTCGTCGCACGGGCTCGCGAGGACGCGGCGGAACTGGGACTCGCCCCGGGGTCACGACTGCTGACGGGACGTACGTACGACAGCTGGGAAGGGCTCTCCGCCGGCCTCTTCGCCCCGCTGGCCGCCGGGGGCTCCGTGGTCCTGTGCCGCCATCTCGGCCGGCTGGACGAGAACGGCCTGGCCAAGCGCGTCGAGAGCGAGCGGGTGACCAGCACCGCGGTATGACAAGCGCTCCGAGGGCCACTCGTCCGGCCCACGGCGGGCCGAGCCCCCGGGACTGAGCACCGGCTGCGGTACATGATCGGGCGGCACAGACCACTCTGCCTGAATGCACAACCAAGCGTGAGGTTCAGCCGTCTACTCCTGGGACGGGCGGCTCATCGCGCCGCCGAACGTGAGGATGGACGCAGACGTGACCGACAGCGCCGGCCCCCCTGCCGACCCGGACCGCCCGGACCGCCCGGCCCCCTCGGCCGAGGGCGAGCCGAGCGAAGGGACGCAGGACGATACCGGGGCCACCTCGCAGGACGGCCCGCCCGCCACGGGCGGAAACGACGGGAGCGACGGGAGCGACGGCGGGATCGGGACCTGGGCCGACCGGCCCAAGGACGGCCTTCCCGGGCGCCGGCGTCACTGGCTGCGCTGGACCGCTCTCGCCGCCTCGTTCCTCGTGCTGGTCGCCGCCGGGGTCGGCTGGTGGCTGTACAAGAAGCTCGACGGCAACATCACGACCGACACGAGCGCTGCCGCCGAGCTCAAGGCGTACGAGAAGGAGCGCCCCAGCCCGATCGCGCAGGACGCACAGAACATCCTGCTCATCGGATCCGACACCCGGTCGGGCGACAACCGCAAGTACGGCCGGGACGACGGCGGCAGCCAGCGTTCGGACACCACGATCCTGCTGCACCTCGCGGCCGACCGTCGGAGCGCCACCGCGGTGTCCATCCCGCGTGACCTGATGGTCGACATCCCGAGCTGCCACCCCGAGGACGGAAAGGCCACGAGGAAGCAGTTCGCCCAGTTCAACTGGGCCTTCGAGCTCGGCGGCACGGCCTGCACGATCCGCACCGTCGAGAGCATGACGGGCATTCGCGTCGACCACCACATGGTCATCGACTTCAGCGGCTTCAAGGACATGGTCGACGCCGTGGACGGTGTCGAGGTCTGCCTCAAGGAGCCGGTCAAGGACGACGACGCCCATCTCGAGCTCCCCGCAGGACGCCAGAAGCTCAACGGCGAGCAGGCGCTGGGGTACGTACGGGCCCGCAAGTCGATCGGCAACGGCAGCGACACCGAGCGAATGGACCGCCAGCAGAAGTTCCTGGGGGCCCTCGTGAACAAGATGCAGAGCAATGGCGTCCTGCTCAACCCGACGAGGCTGTACCCGGTGCTGGACGCGGCGACGAAGTCGCTCACCACGGACCCGGGACTGGACTCTCTCAGGGATCTGTACGACCTGGTGCGCGGGATGCGGAACGTACCCACGGAAAAGGTGCAGTTCCTGACCGTGCCCCGGCAGCCCTACCGCGCGAACCCGAACCGGGACGAGCTCGTCCAGCCGGACGCCGACCGGTTGTTCGAGCAGTTGCGCAAGGACGAACCCGTCGCCGTGGTCCCGGCCGCCGAAAACAACGCAGGGGATTCACAGGCGGGTCACAGCTCCGAGAAGGATTCCTCCGGCGAAAAGCCCGGCGGTACGGACAGAAGCCCGACCCCGGCCCCCACCTATTCGGGGTCGAATGCTGCGGACGACCTGTGCGACCGGTAAAGCAATTGCCAAGCAAGGGGCGGCAATCGGAGCGGAATAGGCAGAATGCCCGGTTATAGGGAGCGTGGAATATGTCACGCACGTCACCCATGGCCGAATCGGCCGGATAGTGTGACGCGATCCGGTGCCGACGGCCCCCAGGCCACGCACTGCTGGAACGAGAGACCGAGCGCCCTGTCGGGGGAGGCGCCTCGCGTGGCACCGACGGAGGATTCAGGAAACCGTGGACGCGCATAGCCGTGGGGCGGACGAAATCGACGCCGCCGACCAGTGGGTGATCAACCCGCAGACCGGCAATTACGAATTGCGACTGAACCACTCCGGAACAGAGTCGCCAGGTGCTCCCCGTACGCCGAACCGTCATGGCTCCGGCAGCAGGAACGAGCCCCTCCGCGAGGTCCCCGAGCAGCGGAACCGCCGGTCCACGCAGAACGGGCACACCCAGGAGATGCCTCCGGTGGCGGCAGGACGCCGTAAGCGCACGTCCCCGAAGGCGCGGCGCAAGAAGGCCCTGTTGTGGACAGGCGGCGTGATGGCCTTCGTGATCGTCGCCGGATCGGCGGGGGCGTACGCCCTCTACCAGAAGTTCAACGGCAACCTCGACACCGTCGACGTCGGTGACGCGGGCAGCAAGAACGTCGCCGCCGACGGGCCCCTCAACATATTGATCATCGGCACGGACAAGCGCACCGGCAGCGGCAACGAGGGCTACGGCGACAAGGGCAGCACCGGCCACGCCGACACCAACATCCTCTTCCATGTCTCCGAGGACCGCACCAACGCCACGGCGTTGAGCATCCCCCGGGACCTGATGACGGAGATCCCGGAGTGCACCACCAAGCAGCCGGACGGTTCGCAGAAGGTCATACCCGGCTCGCGAAACGTCCGCTTCAACGTCAGCCTCGGCCAGGAAGGGCGCGACCCGGGCTGCACGATGCGCACGGTCAAGAAGATCACCGGCGTCTCCGTCGACCACTTCATGATGGTCGACTTCAATGCGGTCAAAGAGCTCTCCACGGCCGTCGGCGGGGTCAAGGTCTGCCTGGCCAAGGCGGTCAAGGACCCCGACTCGCACCTCGATCTGCCGGCCGGTGAGTCCACCGTCGAGGGCGAGCAGGCACTGGCCTTCGTCCGCACCCGGCACAGTTTCGGGAATCAGAGCGACCTCGACCGGATCAAGGTGCAGCAGCAGTTCATCGGCTCGATGATCCGGCAGATGAAGTCCGACGACACGCTGACGAGCCCCACGAAGCTCTTCAACCTCGCGGACGCGGCGACCCAGGCGCTCACGGTCGACTCCGGCATCGGCTCGATCAAGAAGCTGACCTCGCTCGCCCAGGAGCTCGGCAGGATCGACACCAAGAACATCACCTTCGTCACGCTGCCGGTGATCGACAACCCGGCGGAGCCGACGCCCATCACCGTGGTCGTCGAACCGCAGAAGTCGGAGCAGCTCTTCGCGATGATGCGCTCCGACACCTCTCTGACCGAGGTGAAGCAGAAGGCGACGGCGGCCAGGAGCAAGCAGGAAGCGGTGCTCAAGGGCGACAGGGCCGCTCCGGCCGACATACGCGTCGACGTCCTCAACGGCGGCAGCATCGCCGGTGCCGCGAGCTCGACCGTCTCCTGGCTGCAGAACGAGCAGGGCGTGCCGGAGTCCACGAACAAGGCGAACGCCCCGGCGAAGATCGACGGGACGACACTGGCGTACGCACCGAAGCAGGCGGACCAGGCCCGCGCCCTCGCGGCGATGATGGGCCTGCCCGCCACGGCACTCAAGCAGGGAACAGCCGACGCCGAGAGCCTTCAGGCGATGGTGCTGACCCTGGGAGCCGACTTCAAGGGCGCGGGAGTGCCCATCACCGGCCCGACGAAGGCACCGGAAGACATTCAGAAGGCCAGCGCCGACAAGGCAGAGTGCGCGAAGTGACGACAGGTCGTCGCGCCACAGCGAAAGTCTGAGCAGCAGGGGGGTCCTGGTGGGACGGAGCAGCACGCCTGGGGAGGGGACGCGGTCACGCGTCCGGCACGAGGGCCCGGTCGACGGCGCCCTCGGCAGCGGCGACGCGGAGGACGGTCGAGGGGGAAGTGCGGGTCACGGCCGGCGGGAACGGTCCGCCCCGCCGGAGCGCGGACATCGCCAAGGCGGTCCGAACCGCCGCTCCAGACGGGCCAACAAAAGTGGCAAACGGCGCGTACTGCGCTGGGTGGCATCCGTTCTCGCCCTGCTGATACTCGGCACCGGCGGCGCCGGATACCTCTATTACAAGCACCTCAACGGCAACATCAGAAAAGAGGACCTGACCCTCGGCGACAAGGACATGGCCGACCACAAGGCCAACGCCGCCGGGCAGACCCCGCTGAACATCCTGATCATCGGGTCCGATGCCCGGGACTCCGAGGAGAACCAGAAGCTCGGAGGCGCCAAGGAGACGTTCGGGGGCACGCCGCTCGCCGATGTACAGATGCTGCTGCACCTCTCCGCCGACCGCAGCAACATCTCGGTCGTGAGCATGCCGCGCGACACCATGCTGAAGATGCCGAAGTGCACCGATCCGGACTCCGAGAAGGAGTACCCGGCCAGCACGCTGCCCGTCCAGACGAATGAGAGCCTCGGCCGCGGCGGGCCCGGGTGCACGGTGGCCGCCTGGTACGAGCTCACCGGCATCACGATCGACCACTTCATGATGATCGACTTCTCGGGTGTGGTCTCTATGGCCGACGCGGTCGGAGGCGTTCCGGTCTGCGTGGACGCCAACATCTACTCGCACGGCAGAGACGGCAAGGGCTCCGGCCTGAAGCTGAAGGACGGCACCACCTCCATCAAGGGGAAGCAGGCGCTCCAGTGGCTGCGCACCCGGTACGGCTTCGAGGACAACACCGACCTCGGTCGCGCGAAGGCCCAGCACCAGTACCTGAACTCGATGGTGCGTGAGCTGCGCAAGGGCACCAAGCTCACCGATCCCGGGAAGCTGATGGGTCTCGCCGAGGCGGCCACCAGCGCGCTGACGGTCGACAAGGGCCTGGACACGGTCAAGAAGCTGTACGACCTGGCGGAGGAGCTCAAGAAGGCCCCGACCAACCGCATCACCATGACGACCATGCCGAACGTCTACGGGACGGGCAATCTGAAGGGCCGGGTGTTCCCCAAGCCCGGCGAGGCCGAGCAGGTGTTCCGGATGGTCCGTGAGGACATTCCGCTGGACGGCAAGGGGGCCAAGCGCAAGACGCCCGTCACCAAGGATCTGGCCGCACCCGTCGCCGAGATCCCGGTCAGCGTGCGTAACGCGACGCGAACGGACACGCTGGGCCCGGCGCAGGGGCGCGCGAGCGCGGTCAAGGACCTGCTGACGGGAGCGGGCTTCGCCAAGGCCTCGGTCGACTCGCAGAACGTCGAGGCGACGGCCCGGACCGCGATCCTCTATCCGAGCGCGGACATGGAGGGTGACGCACAGGCGGTCGCCAAGGCGCTCGGGATCCCGGTGTCGCAGGTGAAGAAGTCGACCGATGTCTCGGGCATCACGCTGGCCGTGGGTGCCGACTGGCGCGAGGACGGGGCCTATCCGGCCTCGGCTGGGGAGGAAAAGACGCCGGAGTCGGCGGGTGCGCTCAACGGCGCGAACGAGGAGGCGTGCATGCACGTCAACCCGAACTACACCTTCTGACGCCCGCACGGAAGGGGCCCCGCCGTTTCCGGCGGGGCCCCTCTTTTTCCGTACGACTCTTCTGTACCGCTTCTCCGTACCGCGGTCAGACCGTCTGTTCCCGCACCGCCGGGCGGCGGCTCGCGATGACCTTCTTCGCGAGCGAACGCGGGCTGGTCAGGAAGCCGTACCCCCACGACATGTGCATGGTGGCCAGCGCCACCGGGATCTGCGCCCGCGCCTTCAACGGCAGGCCCTTGCCCGCGGGCAGCGACCCGGCGACGATCGCCGCGACATACCCGGCCGGCACGACGAACGCCCACGGGGTGACCGCGGCACCGACGACGATGCCGGCGGCTATCGCGCAGACGGCCGTCGGCGGGGCCAGGTAGCGAAGGTTGATCGAGCCGGCGTGGTAGCGGGCCACGACATGGCGCCAGCGCCCGTAGTCCTTGTACTGCTTGGCGAGCGCGCGGACGCTGGGGCGGGGGCGGTACTGCACCTTCAGCTCCGGAGAGAACCAGATCTGGCCGCCGGCCTCGCGGATGCGGAAGTTCAGCTCCCAGTCCTGGGCGCGGACGAACTCGACGTTGTAGCCGTCGGCCCGCTCCAGCGCCTCGCGGCGGAAGACCCCCAGATACACGGTCTCAGCCGGGCCCGCCTGGCCGCCGGTGTGGAAGGCGGCGTTGCCGACACCGATCTTCGACGTCATCGCGGCGGCGACCGCGTCCTCCCAGGCGTTCTCGCCCTCGGCGTGCATGATGCCGCCGACGTTCTGCGCGCCGGTCTCCTCCAGGAGGCGGACCGCGGTCGCGATGTAGTTCGGCGAGAGCATGCCGTGGCCGTCGACCCGTACCACGATCGGGTGACGTGATGCCTTGATCGCGGCGTTCAGCGCGGCGGGGGTGCGGCCGGTCGGGTTCGGCACGGTGTGGACCCTGGAGTCCTCCCGTACCAGCTCGGCGGCGATCTCGTCCGTACGGTCGATCGAGGGGCCGAGGGCGATCACCACCTCCATCTCACCGGCGTACTCCTGCTCCAGGATGTGCCGGACCGAGTTCCTGAGATGGCGTTCCTCATTGAGCACCGGCATGATCACGGAGACGGCGGGGTACTGCGCGGCAGACATGTGGTCCTCAGGGGGTCCTCGGGGGTGCCGGGGTTCCGGGGGTGTGCGCACCCCAGGATGCGGCGTGATTCGGCCGCCACGTTACCGCGAATGGGGGACACCGGCGCGCGCCACCGGGTCTCCTCCCGGTCTGCAGATCGTATGGGCCTACCGTGCGAAAGTCCTACTCGCACCGCGGAGGTGTCCCCCGTGCCCACGCCGCACCGATCGCCCCGTCCACCGCACCCCCGCACCGCTCCCCCGCAGCGCAGATCCGCTCGGCAGCCCAAGGCCGGCTCCAGGAACCGGCCCCGGGCCGGCCGCCGGAAGGGGCCGCCCCGGTGGGGCATGCGGGTGGCCACCGGGCTCTCCGTACTGGTGCTCGGGGCCGGCGGGATCGGCCACGCCGTAGTGAGCAGCCTGGAGACGGGGATCGGCCGGGTCGATCCGTTCAAGGACATGAAGAACCGGCCCGAGGGCGGCCACGGCATGAATTTCCTGCTGGTCGGCACCGACGGCCGGGAGACGATCACCAAGGCGGAGAGAAAGAAGTACAGGCTGGGCGGCGCGCCCTGTCACTGCACGGACACCCTCATGCTCGTCCATCTCTCGGCCGACAAGCGGCGGGCAAGCGTCGTCAGCCTGCCCCGCGACAGCTACGCGGAGATCCCGGCCCACACCGACAGGACCACCGGCAAGGAGCACTCCGCACACCCGGTGAAGCTGAACGCCGCCTACGCGGAGGGCGGCCCCCATCTGACCGTACGCACCGTCGAGGGCATGACCGGCATCAAGATCGACCACTATCTGGAGGTCGACTTCACCAGCTTCATGGAGACGGTCGACACGCTGGGCGGGGTGGAGATCTGCACCGCCAAGCCGCTCAAGGACTCCTTTACGGGCCTGGACCTGGCCGCGGGCACCCACACGCTGGACGGCGGCAAGGCCCTCCAGTACGTTCGCTCCCGCCACATCGACGGGGCCGCCGACCTGGGCAGGATGCAGCGCCAGCAGAAGTTCATGGCCTCGCTGATCAAGCAGACCACCAGCAGCGGGGTGCTGACGAACCCGGTGAAATTCCAGCAGGTCGCCTCGTCGATGCTCGACTCGGTCCGCGCCGACAAGGGATTCGGCACGGAGCAGTTGCTGGAGCTCGGCAAGGCGATGCGTGACTTCACCCCGTCCTCGTCCGAATTCGCCTCCGTACCGATCAAGGACCGCAGCTACCCCGTCAAGGGCATCGGCTCCACGGTGAAGTGGGACACGACGAAGTCGAAGAGGCTGTTCCGGGCCCTGCGCGAGGACAAGCCGCTCGCCCCCCAGCTGCCGGAGCAGCCCAAGGCGAAGATCGTCGGCGTGGCCCCGGAGCAGATTCGGGTGCAGGTCTACAACGGGACGCCGAAGGACGGGCTCGGCCAGAAGGTCGACGCGGCGCTGCGCGACACCGGTTTCCACACCACCCGCTCCCCGCTGAACGGCGGCCCGCACGATCTCAAGCGGACCGTGGTCAGCTACGACCCCCGGTGGGACAGGTCGGCGAAGGCCCTGGCGACCGCCCTGCCCGGGTGCGAGCTGAAGGCGGTGAAGGGGCAGGGCGGGGTGATGAAGGTGGCGGCGGGCTCCAGCTTCACGAAGGTGCAGCGGGTCAAGGCCGAGGACCCTCAGCAGGGCGAGTTCGGCACGGTTACGGGCGACCAGGTGGTCTGCCCGTGACCCACCCCCGGCCACCGCACCCCCGGCCGCCGGGTCTCCCCACGGCCGGGGGACGAACCAGGTCTCTCGACGCGCGGTGACGGCGTCCCATCCGTGGGCCTCGGCCGGTTCGCGGGCCGTGGAGACGATCAGCCTGTGGCGGTCGCCCCGCTCGCGCGCCTTACGTCCACGCACCGGCATGGGTCGATTCTAGCACCGCTAGACAATCAGGCACTGGCAGGTCTAGCATCGCATCAGAACCTAGCACCGCTAGGGTAATCCTTGGGGAGGGATCATGCAGGATGCACTGGCCGTCGTCACGGTCGTCGTGGCCGGGATGATGGTGGGCGTGGAGTTCGCGGTGGCGGTGTTCGTCAACCCGATCCTCGACCGGCTCCCGGACAACGGCGGACTCGACGCCCGCAGCGACGGGGCACGCGTCCTCGGCCGCGTCATGCCGTTCTGGTACATCAGCTCGGTCGTCCTCGGCACGGTGTGGGCCGCACTCACCTGGGGCGACGAGGGGGCATCACTCGTCGCCGCAGGCAGCGCGCTGCTCGTACTGAGCGTGGTGATGTCGCTCGTGGTGCTCGTGCCGATCAACTCGCGGGTCGCGACCTGGTCGCAGGAAGGCGTGCCTGCGGACTGGAAAGAGCAGGTGGGGCGGTGGGACCGGTTCCACTACGTCCGCGTGGGCATCATCGTGCTCGCCTTCGCACTGTTCGTCGTCGCCCTTGTCTAGGAACCCGGCCCCATCGCCGATGGCCCGGCTCCCTGGGGAGCCGGGCCATCGGCGTACGGACGTGTTGGCCGAGCCCTCAACGGCCGGCGGTGACCAGCACCTTCGCGCCGGACATCAGTCGTCGATGCCCTCGGCGGCGCGCTGCTCCCGCAGCTCCTTGATCGCGCGCCGCCGGGCGAGGCGGTGCGTGCGCCGGATCTGAGCCTCCTGGTAGCGCCGCTTGTCCCGCTCCGTCTCCGGCACCACCTCGGGTACGCGGCGCGGCTTGCCGTCCTCGTCGACCGCCGCGAACACCAGATAGGCGGTCCCGACCTGCTGGGCCGGGGTCGACTCGTTCCACCGCTCGGCCAGGACACGGACGCCGACCTCCATCGAGGAGCGGCCGGTCCAGTTCACCTGCGCGCGGACGTGAACAAGGTCACCGACGCGGACCGGCTCCAGGAAGACCATCTCGTCCATCGAGGCCGTCACGGCCGGACCACCGGAGTGCCGGCCGGCGACCGCGCCCGCCGCGTCGTCTACCAGTTTCATGATCACACCGCCGTGAACCGTACCCAGGAGGTTGGTGTCGCTGCCGGTCATGATGTGGCTGAGGGTGGTCCGGGAGGCCGCGGTCGGCTTGGCCGGAATCTCACCCTCCGGTGGCTGGTCCTGATCTGTCATGCCGTCCACCTTATGCGGGGGCTTGCACCCGGTCGCATTGCATCAGCTTCGCAACAGCCCTGGTCCGATTTGCGATACACCCTGTAATACCTACGGGCCGGGACGGCACACTGGTCTGCATGAACGATTGGCCCGAAGGACGGAACGGCGGACCCGGCGAGCGCTACGGGCAGGGCAGTGCAAGCCCGCAGCCCGAGAACGCCCGCGCCATGCCGCACGTCCGGCGGCGCCCCGCACCGCCGCAGACACCGCAGGCCCCGCCCCGGATCCCGCCGCAGGGACAGGGGTACGGCGACGGCGGGTACGACGGTTACAACACAGGCCAGGTCTACGGCGGCGGCAACGGCGGCGGACAGGGCGGCGGCGGTTACGGCAGCGGCGGTGGCGGTGACCGCGGCTACGTGCAGGGCCGCCCCATGCCCAACTGGGGCCGGCGCATCAAGGTCGGCACGCTGACCCTCGTGGTGGCGCTGCTCGCCGTCTCCATCGGCACGTACTTCTGGGCCGACGGCAAGCTCAAGCGCGAGGTCGACCTCTCCAAGGTCATCGACCGTCCCTCCGAGGGCGACGGGACGAACTACCTGATCGTCGGCTCCGACAGCCGCGAGGGCATGACGGCCGAGGACAAGGAGAAGCTGCACACCGGCTCCGCCGAGGGCAAGCGCACCGACTCGATGATGATCCTTCACGACGGCTCCAACGGCCCGACGCTGGTCTCCCTGCCCCGTGACTCGAACGTCGAGATCCCGACCTTCGTCGGCTCGGAGTCCGGTAAGACCTTCAAGGGCACGGGCCGCACGGTGAAGCTGAACGCCGCGTACGCGGAGGACGGCCCGGAGCTGCTGGTCCGCACCGTCGAGTTCAACACCGGGCTGCGCATCGACCACTACGTCGAGATCGGCTTCGGCGGCTTCGCCAAGATCGTGGACGCGATCGGCGGCGTCGAGCTGGACATCCCCAAGGCATTCAAGGACAAGAAGTCCGGCGCCGACTTCCAGGCCGGCAAGCAGACGCTGAACGGCGAACAGTCGCTCGCCTTCGTCCGCACCCGGTACGCGTTCGCGGGCAGCGACCTGGACCGTACGAAGAACCAGCAGAAGTTCCTCGCGGCGCTGGCCTCCCAGACGGCGACCCCGTCCACGATCCTCAATCCGTTCAAGCTCTACCCGACGATGGGCGCGGGCCTGGACACGCTGATCGTCGACAAGGACATGTCGCTCTGGTCGCTGGGCAAGATGTTCTTCGCGATGAAGGGCGTCACGGGCGGCGAGGGCACGTCGATGAACATCCCGATCTCGGGCAGCACCGGCGGCAACCTGGTCTGGGACAAGGCCAAGGTCAAGCAGCTCGTGGAGCAGCTGAAGAACGACGAGAAGGTCACGGTCAAGGGCAACTGACCGCAGGTACCCAGGAAGGTCCGGACGGTGAGCCGTCCGGACCTTTCCGGTTCTCCGGTTCTCCGGTGCGTCCGAGTCCTCGCCGTACTCAAGGAGAAGATCGGCGACCGCTTCGGTTCGGGACCTGCGCACGCCCGCTCGGTCCCGGACCGTTCAGTCCCGGAAGCTGATGCTGCCCCGTTGGCGGTTGCCGTCGAACTTCGACCGGTCGACCGCCGGGCGCCGGGCCGGGCGGGCGGCGCTCAGCTTGATCACATCGCGGCCCGCGAGCGCTGTGCGCCACTGGCCCAGATCGGGACGGGTACCGCAGGGGCCGTCCGCCTGCTGCCACAGCCGCCGCACCGCCGCCTCACGGCGTTCGTCCAGCACGCCCGGCACGGGAACCAGCGGCGTACCGGGCGAGACATAGGCGTCCTGGGCGAGCACGCGCCCGACCATCAGGGCCGCCTTGTAGCGGTCGCTGTCCACGGAGACGGTTCCCGGCGGGGCGAGAGGATCGTGCCAGTCCGGGGTGTCTGCCTGCTCGAGCACCGGGCCCCGCCCGACGAGTCTGGCGCCGTCGCAGTCCAGGAGGTACGCGGCAGGGGCCGGGTGGACGGTCCAGAGCACATTGGCCTGGGAGAGGTCTCCGATCACCAGCCCCATCGCGTGCAACCACTCGAAGAGCGCCACCAGAGCCACGGTCAGCGCGTACCGTTCGGCCGGTGACGGCTGCTGGACGGACTGCCAGGCAGCCTTCGGGGGCCGCAGCAGGTAGGACAGTTCGACGAGTTTGCTCTCACCCTTCGAGGTCGTCCACGTCATGGCATCGGGCGCCCGGTGCATGAGAAAGCCGATGGCCCTGTTCTGGTCCACCACCCGGCACAGCGGCCACGCCGCTTCGCGGTCCAGCCGGTCGCGGTCGGCGGGAACCAGCGCCTGCCGGAGCGACACGAGCGCGGCGAGGGCCGCACCGTCGGCCTTGTGCGGCTCCCGGTAGCTCTTGTAGAGAAGCGCACCGGGTCCGCCGATCGCATGCACCTCCCCCTGTCCCCCGTCGCCGACCTTGTCGAACAGCTTCAGGGAGTCGTACGGGACGTCCAGGCCGTCGTGCACACTCATGCGGAGCCCTCCCACAGCACGACGGCGCTCCGGTCGTCGTCGTACGACTTCACCCGGAACTGTGTCTGCCACAGGAAGTCGGCGGGCCCCGGCACCGTGCCGTTCCCCCAAGCCGCCCCCAGGAAGTCGCGCATCTCCTGCTCTCCCGACAGGGGTGTGGACAGCCCGTCGGTGCAGAGCACGAGCACGTCCCCCGGCATCGCGGGACCGAGGATTCTCGTCACGGCGGTACGGGTGAGCGGCAGGGCGGCGGTACGCGTGTCGATCATCCCCGAGGCGTCCGCGTCCTCCTCCTGCGTGACATCGAGGTACCAGGTGCCGGACCGCAGCACGGCCGTACCTCCGTCGCCCACGGCCAGGAACCCGCGCGTGCGGACGGCGGGGTCGAGCGGCACCAGCAGAACCCTGAGGGTTGTCGCGTACGCATCCGGCTGCCGGCCCTCGTGCATCGCCAGGTCGGCAAGGAGCACTGCGATGCGGCCCACCGCCTCGTCCGCCAGCTCGGTGAAGGCGGTCAGGTCGGCAGCCCGCAGGGCGGCGAGCAGGCTGCCTGCCGCACGGTCCAGGTAGACGGCCGCACGACGGCACACCTCGTTGGAGCCGACGTGTGAACGGGCTGCTGATCCGACCCCGTCGGCAACGGCGAGCAGCAGCATTTCCCCGGCAGCGGGGGTGCCGATCCGGGTGACGCACAACGCGTCCTGGCGTGGCTCGCCCCGATAACGGTGGGAGTCCCCGCGCACGGATGCGGCCCTGACGGTCAGCGGGCCGTACGCCGCACCGTCCACCACGATGTCGGGCAGAGCGGCGGCCACCGGGTCCTCGCCCGCGTTCGGCAGCTCCTGCGGAACCGGTGCGTAGGTGGGGGGCTTCTTCCCGCTGTGCCAGGGGTCCCCGAGCAGCGGGAACGATCCCGCTGCGGACTGCCCGTGCTCGGGTTCGTCAGCCGGCTCATGGAGCACGGGAGGGTGCCCGGTCTCCGGCTGCGGTTCCGGAGCACGGCTCGGCAACGGCTGCGGTTCCTCCGCGCCGGGCATGTGCTGCTGCGGCAGCGGGCCCGGCAACTGCTGCGGCGGCTGCGCGCCGGGCGGCAACTGCTGCGGCGGTGGCTGCGGACCCTGCGGCAACTGCTGCGGTGGCTGCGGACCGGGCGGCAACTGCTGCAGCGGCTGCGGACCGGGCGGCAACTGCTGTGGCGGTGGCTGCGCGCCGGGCGGCGTCTGCTGCGTTGGCTGTGGGCGTCCCGGCGACACGATCGACTCGACCGAACTCCAGGTCGCCTCCAACGGGTCGTCGTGCCCGGCAGCCCCGCCGGCCCCGCCCGTTCCCTCCTGCTGCATCATCACGTCCTCAGAGCTTGTCGAGGGACACGGTCGAGAATCCCGGCACCGTCTCGTCCACTGCCAGGGTGAAGCCCGACCCGCCGTCCGCGGCGATGCTGCTCGCGGACCGCACGATGGAGCGCGTCAGGCTGGAGGCGAACTCCCGCAAGGCCTGGGCGGGTGACACCGAGGCGTCCTTCTGCATGAACGCCCGGAAGTTGGCCACCTGCCCGATCGTGGCCTCCTCCGCGTCACCGATGCCGAACGCGATGATCTTCGGGCAGAACCGGGACTGTTCCAGCTCCTTGAGCGCCTGCTCCCAGCCGTGGTCGGTAGGAATTCCGTCGGAGAGGAAGAACGCAACCGGACGGTAGACGTCGTGCCCCTCCGCCTTGAGCGCGGCCACATCGGTCTCGATGCACCGCAGCAGCGTACGGAAGGCGTCTCCGTACGACGTCAGTCCACCGGCCGCCAGGGCCGGGACCTGATCGATATCGCTCAGGTCGACGAGCGGCTGCAGCACGCCGGCGTCGTCGGAGAATCCGATCAGGCAGAACCTGGTCTTGTCAGCGACCGTCGGGTTGGTACTGATCTCGTGGTGCAGCTCGGGAAGGGCGTTGTTGATGGCGTCGATCGGGCCGCCGGACATCGAGCCCGACTCGTCACAGAGCAGGTAGAACGGAAGGATCTGCACGGTCTCGTACCTCCGGTGGTGCCGGTCAGTAGGTGTAGAAGTAGATTTCGATGTCGGCGTGGCCCGAGGAGGACCCGCCTTTCCAGAAGTCGCGCGTGGTGGCCCCCTTGAACATGTCCGGACGGGCGTTGTCCAGGAGGGAGTTGACTTCATGGGCGTACGCACCGCCGGCACCCGGATCCGTATGGCGTCCGAAGGTGAGGACGAACGCGGCCTGACGCCCCCGGTACGCGGCCGTCGCCGCACGCAGCCGCTGCTCGATGCGACGCCGGTCCCCCGGCGCGGCGTCGATGGATACCTTCACGGGCTTGTTCACCACGGAGCGCGGCCCGTTGGACTTCGGAGCCTTCGGCGGTTTCGGCTGTGCCGATGCGGATGCCCCGGGTTCGGCCGCCGCCTCCGCCGCCAGGGGATCGCCGCGGTCCCCCATCGCCACCAGGGCCAGCACCAGCAGCATGTCGGCGAAGAGCCAGCCCGCCAGATGCAACGGGTTGAAGCGCGGTGCCCTCATCGAGTGCCGCCCCGCGGCGGGACGGCGTCCTGGGGCACCTTCTCCAGCGCCACCGAGGTCCGGCTCCGCCGGTCAGCGGGCAGCGGCGCGGTCCGCAGTACGTCCACGAGTTCACCGAACCGCTCCGCCATCTCCTGCAGCGCTCCCGCCTGGTCCGCCAGGCGCTGTACGGCGTCCTGCGACTGTGCGACGCCACGGGCCGAATCCTCGGCGACGTCACTGAGCCTGCCCAGCACCTGCGCGGAGACATCGGCGGCCACTTCGATGCCGGTGGTGAACGAGCGCTGCGACGCGGCAAGCACGCTGACCGAATCCTCGACCCGGTCCCCTGCCGCGTCGATCACGTCACGTACGGAGCTGTTGACCTCCCGGACGTCCTCCAGCGCCTTGGCCACCAGGACGCCGCTGCCACTCACCGCGGACTCGACCTGCTTGCCGCCGTCCCGCACGGCCTCCTCGATCCGTCCTGCCGCGTCCTCCAGCGGACGTACCGAGCTGTCGATCCCGGCGAGACGCCCCTCGGCCTTCTCCACCGCGTCGCCCACGACACCAGCTGCGGCCGACAGGTCCTTCTGCACCTTGACTGCCCGGTTACCGAGGCGGGTGAGCGTGGCAGCCGCCTCGGTGAGCTCGGCGGTGAAGCGTTGCGGTGACGTCAACCGATGCGTGTTCAGCACGAGTTGGGCCCGTGTCAGCACGGGTACGAGACGCCTGCTCAGCTTCTCCGCCTCGTGCTGCGCACTCTCCTCCCGACGGGTGACGGAGGATTTGCGCAGCCCGTGCACCAGCACGAGCGCACAGAGCAACGCGATCGCGGAGGTTGCACCCATCGCGACGTGCCCGAAGGTGAACGCGCCGGTCAGATGCCCCTCGAAGCCGGACTGCCACAACTGCAGAAAGGGCCTGGCGGCCGCCTTGGGGTCTGCTCCGGTCAGCGCCTGATAGGCACTGGACGCCTGCGTCAGGCCGTACCACGTCATCATCAGGGGCACGAAGACCAGCGCCCCCAGCAGCGCCTCCAGCCAGGACCAGGCCCGGTGTTCCTCGGTGCTGCCGCCCGCGAGGTCGATACTCTCCGGCCGGGCGTATGCATGGAGGAGATCAAGATCCGTCCACGGGTCCAGCTCCGCCGCGTCATTCGCCGTGAACGCATCGGCAAGGGCTGCCAGTTCGCCCTTCCGTGAAGCGAGCCGGGGTTCGGCGGCGAGCTCCCTGACCTGCCGGGCTACATCCTGACGGTCCATCAATGTACTTACGGGCATGCCCATCCCTACGAGAGAAACGCAGGGGGCTCCCCACCTCGCGCCTCTCGCTCCCCAGCGATCGAAACGCCCTCGCCCCCCGCACGGCGGCGCACGCGTGGAGCATCGCCGTGGGCGCAGAGCGTACCTCACGCACCGTCAGGTCAGGCATACAATCCAGGCGTTCGTTCCCGAAGGAACGCCTGGCTGGGGGCCTCATGAGTACCGATGACCGAACGCGTGGCGTGATCCGACTGGGTGGTCCGAGCGGCCCGCCCCGGACCGGATCCGTGACCGGTCCCGTGACCGGCTCCGATGCGCGTCCGCCCGAGCTGACGCGGGCCGCGCCGGCCCGCCGGTTCGGCGGGAGAGGTGCGCTTCAGGCCAATCTCAACTGGCTACCGGGCTCCGGGGCGGATGTGAACCTGTGCTGCCTCGTCTCGTTCAAGGACGGGACGGTACAGGTGGTGCAGGCTCTGGCCGACGACTACGGCTCGCTCACCTCGTGGCCGTACGTCGCCCTCGACCACGACGACCGGACCGGGGAATCGTCCGACGGCGAGACACTCCGGGTGAATCCGCAACACCGTGCGCTCTTCGACCGGCTGCTCTTCTTCGTGTACATCTACGAGGGCGCGGCGGACTTCCGACGGCTGGGCGCGACGGTGACGGTCACCGCGCCCGGCGACCCCGGCTGCCGGATCCTGCTCGACGAATCCCCCGCCGGAGCGATCGCCTGCGCCATCGCCCTCGTCACGCCGGACGTCACGGGGCTCGCGGTTCGCCGCGAGGTCCGCTGGTTCTCCGGCCGTCCCGACATGTCCTCGCACGAACAGATCGACCAGGCGTACGGCTTCGGAGTCACGTGGACCCTGACGGAGAAGCCGCCGCGCAAGCCGGTGGACCCCCGGCGCGGCGGCCCGTCCCGACGCCCCGGAACACAGCCACGGTGACGGCGGCGTGTCCCGGCCGCTCCGGGAGGTACCTACCGGGCGCCGACGGCGGTCATTTGCCGAATCGCCGTTGTCGATTGGCGTACGAGCGAATTGCGCGCAGGAAGTCCACGCGGCGGAACGCCGGCCAGTAGCAGTCCACCCAGTGCATCTCGGCGTATGCGGACTGCCAGAGCAGGAAACCCGACAGCCGCTGCTCGCCGGAGGTGCGGATGATGAAGTCGGTGTGGTCGGCGGTCGGCGAGTACAGATGCCGGGAGATGTCCTCGACATCGAACCGCTCGACCAGTTCGGCCACGTCGCCACCGGCTGCGATGTGTTCCTCGAAGGCGCTCTTCACCGCATCGACAATCTCCCGTCGGCCGCCGTAGCCGACCGCGATATCCACCTTGAGCCCGCTGCGGCCGACCGTCGCGGCGGTGGCTTCCTTGAGTACCTCGGCGGTGGCGCCGGGCAGCAGGTCGAGCGAGCCGATCACCTGGACCTCCCAGGGACGGCCGACGGCCGTGATGTCCTGGACGGTCTCCTTGATGATCTCGATCAGCGGGCCGAGCTGTTCGGCGGGGCGCCCGAGGTTGTCGTCGGAGAGCATGAAGAGGGTCACACGCTCGATTCCGGCGGCCGTGCACCAGTCCAGGAACTCGGTCGCCTTGGCGCCGCCCGCCCGGTACCCCTCCCGGAGATCCGTGTGGCCCGCCTGCCGGGCCCAGCGCCGGTTGCCGTCGAGCATGATCCCGACGTGCTGCGGACGCGGCAGCCCCACGAGGGTGGCGGCCAGTCGGCGCTCGTACACCGCCTCTATCGGCCGTCGGAGGAACAGCGGGAGCAGCTTCACCGATCCAACTCCATCACGTCGCGGATAGCTCTGCGGACCATATCAGCGGCGTCTCGTACCGCCGCGAACGTCCCCGACTGCGTTACCGCACAAGCCGACCGGCCAGGAGCGGGCTTCGGCCGGACAGCCGGAGGCAGGGCGCCGGTCACCCACCGCCCGCGCCGCCGCCGGACCCACACGTACGGCCCCCGGCAGGTGTGCCGGAGGCCGTGACCGCTGATCCGTGCGCCCGCCGTTACGGCAGGTTGCGGGCCATGACGATCCGCTGGACCTGGTTCGTGCCTTCGTAGATCTGCGTGATCTTCGCGTCACGCATCATCCGCTCCACCGGGTAGTCCCGCGTGTAGCCGTAGCCGCCGAGCAGCTGGACGGCGTCCGTGGTGACCTCCATGGCGACGTCGGAGGCGAAACACTTCGCCGCCGCGCCGAAGAAGGTCAGGTCGCCGTCGAGGCGCTCGGACTTCGCCGCCGCCGCGTAGGTGAGCTGGCGGGCCGCCTCCAGCTTCATCGCCATGTCGGCGAGCATGAACTGGATGCCCTGGAAGTCGCCGATCGGCTTGCCGAACTGCTTGCGCTCCTGGACGTAGCCCTTGGCGTAGTCGAGGGCGCCCTGGGCGATGCCGAGGGCCTGGGCCGCGATCGTGATGCGGGTGTGGTCCAGGGTCTTCATCGCCGTGGCGAAGCCGGTGCCCTCCTCGCCGATCATGCGGTCGGCGGGGATACGGACGTTGTCGAGGTAGACCTCGCGCGTCGGGGAGCCCTTGATGCCGAGCTTCTTCTCCGGGGCGCCGAAGGAGACGCCCACGTCCGACTTCTCGACGACGAACGCCGAGATGCCCTTGGAGCGCTTGGTCGGGTCGGTGACGGCCATGACCGTGTAGTAGTCGGAGACGCCCGCGTTGGTGATCCAGCGCTTCACGCCGTTGAGGACCCAGAAGTCGCCGTCGCGGACGGCCTTGGTCTTCATGCCCGCCGCGTCGGAGCCGGCGTCCGGCTCGGAGAGGGCGTACGAGAACATCGCGTCGCCCTTGGCGAGCGGGCCCAGGTACTTCTTCTTGAGGTCCTCGGAGCCGGAGAGGATCACCGGGAGCGAGCCCAGCTTGTTCACGGCCGGGATGAGGGAGGAGGACGCGCAGGCGCGGGCCACCTCCTCGATCACTATGACCGTGGCGAGCGCGTCGGCGCCCGCGCCGCCGTACTCCTCCGGGACGTGGACCGCGTGCAGGTCGGAGGCGACCAGGGCGTCCAGGGCCTCCTGCGGGAAGCGGGCCTCCTCGTCCACCTCGGCGGCGAACGGAGCGATCTTTGCCTCGGCGAGCGAACGGATCGTCTCGCGGAGCATGTCGTGCTCCTCGGCCGGACGGTAGAGGTCGAAGTCGGTCGAACCCGCCAAGACGTTCACTCCCCAAGGATGCTAACTACTGTTAAGTAACCCAATTTTAGTGGCCGGGGCTCGACCTGGCATACGGGCGGGGTACGTGAGCTTGCCGACAGCCGCAAAACGGGGGTCCGGCAGGCCCGGATATGCTCGGCTCCGCACGTCTGTCCGCATCGTTCAGGAGCACCCATGGCCCTCAGGATCACTGTGATCGGCACCGGCTATCTCGGCGCCACCCATGCTGCGGCCATGGCTGAGCTGGGCTTCGAAGTCCTCGGGCTCGATGTCGTGCCGGAGAAGATCGAGATGCTCTCGGCGGGCAGGGTGCCGATGTACGAGCCGGGGCTCGAGGAGATCCTGCAGAAGCATGTCTCGGGCATCGAGGGCTCCAGCGGCCGGCTGCGGTTCACCACCTCCTGGGAGGAGGTCGGCGCCTTCGGTGATGTGCACTTCGTCTGCGTGAACACTCCGCAGAAGCACGGTGAGTACGCGTGCGACATGAGTTACGTGGACAGTGCCTTCGAGTCGCTGGCCCCGCAGCTGACGCGGCCCGCGCTGGTGGTCGGGAAGTCCACCGTCCCGGTGGGTTCCGCCGCCCGGCTGGCAGGCCGGCTGGCCGAGCTGTCGCCGGTGGGCACGGATGCGGAGCTGGCCTGGAACCCGGAGTTCCTGCGCGAGGGCTTCGCGGTGAACGACACCCTGCACCCGGACCGGATCGTCGTCGGCGTGGAGAGCGAGCGGGCCGAGAAGCTGCTGCGCGAGGTGTACGCGGGGCCGGTCGGTGAGGGCTCGCCGTTCGTGGTGACGGACTTCCCCACCGCCGAGCTGGTGAAGACCTCGGCGAACTCGTTCCTGGCGACCAAGATCTCCTTCATCAACGCGATGGCGGAGGTCTGCGAGGCCGCCGACGGCGATGTCGTGAAGCTGGCCGAGGCGATCGGTCACGACGAGCGGATCGGGAAGAAGTTCCTGCGGGCCGGGATCGGGTTCGGCGGGGGCTGCCTGCCGAAGGACATCCGGGCGTTCATGGCGCGCGCCGGTGAGCTGGGCGCGGACCAGGCGCTGACGTTCCTGCGCGAGGTCGACTCCATCAACATGCGCCGTCGCGGGCACATGGTGGAGCTCGCCCGCGAGGCGGTGGGCGGGGACTCGTTCCTCGGGCAGCGTGTCGCGGTGCTGGGTGCGACGTTCAAGCCGGACTCGGACGACGTACGGGATTCACCGGCCCTGAACGTGGCCGGGCAGATCCATCTGCAGGGCGGCCAGGTCACGGTCTACGACCCGAAGGGGATGGACAACGCCCGGCGCCTCTTCCCCACCCTCGCTTACGCGGACACCGCGCTGGACGCGGTGCGCGGGGCGGATGTGGTGCTGCACCTGACGGAGTGGCGCGAATTCCGCGAGCTGGACCCGGTGGCACTGGGCGAGGTCGCGGGGCGCCGGATCATCCTGGACGGCCGCAATGCGCTGGACCCCGCGGTGTGGCGTGAGGCCGGGTGGACCTACCGGGCCATGGGCCGGCCGAAGGCGTGACCCCGGCGCGCGGGGCCGGAGCGCCGGGACCGCCCGGTGGTCGTGTCCCGATCGCCGGACGGGCTATCCGGCCCTGACCGCAGTGGTCGGGTACGGCCGCCGGACGGGGTGATTCGGCCCCCGCCCGGCGTTCGGCCGGCCGGCGCTACGCCGCAGGGCCGTCCAGCTCGTCGATCGTCGCGTGGGAGGGCCCGCGCTGTGCGCTGAGGTTGCGGGAGACCGCTTCCGCGTCCCGCACCACCCGTACGGCGTTCTGCCACGTCAGCTTGGCGAGGTCGGTGTCCGACCAGCCCCGGGCGAGCAGTTCGGCGATCAGGTTCGGATAGCCGGAGACGTCCTGGAGGCCCTCGGGCAGGAACGCCGTGCCGTCGTAGTCGCCGCCGATGCCGATGTGGTCGATCCCGGCGATCTCGCGCATGTGGTCGAGGTGGTCGGCGATCGTCGCCACCGTGGCCATCGGGCGCGGGTTGACCGCCTCGAAGTCCGCGTGGATCCGCATCGCCGCCGGGGTCGTGTCCAGGTGGTGCAGGCCGTGCTCCCGCATGTTGCGGTCGGCGGCGAGCGTCCATTCGACGGCTGCCGGCAGGACGAACTTCGGCACGAAGGTCGCCATGGCCACGCCGCCGTTGGCCGCGAGCATCCGCAGCACGTCGTCGGGGATGTTGCGCGGGTGGTCGCAGACCGCCCGGGCGGAGGAGTGCGAGAAGATCACCGGCGCGACGGAGGTGGCGAGCGCGTCGCGCATCGTGGTCGCCGCCACGTGCGAGAGGTCGACCAGCATGCCGATGCGGTTCATTTCCCGTACGACCTCGCGGCCGAACTCCGACAGGCCGCCGACCTGCGCGGAGTCGGTCGCCGAGTCCGCCCAGTCGGTGTTGTCGTTGTGCGTCAGCGTCATGTAGCGGACGCCGAGGGTGTGCAGGGCGCGCAGGGTGCCCAGGGAGTTGTTGATGGAGTGGCCGCCCTCGGCGCCCATCAGGGACGCGATACGGCCTTCGGCGCGGGCCTTCTCCATGTCGTCGGCGGTCACGGCGCGCCGCAGGTCAGCCGGGTGGCGTTCCAGCAGCTCGGCGACCACGTCGATCTGTTCCAGCGTGGCGCTGACCGCGTCGTCACCGGTCAGGCGGGTGGAGACGTAGACGGACCAGAACTGTGCGCCGACGCCGCCGGCCCGCAGGCGCGGGATGTCGGTGTGCAGGTTGCCGGCCTGGTCGGTGGCGATGTCGCGGGCGTCCAGGTCGTAGCCGACCTGTTCGCGCAGTGCCCAGGGGAGGTCGTTGTGGCCGTCGACGACGGGGTGCTCGGCGAGGAGCACCCGGGCACGGTCCAGGTTGTCCATGGGGCGCCTACTTCCCGAAGCCGAAGGAGTCCGAGCCCTCGACCTTGGCCCGCAGACGTTTGCCCTTCTCCGTCGCCTGGTCGTTCAGCTCCTGCTGGAAGTCCTTCATCCGCGCCAGCAGCTCACTGTCGTGGGCGGCGAGGATCCGGGCGGCGAGCAGCCCCGCGTTGCGTGCGCCGCCGACCGAGACGGTGGCGACGGGGACTCCGGCCGGCATCTGCACGATGGAGAGCAGGCTGTCCATCCCGTCCAGGTACTTCAGCGGGACGGGGACGCCGATGACCGGCAGCGGGGTCACGGAGGCGAGCATGCCGGGCAGGTGGGCCGCTCCCCCGGCGCCCGCGATGATCGCCTTCAGGCCGCGGTCCGCCGCCTGCTCGCCGTACGCGATCATCTCGCGCGGCATGCGGTGGGCGGAGACGACGTCGACCTCGTAGGGGATCTCGAACTCGTCGAGTGCCTTCGCGGCCGCTTCCATCACGGGCCAGTCGGAGTCCGAGCCCATGACGATGCCGATGACAGGGGCGGTACCGGGGGAAGTCATTCGGTGATTGTTCCTCGCAGGTAGTCGGCCGCGTGCCGGGCGCGCTCCCGCACGTCCGCCAGGTCGTCGCCGTAGGTGTTGACGTGGCCGACCTTGCGGCCGGGCTTCACGTCCTTGCCGTACATGTGGATCTTGAGCTGCGGGTCGCGTGCCATGCAGTGCAGGTACGCCTGGTACATGTCCGGGTAGTCGCCGCCCAGGACGTTGCACATGACCGTCCAGGTGGCGCGCGGGCGCGGGTCCCCGAGCGGGAGATCCAGGACGGCCCGCACGTGGTTGGCGAACTGGGAGGTGATCGCGCCGTCCTGGGTCCAGTGCCCGGAGTTGTGCGGGCGCATCGCCAGCTCGTTCACGAGAATGCGGCCGTCCCGTGTCTCGAACAGCTCGACCGCGAGGTGACCGACCACACCGAGCTCGGCAGCGATCCGCAGGGCGAGCTGCTGTGCCTCACCGGCCAGCCGCTCGTCCAGCTCGGGGGCCGGGGCGATGACCGTGTCGCAGACGCCGTCGACCTGGATGGACTCCACGACCGGGTAGGCGACGGCCTGGCCGTGCGGCGAGCGGACGATGTTGGCCGCCAGCTCCCGTACGAAGTCGACCTTCTCCTCGGCGAGGACGGGAACCCCGGCCCGGAACGGCTCGGCGGCGTCCGCCTCGGAGCGGACCACCCACACGCCCTTGCCGTCGTAGCCGCCGCGGACCGTCTTGAGGATGACGGGGAAGCCCCCGGCCTCCTCGGCGAACGCCGCGGCGTCGGCCGGGTCCGTCACGAGACGGTGGCGGGGGCAGGGCACGCCGATCTCCGTGAGCTTCTGGCGCATCACCCCCTTGTCCTGGGCGTGCACCAGCGCATCGGGGCCGGGGCGGACGGGAATGCCGTCCGCCTCCAGGGCCCGCAGATGCTCGGTCGGCACATGCTCGTGATCGAAGGTGATCACATCGCAGCCGCGCGCGAAGGCACGCAGCGTCTCCAGGTCGCGATAGTCGCCTATGACGACTTCGCTCACCACCTGGGCTGCCGAATCCTGAGGGGTGTCACTGAGGAGCTTGAACTTGAGGCCGAGGGGGATACCCGCCTCGTGGGTCATACGGGCGAGCTGACCGCCGCCGACCATGCCGACTACCGGGAACGTCACCTGTCCAGGGTATCCGGCGCGCCGGAGCTTCCCCCACCCTCTCCCGCCACAGGCCCTCGTCACGGCATCGCCGCACCTCAGCGGCGGCTCACAGGCATCACACGGGAGGGCTGGATAGCATGGCCGGGTTGACGAAACCGAACGGACGGGGCTGAGCGATCATCATGAGCGAACGGGGCGCACTTCGGGCCCGGCTTGATCTGCTGGCCCGGGAGGTCGCCAAGTTCGGCGCGGTCGGCGCTCTGGGCCTGCTGGTCAATATCGCGGTCTTCAACCTGGTCAGGCACACCACGGACCTCCAGGTGGTCCGGGCGAGTGTCCTGGCGACGTTCGTCGCCATCCTCTTCAACTACATCGGCTTCCGTTACTGGACCTACCGGGACCGTGACAAGTCCGGCCGGACCCGGGAACTGATGCTCTTCCTGCTGTTCAGCGCCGCGGGTGCGGTGATCGAGAACGGTGTGCTGTACGCGGCGACGTACGGCTTCGGGTGGAACAGCCCGGTACAGAGCAATGTCTTCAAGATCGTCGGGATCGGGGTCGCCACCCTCTTCCGCTTCTGGTCGTACCGCACCTGGGTGTTCAAGGCACTGCCCGCCAAGGAGGCCGTGCTGAACGCGGAGCGATTTCTGGAGCAGCGACGAGCCGCCGACGAAGTAGCGCCCGGTCCCGTACTCCCCTGAGGCGCTCAGCGCACCGGGCGTTCCTGTTCCTTGCGGGTCGGCGCGATCCGGCTGAGGAAGAGGGCGAAGACCGGGGGCTGCTGCTGGAGCAGTTCGAGCCGGCCGCCGTCGGCCTCCGCGAGGTCACGGGCGACGGCGAGGCCGATCCCGGTGGAATTGCGGCCGCTGATGGTCCGCTCGAAGATCCGCGCCCCGAGGTCGGCGGGGACGCCCGGGCCCTCGTCCGTCACCTCGATGACGACCTGGTTGCCGGTGACACGGGTGCGCAACGCGACCGTGCCGCCGCCGTGCATCAGTGAGTTCTCGATGAGTGCGGCGAGCACCTGGGCGACCGCACCGGGGGTGCCGACCGCCTTCAGTCCGTGCTTCCCCGAGCAGACGACGGCGCGGCCCGCGCTGCGGTAGGCCGGACGCCACTCCTCGAGCTGCTGCTTGACGACCTCGTCGAGGTCGAAGAAGACCGCGGAGCCCGTGCGCGCGTCACGGGCGTTGGTCAGAAGCCGCTCCACCACGTCCGTGAGCCGCTCGACCTGGGTGAGCGCGATGCTCGCCTCCTCCTTCACCGTGTCCGGGTCGTCGGTGACGGAGATCTCCTCGATCCGCATCGAGAGCGCGGTCAGCGGGGTCCGCAGCTGGTGCGAGGCGTCCGCGGCCAGGCGCCGTTCCGCGGTCAGCATCCGCGCGATCCGCTCGGCGGAGGCGTCCAGGACGTCGGCGACCCGGTCCAGCTCCGTCACCCCGTACCGCTTGTGCCGGGGGCGCGGGTCGCCGGAACCGAGGCGTTCGGCGGTCTCGGCGAGGTCGGTGAGCGGCGAGGTCAGCCGGTTGGCCTGGCGTACGGCGAGGAGTACGGCCGAGATGATCGCGAGCAGCGCCACCGCACCGATGATGAGCAGGGTCCGGCCGACCTCACGGGTGACGGCGGAGCGGGACTCCTCGACGGTGACCTTCTCGCCCTGCTCGCCCGTCTCCGTACTGCGGATGACGCTGCCGTCGGGGCGCTCGCCGACCTCGATGGGAGGCCGCCCCGGGATCTCGACCCGCGCGTAGCGGCTGGGGTCGACCTGTTCGGACAGCACGGGGGAGGTGATCCGCTCCTCGCCGAGCAGCCGGCTCTCGACGACGCTGATCAGCCGGAGCGCCTCGGAGTCGACGCTCTCCTGGGCACTGTTGCTGATGGTGCGGGTCTCGACGATGACGAGGGAGACGCCGAAGACGGCAATCACCACGAGCACCACGGCGAGCGTGGAATTGATCAGTCGACGGCGCATGAGTGTTCTGTACGTCAGCTCTTCTCGAAGCGGAAGCCGACGCCCCGGACGGTCGCGATGTAACGGGGATTGGCGGCGTCGTCACCGAGCTTCTTGCGGAGCCAGGAGATGTGCATGTCCAGTGTCTTGGTGGAGGACCACCAGGTGGTGTCCCAGACCTCGCGCATCAGCTGGTCTCGGGTGACGACCCGGCCGGCGTCCCGGACGAGGACCCGGAGCAGGTCGAACTCCTTGGCGGTGAGCTGGAGTTCCTCCTCGCCCATCCAGGCCCGGTGCGACTCGACGTCGATCCTCACGCCATGGGTGGCGGGCTGCGGGGCGGGCTCGGTGGCGCCACGGCGCAGCAGGGCGCGGACCCGGGCGAGGAGCTCGGCGAGGCGGAAGGGCTTGGTGACGTAGTCGTCGGCTCCGGCGTCCAGGCCGACCACGGTGTCCACCTCGTCGGCCCGCGCGGTCAGCACGAGGATCGGCACGGCATGGCCGTCCGCGCGCAGCCGTCTCGCGACCTCCAGGCCGTCCATCCCGGGCAGGCCCAGGTCGAGCACGACCAGGTCGATGCCGCCCTGGAGTCCGGCGTCGAGTGCGGTCGGGCCGTCCTCGCGGACCTCGACCTCGTAACCCTCACGACGCAGGGCGCGGGCCAGAGGCTCCGAGATGGATGCGTCGTCCTCGGCGAGCAGTACACGGGTCATGCAGTGATGGTAGTCCGCACAAGGCGCCCGGGGTGAGGCGCTGATGAGGACCTGCGGGTCAGGTCCACGAATCGGTCATCCTCCTTTGAATATGGGACTCTGGTTCCACGGATACCTGTGATCCATGTCTCAAGTCCTTTCATATCCCCGTGTGTCGTGTCGTATGGTGGCTCGACGCCTGTTGCACTACAGAAAGACCTTTGGGCAGCGTTTCGCGCCAAGGGTCGCTTTTATGTGCGGGCCGGTTCCCGCCGGCCCTGACCAGTGAATGACCTGTGAGCCGGGCCCGGAGCGCGAGAAGCGCGCACCGGGCGTGGATCCCGGTGCGGTCGGTCCCCCGACTCCGCCCCGACTCCCTGCGGAGCCGGTGGCCGGATCGAATCCCCTTGAGGCGTCGGGGGTGGGGCGCAGCCGTGCCGGTGCCGGCTACCCCCCACCGGGCGCGTCACTCTCACGAGGCGGTGCGTCCCGACCAGCAAGGATCGACCATGGCGTCCAGCCTGACGAAGGACTCGGCCAGTACTTCTGGTTCGGAGAAGACCTTCTTCGGCCACCCCCGCGGCCTGGCCACTCTCTTCATGACCGAGATGTGGGAGCGCTTCAGCTACTACGGCATGCGCGCCCTCCTCCCGCTCTACCTGATCGCTCCCAACGGGCTCGACATGGACCCGGGTACGGCCACCGCGATCTACTCGGTCTACCTGTCGTTGGTGTACCTGCTCGCCATGCCCGGCGGCTGGTTCGGCGACCGGGTCTGGGGCCCGCGCAAGACCGTCGCGGTAGCCGGCGGCACGATCATGCTCGGCCACCTGACGCTGGCGCTGCCCTCCGAGGGCACGTTCTTCGCCGGTCTCGGCCTGGTGGCGATCGGTTCCGGTCTGCTGAAGTCCAACATCTCGACGATGGTCGGCCACCTCTACAACGGCCCGGACGACCCGCGCCGTGACGGTGGCTTCACCATCTTCTACATGGGCATCAACCTCGGTGCCTTCGCCGCACCGCTCGTCATCGGCACCATCGGCGAGAACGTCAACTGGCACCTGGGCTTCGCGATCGCGGCGGTCGGCATGGGGCTGGGCGTCGCCCAGTTCCTGCTCGGTACGCGCCACCTGAACGAGCGCAGCCTCGTCGTCCCGAAGCCGCTGAGCGCGGTCGAGCGCGCCTCGACCCTGCGCAAGGCCATGATCTGGATGGCCGTCGCGGCCGTCTTCTACATCGGCACGGTCGTCACGGGCGTCTACACGCTGAACTGGCTGCTGGTCCCGATCACGATCGCGGGCCTGGTCATTCCGGTGATGGTCCTGACGCGCATCAAGCGCGACAAGGAGCTCAGCGACAGCGAGCAGGCGAAGATGTCCGGCTACATCTGGTTCTTCGTGGCCGCCGCCATCTTCTGGATGATCTACGACCAGGGCGGCTCGACCCTGGCGATCTTCGCCGACTCCTCGGCCGAGAACTCGGTACTCGGCTGGGACTTCCCGGTCTCCTGGTACCAGTCGGTCAACCCGGTCCTGATCATGGCGCTGGCCCCGGTCTTCGCCGCCTTCTGGATGGCGCTGAACCGGCGGGGCAAGGAGCCCAGCACGATCGTGAAGTTCAGCTCCGGCCTGGTGCTGATCGGTGCGTCGTTCTTCCTCTTCCTGCTGCCGCTGACCATCGCGGGTGACGGCCACAAGGCTGCGGCGATGTGGCTGGTGGCGATCTACTTCGTGCAGACCGTCGCGGAGCTGACGCTCTCCCCGGTCGGCCTCTCGGTCACCACGAAGATGGCTCCGGCCAAGTACGCCAGCCAGATGATGGGTGTCTGGTTCCTGGCCGTCACCGCGGGCGACTGCACCACCGGTCTGCTGTCCATCGCGGGTGTCGAACTCAACGGCACCGGGGTGGTGGCGCTCCAGGCCGCCCTCGCGGTGGCCGCGGGTGTCGCGATCTTCATGTACCGCGGCAAGGTCAAGGCGCTCATGGGCAACGTCCGCTGACACGGACCCCGCCCGAACGGAGGGCCGTCGCACCGATCCGGTGCGGCGGCCCTCCGTCGTATCGGACCGGCCCTCCGTCGGACCTGTGCGGCCCTCCGTCGGACCTGTGCGGTGGAGAACCGCCGTACGTGCAGGATTGGCGTGGCGGAGAGTCGCCGTACCTGCAGGATCGGCACGTCGGAGAGTCGCCGTACCTGCAGGATCGGCACGTCGGAGAGTCGCCGTACCTGCAGGATCGGCACGTCGGAGAGTCGCCGTACCTGCAGGATCGGCACGTCGGAGAGTCGCCGTACCTGCGGGATGAGCACGTCGGCCCTCCGGCGCCCCCGCGGGAAACGACGTCGCGCCACTGTGGGGAAACGCCGTCGCCCAGCGGAGAAGCGCCGTCGCGCCCGCCGGGAAACGACAAAGAGCGCGCCCGTCGGGCGCGCTCTTCATGCTGCGGGGCGGACGGGCTATTCGGGCGCCGCGAGCTCCGCCCACACGGTCTTGCCCGGTTCGTCCGGCGTACGCATGACGCCCCAGTCCAGGCAGAGCCGCTGCACGATGAACATGCCGTGCCCGCCGGGCCGCCCCGCGCGGTGCGGGGTACGCGGCGACGGCTGTCCCGCGCCCCCGTCGACGACCTCCACCCGCAGCACCTTGGGCGAGCAGGCGATACGGAGTTCCTCGGGACCGTCCGCATGCAGGCAGGCGTTCGTGACGAGCTCGGAGACGACCAGCAGGACGTCCTCTGCGGCGGCACGGCGGTCGGCTCCGGCCGCCGGAAGCCAGCCCCAGTCGTGCAGGGCCTGCCGGGCGAAGTCCCGGGCCATCGGCACAATGCCACTGGCCTGCCTCAGCGAGAGCGTGCGCCACTGCCGGTCCGCAGGTACGGCAGAGCCGGTGCCCGTGCCGTCCGGCTCGCGGCCGAGGCCGCCCGGCGGATGCTGCCGGGTGGTGCTCATCAGCGCTTCACCTCACCGATTCACCGTGTTGCCATCGAACAGATACTGGTCAGATACAGAATGTGCTGGCTCCGTGACCCCACCGGGGTGTCTCCTGCCCTGCCGAATCGTGACAACACCCACTTCGGCTGTGCGAAGAGCGTGACGAGTGCGACACCCGGGGTCCGCGGGGCGGGAAGGGCGCAGGAAAGGCCTGGTCAGGTGTCCAGGGCCTCTTCGAGCGAGGCATGGACGGTGAAGACCGCCTCGGCCCCGGTGATCTCGAAGACGCGTGCCACCACGGACAGCATTCCGGCCAGATGGACCCCTCCCCCGGCCGCCTCGGCCTTGAGGCGGGCTCCGAGCAGGACATTGAGTCCGGTGGAGTCGCAGAACTCGAGCCGGGAGCAGTCGACCACCAGGCGCGCACGCCCCTGCTCGACCGCGCTCTCCAGAGGTTCACGCAGCAGGTCGGCGGTGTGGTGATCGAGCTCACCCACCGGCGTCACCACTTCACTGCGCCCCTCGGTCCGGACCTCGACCTGAAGCCGACCCCGGTTCGCACTGCCGACCGTTGCGCGGTCCATGCCCGACTCTCTTCGCCGTCCGTCACTGTCCGCGTCACCAGGTGCGCGGTCGTCTGCGTGGCTGTCGCCGACGTGCGTAAAACATTACGCGTTTCCCTCGCCACACGGTAGTCGGAGACCTCAACAAACCGGACATACAGGCGTATTTGGAACTTGTAACTCATGGTTGGAACCGGGTAAGGGTAGAAGGGACACCGAAACCCGGAATTCGATCGGCTTTGGAGGCGCCGCTTCACCGCAGGAACACGTATGGGCATCGGCAGCCATATGCCGAGAACGATGGAGGAGAACCATGTCACCCCGGCTCGACGTATCGCGTACCCACAACGCCACGTCGACATGTCCTCAGGGACCGACCGATTCCGACTCCCCCGCCGCGAGCGCCCTACCCGGCCCGCGCGCCTGCACCGCCTCCCCCCACACCGCCGGCGACGCCGACCTTCTGAGCGAGGGTCCGGGCACCGAGGGACTCCCCGAGATCCCGCCCTACGCCGAAGTCGGCGCCCTGGACGCCAGGGCGCTGTCGAAGACACTCTTCGCGCGGCTCGAATCCCTCGAAGAGGGCACCCACGAGTACGCGTACGTCCGCAACACCCTCGTCGAGCTCAACCTCGCGCTGGTCAAGTTCGCGGCTTCCCGGTTCCGCTCGCGCAGCGAACCCATGGAGGACATCGTCCAGGTCGGCACCATCGGCCTGATCAAGGCGATCGACCGCTTCGAGCTCAGCCGCGGCGTCGAGTTCCCGACCTTCGCGATGCCCACCATCGTCGGTGAGATCAAGCGCTTCTTCCGTGACACCAGCTGGTCCGTGCGCGTCCCGCGCCGCCTGCAGGAGCTGCGCCTCGACCTCGCCAAGGCGGGCGACGAGCTGTCCCAGAAGCTGGACCGCGCGCCCACCGTCGCCGAGCTGGGCGAACGCCTCGGTATCACCAACGACGAGGTCGTCGAGGGCATGGCCGCGAGCAACGCGTACACCGCGAGCTCGCTGGACGCCAAGCCCGAGGACGATGACAACGAGGGCGCGCTCGCGGACCGCATCGGCTACGAGGACCACGGCCTCGAAGGCATCGAGTACGTCGAGTCCCTGAAGCCGCTCATCGCCTCACTGCCGACGCGCGACCGCACGATCCTCTCACTGCGGTTCGTCGCCAACATGACGCAGTCGGAGATCGGCGAGGAGCTCGGCATCTCGCAGATGCATGTGTCCCGGCTGCTCTCACGGACTCTGGTCAAGCTCAGGAAGGGCCTGACGCTGGAGGAATGAGCCGGTGGCCCACGGACCCCGGAGACGTCATTGCGGAAGGACCTGTCCCGACAACGGACAGGTCCTTCCGCATTGTTGACGAAGTGCCACGGACTGGGCCACATTGGACACTTGGGTTCTGGGGGGAACACATGCCTCATCGGGAGAGCGGTCCATCGGCGCACGCCGTGCCGGAAGCAGCGATGCGCGTCCGGCTCGGCCGCGAATGTCTCTACGTACCGTCGTGCAGGCTGGGCCTCTACGTGGCGCTCCGTCACTGGTGCGAACCCGGTGGCAGGGTCCTGATGTCACCCGTCAACGACGATGTCATCCTCTTCGTCGTCCTCGCCGCGGGCCTGCGGCCCGTCCAGGCGCCGCTGTCCGCCACGGACGGCTCCATCGACATGGACGCCGTGCCCGACTCCGTGTGGAACGGGCTCTCTGCCGTCCTCACCACCAATCTGTACGGACACCCCGACCCGGCCCTGAGGCTGCGCGCGCGCTGTGACCGGCTCGGCATCCCGCTGATCGAGGACGCCGCACACGCCATCGGCAGCGAGACGGACGGAAAGCCGGTCGGCACGTTCGGGGACGCGGCCGTCTTCAGCCTCTCCAAGCATGTCGGGGCCAAGGCCGGGGGCTTCCTCGCCGTCGCCGACCCGGCGCTGCGCGCCCCACTGGAGCAGGCCCGCGACGCACTCCTCGACCCGGCCGCGCTCACCGCCGAACTCGCCTACGCCGTACGCCCGTACGCGGAGGCGGCGGTACGGGGACTACGACTCGCGCCCGCCGCCTGGTGGGCCCTGCGGCTCCTCGGGCTCCAGGAGCGCGAGGAGATCCGGATGCCGCTGCGGCCCGCCGAACTCAAGCAGGCCCTCGACACCGCGCCCTCCCTGACCGGCTTCCACTCCTGGGTCCGCGTCGACATGCACGACTACCGGATCGCCCCGGGCCGATTACGGCTGCGGCGCATCGGACGTCTGCTCGCCGGCCTCGACGACCGGCTCACGGCACACCGGGCCGGCACGGAGCGTCTCCTCGCCACCCGATGGGCAGCGCCGGACCGTGCGGACACCCCCGTGCAGCCGCTGTTCCGGGTGCCGCTGCTGGTGGCCGACCGGGACGCGGCGATCGCCGCCCTCGCCCGGCGCCGGATCACCGTCGGCTACCTCTACGACCCGCCGCTCGACACCTACGCCGGGGAGCTCTTCACCGACCCGTCCGTCTCCCCCGCCAACGCGGCCTGGTTCGCCCGGCACGCCCTGCCCGTCGATCCCCTGCGCGCGGGCCCGGTCATCGATGTCCTCACCGCGGCAGGCATCGCGCCCGCGCGAGAGCTGCCCGGTGGCTGACACCACCAGAGTCGGCCGGCCGGCCGCAGGCTCCGGGACCGCACAGGGCCGTGCGGCGGACGCACCCGCCCCCGCGGAACGGGACGGCGCGAGCGGCGACTCGATGTTCCGCAACGCCTACGCCCTGATGCTCTCCACCGGAGTCTCCGCCGCACTCGGCCTCGGCTTCTGGCTCGTCGCCGCCCGCTACTACACCGAGGAGGCCGTCGGCCAGGGCTCCGCCGCCATCGCCGCGATGCGGCTCCTCGCCTCGGTCACCGCGACGACGATGATCGGCGCCGTGGTGCGGTACGTGCCCCGGGCCGGACGCGCCACCGCGTCCCTGGTCGCCCGCACCTATCTGGCCAGCTCCGTCGTCGTCGCCCTCGCCTGCGTGGTCTTCCTGCTCACGCTGGACCTGTGGGGGGACTCGTACGCCCCGCTCGGCACGCTCTCCGCAGGGCTCGTGTTCACCGGATCGTGTGTCGCCTGGGCGATTCTCACCCTCCAGGACGGGGTACTGACCGGGCTGCGCAAGGCCTTCTGGGTGCCCGTCGGCAACGCCGTGTTCTCCATCGGCAAGTTGCTGATGCTCGCCGCCTTCGCCACCGCCCTGCCCGTACTCGGCGTGTTCGTCTCCTGGGCCGCGGCCATCGCCCTGTCCGTGCTGCCGCTCGGCTGGCTGATCTTTCGCAGACTGATCCCGCACCAGGCCGGGGCCGACCGGGACCGCGAGCCGCCCCGGCTGCGCGAGATCGGCAGATTCCTGGCCGGGGACTCGGTCGGCGCCCTCTTCAGCCTCGCCATGATCAACCTGCTGCCCGTGATGGTCGCGGTCCGCTTCGACGCCGCGCACAACGGCTTCTTCTACATCGCGTACACCGTCGGCGGCACCATGGAGTTCATGGCCATCAACATGGCCTCCTCCCTCACCGCCCACGCCTCCCACAGCCCCGGCCACCTGGCCGAAGGCGTACGGGGGGCGCTGCGACGGATGACCCTGCTGCTGGTTCCCGTCGTCCTCGTGCTGGTCGTGTTCGCCCCGCAGATCCTCGCCCCGTTCGGCCACGACTACGCCGACCACGGCACGCTCGTCCTGCGGCTGCTGGCCGCCGCCGCACTCCCCCGGGTCCTGGTCGAGCTGTACATCGGCGTGCTGCGGGTACAGGGCCGCACCGGGGCGCTGGCCGTCCTCCAGTGCGCGATGTGCGCGGCGGTGCTGGGCAGCGCCGCGCTGCTGCTCGGGCCGCTGGGGATCGCCGGGGCGGGCTGGGCGATGCTCCTGAGCATGACGGCGGTGGCGTCCGCGTCGGCCCTGGGACTGCGCGCCGCACTGACGGGACGGCCCGTCCTCATGCGCGCAAAGCGGCCCCGGGCGGCGAAGGACGAAGATTTCGGGACGAGTTGGGCCCGCATGGCGGACCGGCGCACCCGGGAGCGGCGGGCCGAGGAGTACGGGGCGGACTGGACCTCGGACACGGTGTATCTGCGGGGCGCCCATGACACGGTGACGCCCGCCTTCGGCCTCCCCGTCTGTGTGCGCGACGGCTCACCACCGGCCACGGACCGTACGGACAACGAGTCCTGGCTGAGCGGCGCGCTGTGGCTGCTGCTGGGGCTGGCCACCGGACTGTTCTGGGTGCCGTTGACGCAGGTCGCAACAGCCGGCCACCACCGGCTGACCGGCACCGAGCTGATCCATACGCTGCCTCCGGTCACCGCGACGGCGGGGGTGCTCATGGTCGTCGTCTGCGGCGGAGCCGTCGCCCTGCACCGTCCCCGGCCCGCACTGATGGGGTCCGCGCTGCTGGTGACCGTGGCAGCCCTGCATTCGGCCCCGTTGTTCCTCGGGGTCCGGCCCGCCGCCGCTTCGCAGGAGCTGCACGGGACGCTTGCCCGTTTCCTGGCCGAGGTCGCCGGGCTGGACTCCCCGGCCGCGGTGCTCCTTGGCCTGCCGCTCGCGCTGCAGCTGCTCTGCCTGGCACTCGCGGCCGTCCTGCTGCGGTCCACGGGAGTGCATCGGCGGGCCGTGGCCGCGCTGGTGTGGGCGCTCGCGGTGGCCGGGTGGGCGGCCCAGGACGCATTCGCCGCTGCCGGACTGCCCGTGTTCTGGGGCCTGTTCGCGGCCACGGTGGCTGCCCGCATCGTCCGCGGCAGGCTCAGCGGCCGGGGACCGGCTGCTTGAAGTAGTCGTCCTGCCCGGCCGTGCGGTAACCCTCCAGTCCCGGGCCGTCGTTGACCGTGAGGTCGCAGCCCTCGCCCGGCACCGCTCGGTTCCAGTGCACCAGCGCCCTGGCCCCCTTCATCGTCCGTACGACCTCCGGAATCTCCTCGTACCACTCGCGCTGGCGGTCCGCGTCGGCCGGATCCGGGACAGTGGCGAACTCCGCGAGCATGACCGGTTTCTCCGCGCTGATATGTGTGCGCAGCCAGTCGTACGTCGGCCGCTGGCTGCGGTCGAAGTCCTTCCAGTCCGTGGTGTCGTGGCAGGTGAAGTAGTTGTACTGGTCCATGCCGATCCAGTCGACGTAGTCGTCGCCCGGGTAGAGCTGTCTGAAGAGCTCCCCCGACTGCAGGAAGCCGGAGACCGTCCACACCCACACCACGTTGTCCACACCCAGCTCCTCGAACCGGTCGTGGATGTGACGGTAGGCGGCGACGTACTCCCCGGGGGTGCCCGCGTCCCCGACCCGGGCGTCGACCTCCTGGTCGAAGGAGAAGAACACCCGCTTCCCGTACGCCTTGATGCGACGTGCCTGCGGGTCGATGATCTCGCGGTCGTACGCCCCCGAGGCGACCTTCGCCCAGCCGAGCTGGTCCTCGGTGTAGTTCGCGTGGCGGGGCTCGCGCCACACCGTGGACTCCCAGGCGAGCATCAGCATCCGGTCGCGGCCGAGGATCTGCTCGTCGGGGGTCAGGAGCTGTCCGTCGAGCTTGTTGTTCGACATGTCGTGGTACGTGTACAGGAGGTCCAGCTTCCGGCCGATCTTCTTCTCGAACGCGTACACGGCGTCCTTGAGAGACCCGTTCTCCGCGTACGGAACGTAGGCGCCCCACCAGGCTCCGCACGGCGGTACGAGTGTCGCGGACGGGGCGCACGCGCCGCCCGTCACCTCGCCGGTGGCGGCGTCGGCGGGCAGGTCGTTCGCGGACGGTGCGGGAGGGTCCTCGCCGTCACCCGACGAAGGCGTACCGAACCAGGCGACGAGGCCGGTCAGCAGCGCCACGACGGAGAACAGGGCGAGCGTCAGATACGTACGGGGCCGGCGCAGCCGCGATGCGGAGAGCCGCCCGTGCCCATGGCGTCCGGTCATCGGCGCTTCACGGGTTTGGCCCGGCCCCTCTCGGCGGCGCCGCGGGTGGCCGCGGGCAGCGGAAGACCGGGGAACGCTGCCGCGACCGTGGTGAACGCGGCGAGCGACACCAGGAACGCGGTCGCCGAGAACCCCTCGACCAGGAACAGCGACGTGGCCGTGAGGACGGCGAGCGAGAGGCCGACGGGCGCGGCCAGCGCCAGCGCTTCGAGGCGGGCGGCGGGCCGGAGCATCCCGGGCTGCGGATACAGCAGGGCGAATCCGGGGCCGACGCAGACGAAGAGGAACACCGGTATCCACCGCAGGGACGAGCCGCCCGGCAGTGCGGTCGCGGCGAGCGCCACCCACCCGGAGAGCGCCACCGCGACTCTGATCAGGGTCTGTGGGTTCGGTGCTGTCGTTTGCCGGTTCTCGGACACGGTGGCGACCTCCTGGTCTAGGGCCCGGCGTACCGCAGGACCACGCCGTACTCGGTGCGCTCGACCACACGGAAGAGCGGCGATGCGGTGAGGTCCCTGGTCAGTTGGGCGAAGCCGCCGGCCGGCAGCAGCCCCTCACCGGCGGTGTAGATGTCCTGGGTGCGCGTGAGGATGACGAAGGCGGTGGCGCCGGGCGGCATCCGGGTCGAGAGATAGTCCGCGGGGTCCTTGAGCATCGCTACGTTCTCGGGGAGCTCCTGCTCGGCGAAGAACCAGTGCTCCAGCTGGTCGTAGCGGTGCAGTGCCTGCGGGAAGGAGCCGGTGGTGGCCAGGATCAGCGCCCCGTCGGGGGCCCGGTCGATGGCGCGGGTGACGAGCGCGGTCTCAGCGGGCGGGGTGTAGTTCATCTGCTCCTTGCCGTAGTACGACGGCATGAAGCCCACCAGCAGGGCGACCAGCGAAAGGGGCAGCGCGACCGCGCAGATCCTCCGTACGGCCGGCCGGACCCGGTGCACCCCGCTGCCCCCGGCCGCCGGTACGAGCGCCGCGGCGGCGAAGAACGCGGCGCCGGGCAGCGCGAACAGGTAGACCCGGAAGAGCATTTCGCCGCCGTAGTCGTTGACGACGAAGAGCGGTACGGGGGCGAGCGAGGCCAGCAGCAGCGGCAGCGCACTGTGTACCAGGCGGCGGCGCAGGAGGAGGGCCGCTCCCGCGAGGGCGGCGACGGCGAGGACCATCAGGATGTTGGCCCGCCCGGCGAGCTCGGGCCCCGCCCCGGTGAGCTGACCCGCGTACCCGGCACGGGAGTTCTGGGTGAGCTGTCCGAGCGAGTCGCGCAGCGTGCCCAGCGTCTCGGTGAACAGGGGGCGGCCCATCGTGAGGTCCCAGGTCAGCATGAGCAGACCGGCCACGACGAGCAGACCGGGGTTGCGGTAGCGGCGGGTGAGGTTGAGGGCGAGCAGGGTGACGCAGAGCATCACCGGGGTCAGCTGATGCACCGCATTGACGGCGGCGATCACCGGCGCCAGGACCACCACACAGATCGCGCGCTGCCGGGTGCCGGTGGGCGGCGGGATGACGGCGGCGGCCGGATCGAGATAGGCGCGCGAGCGCAGCCGCCCCGCGGAGCCGGGGCGCACGAAGTGGCGTACGACGACGGCGAACACAGCGAGGTGGAGCAGGAAGGCGAGACCCTGCGGGGCCAGGTAGTCCTGGCCCACCCAGTTGGCGAGCTGGAAGATCCAGACGGCCGTCCACACGAGGCGCCAGTCCTCGCTGAAGGTGCGGTAGATCAGGATCAGGACCGGCATCATCAGCAGGCCGAGAACGATGGGCGCCCAGTTGAGGTACGTGGCGGCGCTGTCGACCCCGAAGGCACGGACGAGTCCGCCGTTGAGGGTGAAGAATCCGGGCCACTGGTCGTAGGCCGACATGTTGCCGGACAGACCCTCGTTCGGGCGCAGTTCCCCGTTGGCCAGCAGATGGTTGATGACGGCGTCGTGCTTCGACGCCCAGGGGTAGCGCTCGGAGTCGTACAGCACGGCGGGGACGCCCTTGAGGGCCATCAGCAGACCGGCGCAGTAGAGGCCCGGCCACCAGGGCGCCGTACCCGCGCGGCGCAGGCTGACCAGGAAGCCCGCGGTCAGGGCGAGCAGGGAGAGGTAGTAGAGGACCGGCAGCCGGTCCAGCAGGCCGTACTCCCCCATCGAGCGGAATCCGATGTGCGGCAGGGAGAGGATCCAGAGTGCGGCCGCCAGGAGTAACGGCAGCCAGGTGAGCAGCAGCTGAGGTCTCAGCACACCGGGGATACGGCTGCGGGACGGTTCACGGGGTACGGCGCCGGGCGGCGTTGTCGGTTGCGGCATGGAGCCGCTGCTCCCTGCGGTGTCCCCTGCGACCGGCACAGGAACAGGCTGTTGCACAGTGCGACTCCCCCCACCGGTGTGGTCGCGGCCGTCACGCCGCTGTCCCTTTAAGCGAAGTATAGGAATGTGCTTCGCCTTTGTACGGCTCTCGCTCGGTCCGGTCCCCCGGCCGGGGAGCAGCGGAATCGGCCCCGGTGCCTGCCCCGTTGCCCCGTCACTCCGCCCGTCTCACCCCCGCCCGCCTCACCTCGCCCGCCTCACCCCGCTTGCCTCACCCGCTCGCCTCACCCCGCGAACACCGGACCCCGTACCGCTGCCCGGGCCCGCCGGTACCACCGCCACCCGACGGTCGGCAGCGAGTCGGGGAACGGCGCCACGGGGGCGCCCGCGCCCGCCATCCACTCCTCGATGTCCCGCACCGTGTGCCCCCGCCGGAGGATCAGCCGTGCGATCCGGTACGGCTCGTCCCGGGCGGAGCTCAGTGCGTGCCGGACGGCCACCGCACTCGCGTACCCGGCGGCACGGGCGGCGCGGCGCACGGCCAGGCTGTTGTACCCGTGCGGATAGGCGAGATGGGTCACCTCGTGGCCCAGCACGTCCTCCAGAGCCTTCTTGGAGTCGGTGAGTTCGCACCGCAGGGCCGCACCGGACAGCGTGTCCAGCTGGCAATGGGTGACGGTGTGCCCGCCCACCTCCAGGCCGTACTGCTCAAGGAGCGGCGCCTGCTCCAGGCTCATCATCGGACCGGGCGGCAGCAGACTGGACCCGCCGGCCGCCAGCGCACCGGTGGTGAGATACGCGGTGGCGGGCATCGAACGTCCGGCGAGCGCCTCGGCGGTCGGCCCCGCCAGATCCGCGAAACCGTCGTCGAAGGTGAGAACGACAGGCCGGTCCGGCAACGGGCCGCGGCCCGCAAGATGGTCGACGAGGGCGCTGATCGGTACGGCCGTGCGCCCGCTGGCGGCGATCGCGTCCAGCTGGGCCGCGAATGCGCGCGGCCCGACGGTGAATTCGGCGATCCACTGCGGGGGGTCGTCCATCACCGCGTGGTAGAGCAGCACGGGTATCCGGGACGTTCCGGAGCTGCCGGATCTGTGAGCGCTCATCTCCCCTCCCAGGGACGTGGTTCGCCACGGACGGAGAGCCGGGCGCGTACGTATCCGACCGGGCCGTACAGCAGGCCGCGCCGCTCCAGCCGGGACAGATGCCGGGGCCACGGGTAGGTGTACGAGCCGTGCCCGCCGGGAACACCCGGCCGACCGGCCGCGTCGGTGGCGCGCGACGCCGTCATGGTGCGGGCGTGGGCCAGGCCGCGCGGCAGCCGGGCGAGCAGGGCAGGCAGCAGGGCGGGGCGCCGGACCATGAGCGCCGTGAGGCAGGCGGTGAGTCCGGCCCCGTACCCGTACGCCTGTCCGCACAGGTCCTCCCAGCGCTCCCGGTGGTGGTGCCAGATGATCGCGTCGGGTGTGTAGAGCAGTGGGTGGCCCCCGGCGAGGATCCGTACGAAGGCGTAGAGGTCGTCGCCGCCCCGGGCGGGTGTGCCGGTGCCGGTGGCGGGGTCGAAGCCGCCGACGGCCCGCAACGGCCCGGCGCGGAATGCCATGTTGGCGCCGGACCCGAATCGTCCGGCGGTGAACGGGAAGAGCGGTTCGTCGGCCGGCGGGTGCGCGGGGTCGTAGTAGCGCCTGTCGAAGCCCTTGGCGAAGCCGCCGTGGCTCTCCAGCAGGATCTGTGCCGGGGTGCTCAGCCGCGCGGGCAGGATCAGGCCGGTGACACAGCCGAGCCGCGGGTCCGCGCCGAACGGCAGGGTGAGGGCGGTGAGCCAGTGCGGATCGGCGATCACGTCGTCGTCGGTGAAGGCGAGGACGTCCGCCTCGGCAGCGGCGATCCCCCGGTTGTGGGCGGCGGCCAGACCGGGCACGGGTTCCAGGACGTAGCGGACGCCACGGTCCGCGTAACCGGCCGCGACGAGATCGCGGGTGGCGGTGGTGGCAGGTGCGTTGTCGACGACGACGATCTCGAAGTCCGGGTGGTCCTGGGCGAGCAATGAGTCGAGGGCGCGCGCGAGCTGCTCGGGCCGCTCCCGGGTCGCGACGACGACGGTGGCCCGGGGCGCGTCCTCCGGCCCGGACGGATGCGGCTCCGGCAGGTCGATGTCGTCCGCCGCCTGTCCCGCGAGGACGGAGGCCGGGTCGTCACCCGTCCGGATCCGGCCGACGATCGCACCCACCGGGCGCCCGCCCAGTCGCACGAGCGCGAAGACCCGCTGCCCGTCGCCCTCGTGCGGGCCCTCCTTGAACGGCGGGCCGCCAGGGGCGGGGCGGATCCGTGCACCCGTACCGCCCGGCGTGCCGAGCTCCAGCTCTGCAACGGCTGCACCGACGAGGTAGCCGATGTCGGGTAACTGTGGTGCTGTTCCGGCTCGTTGTGGTCTGTACGGCATCCGGTCCCATCCCCCACGTCGTCGTGACGCCATGGCCGCCCGTTGTGCACTGCGCCTGCTGCAGCCGCTGTTGCCGTACCGGCTGCGTCGATCAGTCGGGTTGCTCCGACTGTTGCGGCTACTCCGGCTGCTTCGGTTGCTTCGGGTTGCGCAGCCGGCCCGCCCGTTCGAGTCCGCGCTGGGCCACGCCCGCCAGCCGGGGCCTTTTCCGTACGAAGCTGTGCGCCCTGCGCGAGGGTTCACGGCCGAGCCACTGGAGGGCCGCGCCCGCCCCCGGCCTGACCGAGGCGCCCTCGTGGACCGTCAGCTCCCCGGTCTTCAGTGCGTCCTTGTACTCGGCCGCCCCGCGCCCCATGTCGAGCATCCCGATGCCGTCGTCCGCGGCCGCACGCGCCATCCGAAGATGGAGGATCAGCCCGGGAGAGAACTTCGCGAACTCGGGGTCGTACGAGGGGAACCAGCACGAGAGCACGGTCCGCGAGCGCAGCCCGAAGTGGGCGGCCACGGGCTTCCCGCCCGCGTACAGAACCGAGAGCACACCCGAGCACCCTGGCGCCCTCGTGTGGAACAGGAACTCCACCAGGTCGCGGATCCACTTCTTCGCGAAGCGGTCGCGGCGGCCGGTCCTGCGGTACTGGGCGGACTTCCACTCCATCAGGGTCCGCAGCACCGCCGGATCCCGCTCGTCGAGGACGAACCGCACCTCACCGGCCTGGCGGCCCAGCTTGCGCTCCTTCGCCAGGGTGGTCCTGAGGAACTTCGGCGACCGGGCGCGCAGCTCCGTTTCGTAGCTCTCGTAGCCGTCACCGACATCGATGACGTACGAGGGATACGAGCGGGCCGCATCCGCCTCGAAGAGCTCCTGACCCGGCTCCAGATTGTCGAACTCCCATGCGGAGAGCCCGCAGGCCCGCAACAGCGTCCTGGCGTCCAGCGAGAGTCCGGGGCGCACCACCGCCCCCTGGAGGTCGGAGACCCCGAAGCCGATCGCCCTGCCCTGGCCGCCGAACCGCCCCCGCTCGAAGGGGAAGTAACCGGCCGTCCCCTCCGCTTCCTCGCTGATCACGGCCACCCGTGCACGCGGCCGCACGCGGCCGACGGCAAGAGTGAATTCCGGTTCCATGAACGGATGGGCCGGAGCTCCGGACTTCGCCCGCAGCTCCCGCCAGGTCTCGATGTCCCCCGCGCCCAGATCCCCGGGCCTGACCACACGAATGCGCCGACTGCTCACAAGACCCCCCGGTCTACCCCCTGAGCCACGCTGCTCAGAACGGTACCGGGCACGGTCACTCCGCGGTAGGCACCCACGACATCTTGTGACCGACCGGTGAAAATCGGCTCCTTCCGCTTTCGGCCGTCACGCGACCTGCTCCCCGCGCCGCCACACCCTGCTGACCAGCGGAACGCCCGGCCGGTAGGCGAGGTGGACGTGGCTCGGGGAGTCCAGGAGTACGAGGTCGGCGCGGGCGCCGGGCGTGATCCGGCCGACGTCGTCACGGCGCAGCGCGGCGGCGCCGCCCGCGGTGGCGGACCAGAGCGCCTCGTCGGGGGTCATGCCCATGTCCCGTACGGCGAGGGCGATGCAGAACGGCATGGAGGAGGTGAACGAGGAGCCCGGATTGCAGTCGGTGGAGAGCGCGACGGTGGCGCCGGCGCCGAGGAGGCGTCGGGCGTCGGGCCAGCTCGCGCGGGTGGAGAACTCGGCGCCGGGGAGCAGCGTCGCCACCGTGTCGCCCTGGCCGAGCGCGTCGAGGTCGGCGTCGGTGAGGTGGGTGCAGTGGTCGGCGGAGGCGGCGTCCAGCTCGACGGCGAGCTGGACGCCGGGGCCGTGGCCGAGCTGGTTGGCGTGGACCCGGGGGTGCAGGCCCCTGGCCAGGCCCGCGGTGAGGATGGCGCGCGCCTGGTCCCCGTCGAAGGCGCCCTTCTCGCAGAAGACGTCGATCCAGCGGGCGTGCGGGGCGCAGGCGTCCAGCATCGGTCCGGTGACCAGGTCCACGTATCCGGCGGGGTCCTCGGCGTACTCGGGCGCCACGACATGCGCGCCGAGGTAGGTGACCTCGTCCGTGTGGCGTGCGGCGATGCGCAGGGCGCGGGCCTCGTCCTCGACGGTGAGGCCGTAGCCGGACTTGGTCTCGAAGGTGGTGGTGCCCTGGCGCAGCGCCTCGGCGAGATAGCGCGCGACGTTGGCGGAGAGCTCGTCGTCGGAGGCGGCGCGGGTGGCGGAGACGGTCGTGCGGATGCCGCCCGCGGAGTAGGGGCGCCCGGACATGCGGGCGTTGAACTCGTGGGTCCGGTCGCCCGCGAACACCAGGTGGGAGTGGGAGTCCACGAAGCCGGGGATCATGGCCCGGCCGCCCGCGTCGACGGCGTTGTCGGTGGCGGGTGCTTTGCTGGATTCACCGGTCCAGACGATGCGGTCGCCCTCGATGACGACGGCCGCGTCCAGGATCAGGCCCAGGGGGGTCCCGTTTCCGAGGGAGGGGTCATTGGTGACCAGGCTGGCGATGTTGGTGACGGCGGTCGTCGTCATGTGGGGGGTGCTCTCCTCGGGTTCGGAAATCAGCCGTGCAGGGCGGCGATGGCGGAGGCAAGTGCTGCGGGGACGTCCTGTACCTGGGTGTGGTGACCGTCCCGCACGAGATGCCGGCCTGCCACGACCGTGTGCCGCACATCCGCGGCGGAGGCAGCGAATACGGCTGCTTCGGCTGCCAGCCGGGGCGCCGGCCCCGCTGTTCTGACGGAGTCCAGTGCGACGGTGGCGAAGTCGGCCGGCGCACCCGGTTCCAGCGTGCCGGCGTCGGGGCGGCCGAGTGCGGCGTGCCCGTCGGCGGAAGCGGCTCTGAGGAGGGCCGCCGCCGTCCAGTGGCCGCGGACATGGGTGCGCAGGCGCTCGTTGAGCTCCATCGCCCTGGCTTCCTCGAAGAGATCGATCACCGCGTGGCTGTCGCTGCCCAGCGAGAGCGGGGAGCCCGCCCGCTGGAGGGCGGCGGCGGGCCCGATGCCGTCGGCGAGGTCGCGTTCGGTGGTGGGGCACATGCAGGTGCCGGTCGTGGAGTTCCCCAGCAGAGCGATGTCCTCGGCGGTGAGGTGCGTGTTGTGGATGCCGGTGGTGCGTGGGCCGAGAACCCCGTGGTCGGCGAGGAGCCGGGTGGGGGTGCGGCCGTGGGCGGCGAAGCAGGCGTCGTTCTCCGCGGTCTGCTCGGAAAGATGGACGTGGAGCGGCGCTTCCCGCTCCTCGGCCCATTGCGCGACGGTGGCCAGCTGCCCGGCCGGAACGGCGCGCACGGAGTGGATGGCGGCGCCGATCAGCGTCCGGTCGTCGCCCTTGAGGAGAGAGGCGCGCTCGGCCCAGGCGTCGGCGGTCGTGTCGCAGAAGCGGAGCTGGTGCCGATTGGGCTTCTCGCCGAATCCGGCGGCGAGATAGGCGGTGTCCAGCAGAGTGATGCGGATGCCCGCCTCGGCCGCCGCCGCGATGAGGGCCTCACCCATCGCGTTCGGATTGTCGTAGGGCGTGCCCCCCGGCGCGTGGTGCAGGTAGTGGAATTCGCCGACGGAGGTGATGCCGGCCAGGGCCATTTCGGCGTACGTGGCACGGGCCAGGTCGTAATAGGTGTCGGGGGTGAGCCGGGAGGCCGCCCGGTACATCAGCTCGCGCCACGTCCAGAAGGTGCCGGAACCCACCTGGACGGTGGAGCGCAGGGCCCGGTGGAAGGCGTGCGAGTGGGTGTTGGCCAGGCCCGGGAGGGTCAGGCCGCGCAGTGCCGTGGCGCCGGGCGGCGGTGTGTCGATGCCCGTACGGACACCGACGATGCGCCCTGCGGCCACGTCCAGGGCGACGCCCGGCTCGACGTGGGTGCCGAGCCAGGCGTGGGACAGCCAGTAGGTGGTGACCGGTGTGCCTGTCGGTTGCGTTGTCAGCTGCACGCGAGGCCTTCCAGTACGTCGGCGAGTGCGATCACCCCGGCCACACAGTCGTCCTCGGCGGCGTGCTCGGCCGGCGAGTGCGAGATCCCGGTGGGGTTTCGTACGAACAGCATGGCGGTGGGCACCGAAGCGGACAAAATACCCGCATCATGGCCCGCTCCTGTGCCGAGCACGGGGACGGTGCGTCCCGTGTCGTCCGGGCCGTGTTTGCCCAGCACCCGGCAGATCTCGTCGCGAAGGGCGTGCTGGAACTCCACGACGGGCGTGAACGACTCCCGTACGACGTCGAGGTCGATCCCGGCCCGCCCGGCGTGCTCCCGTGCGGCCCGCTCGACGCCGCCGACGACGGCGTCGAGGGTGGCCTGGTCGGCGGCCCGCGAGTCGAGCCAGCCCCGGACGAGGGAAGGAATCGCGTTGACCCCGTTCGGCTCGACAGTGATCTTGCCGAAGGTCGCGAGCCCTCCTGCGAGCTCCGCCTCGCGCCGGGCCGCCAGCACGGTCTCGGCGAACGTGAGCATCGGGTCGCGCCGGTCGACGAGCCGGGTGGTGCCGGCGTGGTTGGCCTCGCCCCGGAAGTCGAACCGCCACCGCCCGTGCGGCCAGATGGCGGAGGCGACACCGACCGGGTCCCCGCTCAGGTCGAGGGCACGCCCCTGCTCCACATGGAGCTCGACGAACGCACCGATACGGGCCAGCCGTTCGGGATCGGGCCCGATGGCGTCGGGGTCGTATCCGGCGGCTTCCATGGCCTGCGGGAGCGTGACACCGTCCCCGTCGCGGAGCAGCTGCGCCTTGTCGACGGTCAGCTGCCCGGCGGCGAGCCGGGACCCGGCGCAGGCGAGCCCGAAGCGGGCCCCCTCCTCGTCCCCGAAGTTGGTGATCGCGACCGGCTTGATGAACTGTGCTCCCCTGCGGCGGAGTTCATCGAATGCGGCGAAGGAGGAGACCACGCCGAGGGGCCCGTCGAAGGCGCCACCGTCCGGCACGGAGTCGAGATGCGACCCCGTGACGACGGCGTCCCCGGCCAGCGGATCGCCGTACCAGGCCCACTGGTTGCCGTTCCGGTCCACTTCGTAGTCGAGTCCGCGCGACTCGGCCTGCCCCCGGAACCATGCCCGGCACTCCGCGTCGGCCCCGGTCCAGGCATAACGCCGGTACCCGCCGCTGCCGGCATGGCGGCCGATGGGCGCGAGGTCGCGCCACATCGACTGGAAGGACGGCTGCGGCGGGAGCTCGTCCCGCAGGGCGGAACCGGGCCCGACGGAACCCGCACCCGGCATCGACATGCCCGCCCCCACCGCACCGGGGCCGCCCGGCGTCACGGCTGCTCACCCTCCGCCATGGGGACCCGTACGCCCTTGTCCGAGGCAACGGACTCCGCGATGTCGTAACCGGCATCGACATGCCGGATGACCCCCATCCCCGGGTCGTTGGTGAGCACCCGGCGGATCTTCTCGCCCGCCAGCTTCGTACCGTCGGCGACCGTGACCTGTCCCGCGTGGATGGACCGGCCCATGCCCACACCGCCGCCGTGGTGCAGGGACACCCAGGACGCCCCCGATGCGACGTTGACCATGGCGTTCAGCAGCGGCCAGTCCGCGATCGCGTCGGAGCCGTCGAGCATCGCCTCGGTCTCGCGGTACGGCGAGGCGACCGATCCGCAGTCCAGATGGTCGCGCCCGATGGCCAGCGGAGCGGCCAGCTCACCGCTCGCCACCATGTCGTTGAACCGCTCACCGGCCTTGTCCCGCTCGCCGTATCCGAGCCAGCAGATCCGGGCCGGGAGCCCCTGGAAGTGGACGCGCTCGCCGGCCATCTTGATCCACCGCTGCAGCGACTCGTTCTCCGGGAAGAGTTCGAGCATCGCCTTGTCCGTCTTGTGGATGTCGGAGGCCTCCCCCGACAGCGCCGCCCACCGGAACGGCCCCCTGCCCTCGCAGAAGAGCGGCCGGATGTACGCGGGCACGAAGCCCGGGAAGTCGAACGCCCGTGCATAGCCCACCAGTTGCGCCTCGCCACGGATCGAGTTGCCGTAGTCGAAGACCTCGGCGCCGGCGTCCATGAAGCCGACCATCGCCTCGACGTGTGCGGCCATCGACTCACGGGCACGTCGGGTGAAGTCGGCGGGCTTCTCGGCTGCGTACGAGGCCATGTCCTCGAAGTCGACGCCGACCGGCAGATAGGCGAGCGGGTCGTGGGCGCTGGTCTGGTCGGTGACGATGTCGATCGGCGCACCCTCGGCGAGCATGCGGGGAAGCAGCTCCGCCGCGTTGCCGAGGAGACCGATGGAGAGCGGTCGCCGCGCATCCCGCGCCTCGACGGCCAGCCGGAGCGCGTGCTCCAGGCTGTCGGCCTTCACGTCCAGGAAGCGGTGCTCGATCCGGCGCTCGATGGCGCGCGGGTCGCAGTCGATACAGATGGCGACGCCGTCGTTCATGGTCACGGCGAGCGGCTGGGCCCCGCCCATACCGCCGAGCCCGGCCGTCAGCGTGATGGTCCCCGCGAGCGTGCCGTTGACCCCCTTGCCCACGGAACGCAGCTTCTCGGCGACGGCGGCGAACGTCTCGTACGTGCCCTGGAGGATGCCCTGCGTGCCGATGTAGATCCAGGACCCGGCGGTCATCTGCCCGTACATGGTGAGCCCGAGGGCCTCCAGCCTGCGGAACTCCTCCCAGTTGGCCCAGTCGCCCACCAGGTTGGAGTTGGCGATCAGCACACGCGGCGCCCACTCGTGGGTCTGCATGACACCGACGGGCCGCCCGGACTGGACGAGCATCGTCTCGTCCTGCTTGAGCGTCCGCAGCGTGCGGACCATGGCGTCGTAGGACCGCCAGTCCCGGGCCGCCTTGCCCGTACCGCCGTAGACGACGAGCTTGTCCGGGTGCTCGGCCACCTCGGGGTCGAGGTTGTTCTGCAGCATGCGGAGGGCGGCTTCCTGCTGCCATCCCAGGGCGCTCAGTTCCGTACCGCGCGGTGCCCGTACGGGGCGGGGTCCTGACATGGCAATGCCTCCTCGCGACTGCGACCGTAACTCTTCTATTCACATCCTGGGGGTCTGAATACTCTTAGTCAACAGCGGGTCCGCGGCAGCGGGGCCGAACGGACGACGGCCGACTGCCACACACCCACCGGCGGCCCCTTTACACCGCTACCCGCATGTACCTATGGAAAATGCCAGAACTCCCACCAGCCGCAAGCACGTTGCGTAGCCTCTCCACTACAGCCGTACGTCACGTCGGGAGGGGAGTCCGCGTTGCCCGGAATCGACGAGTGCCTGCTCGAAGTCATGAGGCTGCCCGGTGCCCGCGGCGCCGCGGTGGTCGACTGGACGAGCGGCCTCGCCCTCGGCACCATCGGCGACTCGCCCGGCGGTGACCACGAGACGACGGCCGCCGAGACGGCCGAGGTGGCGAGGATGGCGGCCGAGCAGCCGGTCTTCGCACAGGCCCGCCTGCAGGACTTACCCGACCCGCCCGGACCGGCCGTCGAGGACGTCATCGTCACCTCCCGGGCCGGCTACCACATCCTCCGTTTCGTCGAGACGGCGTTCGACAGCAGCGTCTTCCTGCACCTCTGGCTGGACCGTGCGGAAGGCAATCTCGCCCTCGCCCGAATAAGGCTCGGCGAGATCGCGAAGCGGCTGGTCCTGGCATGAGACCGACCGCCACCCGGCCGGACACCGCCGAACAAGCCACCCCTTCCGTCCCCTCCCCCATGCTCCAGCGTCTCGCGGAGGAGCGCGCCACCGGCGCACTGATGCGCGACCGCGGCACCCTCTACCTCACCGACGGCCAGATCGTCCACGCCGAAAGCCCCGCCACACCCGGGATCGACGTCCTGCTCATCACGGGCGGCGCGCTGCGCACCGAGGGCTGGTGGGACGCGGTCGCCCAGGCAGGCGCCGGCCAGCGCGTCGGCCGCTACCTCGTGGACAGCGGCCGGGTGCCCGGCGGCGCGCTGGAGCTGTGCCACCTGGGTGCGCTGTACGACGCCGCGTTCTTCGCCCTCGCTCCCACCCGCACCCCCGCCCGCTTCCGCTACGGGGTCTCGCACTGGATCGGACCGGTCCATCCCGTACCCGTGGACGCCGTGCAGCGCGAGACGCTCCGGCGCCGGGAGCTGCTGGACCGCATCTGGCCGGACCCACTCACCGACAGCGCCCCGCTCACCCCCGCGGCGCACCCCGTCGACGCCCCGGTCCCGCCACGGCAGCGCCGTGTCCTGGACCTGGTGGACGGCGTGCGTACAGCCACGGACATCGCCCAGGAACTGGGCCGCTCGGCCTTTCACATCCTGGTCGACCTGCGACGCCTCGCGGCCGCCGGACTGGTCGAAGCGGTCCGGCAGACGGCGGCCCTGTCGGCCTCCGCACCCGGCCGGGTCACGCTGCCCGAGGTGACCGCCGACCCCGACGTCGCCCTGCTGCGCCGGCTCAGAGACGCATTGGAGGCCCTGTGATTCGCGCGCTCAGACAGCGTGCCGGGAGGAGACAACTGATGGTGCCCGAGGCCGAAGTGCAGCATGTCCTCGACGAGCTCCAGCGGTTACGGGCCCGGGTACCCCTCCTCGCGGGCGCGCTGGCGGCCAGCACCGACGGTCTGGTCCTGGCACAGGACACCCCCGGCGTCGAAGCCGAGGGCGTGGCCGCCCTCACGGCCGCCGCACTCGGCGTGGCGATCCGGATGACCGACGCCACCGGCCGCGGAGGCTTCCGCGAACTCCTGGTCCGCGGCGAGAGCGGCTACATCGCCACGTACGCGGCAGGTTCCTGCGCCGTCCTCACCCTGCTGGCCGAGGACCGCATCAATGTCGGCCGCCTCCACCTGGAGGGCCGCCGGGCAGGCGCCCGCATCGGCGAGGTCGTCGATGCCGCAGCCGCAGCCCCCGACCGCCCGGCCGCACCCCCACGCCCCCCGCAGGCCCGCAGCCTGCCACGCCGCCCCACCCCGGACAGCACGACCTGATCACCTGCAGGACCGACACATCACCCAGAGGAAGTGAGCTCTCATGTCCAACACCGAAGCGTCACTGAAGGACGCGATGACGTCGATCGAGGGCACCCTCGGTGTCGCACTCGTCGACTACACCAGTGGCATGGCCCTGGGCACCCTCGGCGGCGGCAAGGACTTCAATCTCGATGTCGCTGCCGCCGGCAACACGGACGTCGTTCGCGCGAAGCTCCGCACCATGGAACACCTGGGGATCAAGGACGAGATCGAGGACATCCTGATCACGCTCGGCGCCCAGTATCACCTCATCCGCCTGCTCAAGACCCGTGGCAACAACGGCCTGTTCCTCTACCTGGTACTGGACGCCGGCCGCGCCAACCTGGCGATGGCCCGCCACCAGCTGAAGAAGATCGAAGCAGAACTGGAGATCTGAGTCACCGCCGGCGACGGGCCCGGTGACCCGGTACGCCTTCACCTGCTTGCCGGCAGGCCGCCCGTGCTCCACCCAGTCGGTGCGCACCCAGTACAGGAGGTCGTCCCGCCGCTCCCGCTGCCCGATCCGCACGGCCTTCGTCCAGAGCCCGGCCCCGGCCCCCGCGAGCACGAGCCCACCGGCCCCCGGCACCAGGAACCCACTGGCCACCGCCACCACGAACGCCCCCAGCAGCCACCACCGGTGCCCCCGCCTCCAGTTCCGTACGGTCACGGCCCGGTCCTGCAGAAAGTCGCTCCGTCCGGCCCGCGAGGCGCCCCTGGCGAGCTCCCCGTACCGCGCCGTACGCACCAGAGCCACGACGGCCGCGGTCACGAGGAACAACGCCGCCCCTGCCAGTAGCCCGATCCGCCGCCCGGTCATCCCCGGCACCAGCGCCCCGACGGCCGACGCCAGCAAACCCGGCCACCACAAAGGTGCTGCCCCGGCCCGCACGATCACGGCCACCCTCGCCAACGACTGCGCTCCGCGCCCCATGTCCGTACCCCTCTCCGCAGCTGCCTGTGGACCTTCCTGGGCGCGGAGATTAATGGGCACAGATGAGCGACACCTGAGAATCGTCAAAAATCCCTATTCGACGAACAGCCCCCGCGCAGCGGCCCGCGCGTCGAACTCCTCCAGCCGGGCCTGCGCCTCCGGCAGCCCGTCGCACATCGCCTCCAGCAGCACCCGCCCCAGCAGCATCGGCGCACAGGCGGTGTCGAAGGCGAGCCCGGTCCCGACGGCGGCCGGAATCAGCACATCGCTGTGCTTGGCCACCGGGGCGAAGGCCGACTCGGCAACGGTCACGACGGTCAGTCCCTGCGCCTGCGCATACCCGAGCGCATCCACGACCTCTCTCGGATGCCGGGGCAGCGCGAAACACATCAGCGCACCGGCCCCCGCCCGCCGGGCGGCATCGATCCGGTCGTGCAGCATGCTGCCGCCCTCGTCGAGCACGCGGACGTCGGGATGCACCTTGGCGGCGAAGTACCCGAACCCCCGGGCCTGCGACGACGCCGCCCGCAGCCCCAGCACGGGCAGCGGCCGCGATCCGGCCAGCAACCGTCCCGCCCGCTCCACCGGGCCCTGATCGGCGAGGAGTTCGGCCAGGTGCTGGAGGTTCTCGATCTCGGCCCGGACGGCCTGCTGATACTCGTTGAAGGTCTCCTCCACAGCACCCCCACCCGCCCCTTCGGCCGGTGCGACCTCCCTCAGATGCTTACGGAGAGCCGGATACCCGTCGAAGCCGAGCGCCACGGCGAACCGGGTGACGGACGGCTGACTGACCCCGGCCAGCTCGGCCAGCTCCACACTGGACAGGAAGGGAGCATCGGCGGCCCGCCGCACCATGGAGTGCGCGATCCGCCGCTGGGTGGGCGTGAGCCGCTGCCCTTCGAAGAGCCGCTGCAACCGCGCAGCCGGACTGCTCCCGCTCATGCTGGTCCCTCCGGAGATCCGTCGCACCACATCGGCGCCGAGGAATCTATTCAGCCAGCAAGTGGACTGCATGTCCATATACAGGCCCACCGGCAGGGGCGCCGCCCGACACCGGGGCTCGGCTGGTTCCAGCGAGCGACGTACTCACCCGCCGACGCTACGGAACCGAGCCTTCCCCGATTCCGCGGCTCCCTCAGGCGAGCCAGCCGTAAGGCAGGCGCAGCAGCGCGGCAGCGCGGGAGGCGACAAGCGAACCGTGCGGCGGGACGCCCTCGCCGGCGAGTCCGAGAGTCAGATGCAGATGCAGCGACTGCAGGGTGGCGAAGGTGTTGAACGCCCAGGGCGGGACGGGCCCGGGGCCGCCGCCTTCAAGGGCTTCCTCCACCACGGCCAGCCAGCCCGCCGCCTGATCGGCCGTCAGCCCAGGAGCGAGCAGGATACGGGTGAGGGCGCGGGCGAGACGCGCGTCCTCCAGCTGCTCGTAACGGTGGTCGGCGTCGGCCGCCGTCATCCTGCGGGCGCACAGTTCCAGCAAGTCGGTGCGGCGGGCGGGCAGGGCCAGGGCGAACGCGGCTGCGGCGTCGGCACCGTGGGCGACTGCGTGCAGCCACCCGAGGGTGTCGTCCCAGCCGCGTGTGTCGTGCTCGGAGGCGTACCACGAGGCGTACGGGTCGTACCAGCGCTCCACCGCCGCCTTCGGTACGGTGCCGGGGGCCCGGTGCCCGCGTGTCAGGACGCGTGCGAGAAGCAGCGGTGCGAAAGTACGGGCCTGGATCTCGGCGTGGCCGAAACGGCCCGCAGCTCTGTCCCCGAGATCCTCCAGAACCTCGTCGAGGTGCCCTTCCTCGATCCAGCGCGCGGCGGCGGAGTACGCGTAGTCGTCACGGATCACGGGGTCCGGGGAGGCCAGCATGGCCGACAGCTCCTCGCCCATCCGAGACGCAGTCACGGTGTCCGGAAAGCGGAAGCCGTCTTCGGCGATCGTCAGCCAGTCGGGATCCAGAGTCACCCGGTCAGCTTCCACATGCCGACACGGGTGGTGATTCCGCTGCGAAGGAAGTGGCCGGGCCGTGGCGCCGCCCCTGCGTGGGACGACACGTCCGAGTCCCCCTCACGACTGGGCGCAGCGGGCTCGCAGGTGACCCGCGACGGCCCGGCCCGTCGAGCGACGCCTCAGGGCTTGCGTGCGACGCCACTGAACATGGCCACCTCGTCCGGCACGCCGTTCGCGTCCGCCTCAGGACGCCACCGGTTGCACGACACCACGCCCGGGTCCAGGAGCTCCAGGCCGTCGAAGAACCCGGCGACCTGTTCAGGAGTGCGCCGGGTCAGCTTCGGTGTGCCGTGCTCGTTCCAGAACACCACTGCCGCATCCACATCGGGCATCGCCGGATCCGTGACCGTATGGGAGAGGATCAGGTGACTCCCGGACGGCAGGCGGTCCATCAGGCGACCGACGGTTCCGTACGCCTCCGCGTCGTCCTCGAGGAAGCGACTCCGCGAACGGTCAGAACACGACGCGCGCCGCCATGAGCGCCGCCTGCGCATCGGTGTCGCCGTCCAGCTCCAGCCGCCCGCGCGGAGGGCGGCCCGCCACATGGCGGGCGAAGGTGATCGCGTCCGCGCGGAGCGTGGCTGCGGGGGCGCCGAGGCCCAGGAGGAGGCAGTTGCCGCCTGCGGGGCCATGGAGGTCGATTTCCACCGGGGGGCCGGTCCAGGCGAGCGCCAGGTCGAGCACCACCTGGTCCACGACCTCGCGGTCGTGCCCGTCCAGGAGCAGCTCGGCTCCCGTCGCATCGCTGAGGTCCACCCGGTGCATCCAGGTGTCGCGGGCGGAAAGGACGCTGTTCATGTAGTCCATCGAGTCGTCGGGAAGGGCCCTGGCCTCCGGGTAGAGCAGGCTCAGCCGCATCTTTCGGCGGACGGGCGCGGGTATGCGGCGCAGCGCGCGCAGGCCCTGGGGGGCGTAGTGGGCGAGAGCGCCGATCAGTTCCCTGCCCGGCACGGCCCGCCTGTCATCGATCTGGCTCTCGTTGTGACCGTCGAGCCGGCCCAGGTGCGGATGCATCCGCCCGGCACGCCGGATCCGCCGTACGGCGACCCAGGGGCGGGGCAGCTCCTCGTACTGGCCGACGATGTGGGCGAGCATGTCGCGGACCGTCCAGCCGGTGCAGACTGTCGGACGCCGCCAGTCCTCGTCGGACAGCTCACGGAAGGTGGACAGCGTGGCGCGGAGCTCTGCCTCGTTGACCTCACGGGCCCGCTCCTCGGATGTCCGGGGGATGGTGCGGGCGGAAGGCGTCGCGGTGGTCATGGGGCCCAGCTCCCCTCTTTCCCCCGGTCAACGCTACGCCGGTGGGCACTTCCCGGCATGGGGTGAGCTGCTCGCCCGGCACGGAAGCGGGCGAAAACAGGGGGGCTAACCCCACTGACCCGGGTGCCGGCGATTCGTACCGTAAGACGTATGGAAGCCCGTGACCCCGAGCTCAAGCGAGAGCTGGACGCGACCCTGCAGGCCCGCAGTGAGCTGGGCCCCGAATACGAGTCCGCACTCATCGACTCGTTCCTGGAGAAGGTCGAGCAGCGGCTCGACGGCACGCTCGACCGACGGGTGCGCCGGCATTTCGCCGAGCAGCAGATGGTGGTCGCCCGGGGCGGTACGCAGCCTGGCCGGGCGGGCGGCACATTCGGGGAGCGCTTCGGCTTCGGGGTCGTCTCGTTGGTCCTGGCCATCCCGCTGTCGGCGATCGGCGTCGCGAATGCCGGTATCGACGGGCTCGTCGTGGCCTGGCTCGGGATCTTCGGGGTGAACGCGGTTCACGCCGCCCGCATGTGGCCGTGGTTCCGGGCCGAGCGGAGTGAGCGGACATCGTCCGACTGGGAGGCCTGAGGGCGGCGAGGGCGAATGCCGCCCGTCTCCGCACATGCAGAAACCGCCGGTCTCCGCGCATAGATATTTCGCGGGAACCGCCGCACCCCCGGTTGCCCGGAGGGCGGGACGACGGCGGTCCCCGCGAGGGACGCGTTCCCGGGTCAGGGCCGGGTGTCGCGTCCTGGCGACGGTGGAGGTCCGGGAGCCGCTCCGTAGTCCGTGTCGCCGTATCTGGTGCCGGCGGGGTTTCCCCTGCCGACACCCACTACTGTGCCGGAGCCGTGTTAAGCCGGTGCTGCGCGCACGTGTCGCGCTCGTACCGGTTTCGCGAAGCCCGGGAATCCGTCCTACTGCTTCGAGTTGGCGTCCTTCGCGAGGAACGCCAGCAGGTCCTGCCTGCTCACCACGCCCTTCGGCTTGCCCTCGACCAGCACGATCGCCGCGTCGAAGCCGTCCGCACCGCTGAGCGCGGCCATCAGGTCCTCCACCGGTTCACCGGAGCCGACCTGCGGCAGCGGCGCCGACATGTGCTTCTCCAGCGTGTCGGCGAGCGAGGCGCGCTGCGTGAACAGGGCGTCCAGGAGCTGACGTTCGACGACGGAACCGATGATTTCGGCGGCCATCACATCCGGGTGGCCCGCGCCCGGCTTCACGATCGGCATCTGGGAGACGCCGTACTCGCGGAGTACGTCGATGGCCTCGCCGACCGTCTCGTCCGGGTGCATGTGGACGAGTGAGGGAATCGGGCCCTCCTTGAAGTCGAGGACGGCACCGACCTGCGCGGAGGTGCCGGTGTCCTCCAGGAAGCCGTAGTCGGCCATCCACTCGTCGTTGAAGATCTTGCTCATGTAGCCGCGGCCGCTGTCCGGCAGCAGGACGACCACCACGTCGTCGGGGCCGAGCCGCCCGGCGACCTCCAGGGCCGCGACGACCGCCATGCCGCAGGAACCGCCGACCAGCAGGCCCTCCTCCTTGGCGAGACGCCGGGTCATCTGGAAGGAGTCCTTGTCGGAGACCGCGACGATCTCGTCCGTGACCGTACGGTCGTAGGCACTCGGCCAGAAGTCCTCGCCGACACCCTCGACGAGGTACGGGCGTCCTGATCCGCCGGAGTAGACGGAGCCCTCCGGGTCCGCGCCGATGACCTGCACGCGGTTCTCGCTGATCTCCTTGAGATAGCGGCCCGTGCCGGTGATCGTGCCGCCCGTGCCGACGCCCGCGACGAAGTGGGTGATCCGCCCGTCGGTCTGCTCCCAGAGCTCGGGGCCCGTGGTCTCGTAGTGCGAGCGCGGGTTGTTCGGGTTGGAGTACTGGTCGGGCTTCCAGGCACCGGGCGTCTCGCGGACCAGACGGTCGGAGACGTTGTAGTACGAGTCCGGGTGCTCGGGGTCAACGGCCGTCGGGCAGACGACGACCTCCGCGCCGTACGCCCGCATCACGTTGATCTTGTCCGTGGACACCTTGTCCGGGCATACGAAGATGCACCTGTAGCCCTTCTGCTGGGCGACGATGGCCAGGCCGACGCCCGTGTTGCCGCTGGTCGGCTCGACGATCGTGCCGCCGGGCCGGAGCTCACCGCTCTGTTCGGCGGCCTCGATCATGCGCAGCGCGATGCGGTCCTTCACCGACCCGCCGGGGTTGAAGTACTCGACCTTGGCCAGGACCGTCGCCTGAATGCCTGCCGACACATTGCGCAGCCTCACCAGCGGGGTGTTGCCGACAAGACTGATCATCGAATCGTGGAATTGCACCGTGTACTCCGGGGTCTCCGAGATGGTCAAGCAAGACTATGCGTAAGGGGAGGACATTGGGCGAAGCGATTGGGCCAGGCCCTGTACGGGGCAGGTAGTGCTGTGTACAGCTGCACGGCAAGGAGGAGGTGGACCGGACTGTGTCGAGGGCGAGGGTGGCACGGCGGATCGCAGCGGGCGCGGCCTACGGCGGCGGTAGCGTCGGGCTGATCGGTGCGGCGACGGTAGGCCTGGTGCTGGCCGAGGTACAGCTGGCGAAACGGCAGGTGGGCGGCGGTTCGGCGCCGGTCCCTCCGAGTGCGAACGGGCGGTACGGGGTGGCGTTCGCCGGCCCCACCGATCCGTTGAGGTTCGTGATGCTGGGCGACTCGACGGCGGCCGGGCAGGGGGTGCGCAGGGCCGGTCAGACGCCGGGGGCGCTCCTCGCGTCCGGGCTGGCGGCGGTGTCCGAGCGGCCGGTGGATCTGCGGAACGTGGCGCTGCCCGGAGCCCGGTCGGACGATCTGGATCGGCAGGTGTCGCTGGTGCTGGCCGATCCGTCGGGGGTGCCGGACGTCTGCGTGATCATGATCGGCGCGAACGATGTGACCCACCGGATGCCGGCGACACAGTCGGTGCGCTGTCTGAGTACGGCTGTACGGAGGCTGCGCACGGCCGGCGCGGAGGTGGTCGTGGGCACGTGCCCGGATCTGGGCACGATCGAGCCGGTCTACCAGCCGCTGCGGTGGCTGGCGCGTCGGGTGAGCCGCCAGCTGGCGGCTGCTCAGACGATCGGTGCCGTGGAGCAGGGCGGGCGGACGGTGTCCCTGGGCGATCTGCTGGGGCCCGAGTTCGAGGCGAATCCGCGGGAGCTGTTCGGCCCCGACAACTACCACCCGTCGGCGGAGGGGTACGCGACGGCGGCGATGGCGATGCTGCCGACCGTGTGTGCGGTGCTCGGGCTGTGGCCGGAGTCCGACCATCTGGACGGGTCGCGGCGCGAGGACATGCTGCCGGTGGCGAAGGCGGCCTCCCAGGCGGCGCGGGAGGCGGGTACGGAGGTAACGGGGGCACGGGCTCCGTGGGCCCTGCTCAAGCACCGTCGGCGGCGGCGGTTGCCCGCGCACACGGAGCCGGCGAAGCGGTCCGACGTGGACGCGGACGGCGGGCCGCCGCCGTCCGGGTCGGGGGCGACGTGGCGGCCCGCGTGAGTGCGACCGTGACCGCCCGGTCGTGAGGGTGGCCGTGCGGTGGCGCGAAACGGCGGTCCTGTGCGGGAACAACCCGGGCGACTGAGCGGTTGCTTAGAAAAGAGGTCCGCATCACACAGCTTGTTGGGTGACCTCAGCTATACGTCCGGGTAACTTCCAAGTCAGCCCAGCCTTTCCAGCCTTCCAGCCTTCCAGCCCTCATGGAGCCGCGTGATGCCCGAAGCCGTGATCGTCTCTGCTGCCCGCTCGCCCATCGGCCGGGCCTTCAAGGGGTCCCTCAAGGACCTGCGCGCGGACGACCTGACCGCCACCATCATCCAGACCGCACTGGCCAAGGTCCCCGAGCTGGACCCGAAGGACATCGACGACCTGATGCTCGGCTGCGGCCTCCCCGGCGGCGAGCAGGGCAACAACCTGGGCCGCATCATCGCCGTACAGATGGGGATGGACCACCTCCCCGGCTGTACGGTCACCCGCTACTGCTCGTCCTCGCTGCAGACCAGCCGCATGGCGCTGCACGCCATCAAGGCCGGTGAGGGCGATGTCTTCATCTCCGCCGGTGTCGAGATGGTGTCCCGCTTCGTGAAGGGCAACTCCGACAGCATCCCGGACACGCACAATCCCTTCTTCGCCGAGGCCGAGGCCCGTACCGCCGCTCGCGCCGAGGAGACCGGCGCGAGCTGGACCGACCCCCGCGAGGACGGCATCGTCCCGGACGCGTACATCTCCATGGGGCAGACCGCGGAGAACCTGGCCCGGACCAAGGGCGTCACCCGCCAGGACATGGACGAGTTCGGCGTCCGCTCGCAGAACCTCGCCGAGGCAGCCATCAAGAACGGCTTCTGGGAGCGCGAGATCACCCCGGTGACGACGCCGGACGGCACGGTCGTCTCGCAGGACGACGGCCCGCGCGCGGGTGTCTCCCTGGAGGGCGTGCAGGGCCTGAAGCCGGTCTTCCGCCCCGACGGCCTCGTCACCGCGGCCAACTGCTGCCCGCTCAACGACGGCGCCGCCGCGCTCGTGATCATGTCCGACACCAAGGCGCGCGAGCTGGGCCTGACCCCGCTGGCCCGGATCGTTTCGACCGGCGTCTCCGGCCTGTCCCCCGAGATCATGGGCTACGGACCGGTCGAGGCCAGCAAGCAGGCGCTGAAGCGCGCCGGCCTGACGATCGACGACATCGATCTGGCCGAAATCAACGAGGCGTTCGCCGCCCAGGTCATCCCGTCCTACCGGGACCTCGGTCTGCCGCTGGACAAGGTCAACGTCAACGGTGGCGCGATCGCCGTCGGCCACCCCTTCGGTATGACCGGCGCCCGGATCACCGGCACGCTGATCAACAGCCTGCAGTTCCACGACAAGCAGTTCGGCCTGGAGACCATGTGCGTGGGCGGTGGCCAGGGCATGGCCATGGTCATCGAGCGCCTCAGCTAGACGGCCCGCGAGCCGCTTCGCACTCCCTCTGAAGGGCCGTTTCGAACCGGACCGAGCCCCGAACGTGACCGAATCTCCCCCAGGATGTGATCTGCGTCCCGGGGGAGATTCGTTTTCGCAGGTCACACCAGCCACAGGGCTAAACATCAGGCACAAAGACCTGTCCAATTCGTGACGTAATGCACTGACAGCAGGCACCAGTACAGGACAAGCTGATGTAGGAAGTCGGGGGTGTCGATTGAAACCGGGAGTATGTCAGTGAGCGCCATGTCATTTGCCCTGTTGCTGACCACCGCCGCTGCCACGGCTGTCGGCGCCGCTGCTCTGCACGCTGCTCACGGGCTGCGCAAGCAGGTCGCGGCACTGCGGACGGAGCTGGCGGAGGGACGGAGCCGCAGCGCGTCCGTGCCCGAACAGCAGAACCGGAGCACCGCCGCGACCACCACCGCCACCGCCGACGAGATACGCACGGCGGTCGCCGACGCACTCGCCGAGGAGCGGGAGCGCGAGCTCGCCGAGGCCCGTGCCTTCTGGGCCGCCCAGGAGGCACGCGACGCCGCCGACGCCCCGTCCCTGCTGGGCGGGCTCGCCGGCCTGGGCGAGGACGTCCCGTTCTTCATGCCCCGCCAGGCCGATTTCGCCGGCCTGGAGGCGCTGGACCTCGAAGCCACCGAGGCCATGGAGGAGCTGATCGAGCTGACGGATCTGCCCGGGGTCGCCGAGGTCTCCGAATTCGTGGAGTTCGCCGAGGACTCCCCCGAACTGGCAGCGGCCCGTCGCCGCCACCCCTCACACCCGGACTTCATCCCGGTGCAGACACCGGTTGTCACTGACCATGAGCGTACCGTGAACCGCCTGGAGCGGCTCGCCGACACCGGTACCGAGCTCACCGACGTACGCCCCGGCCCGCTCGGCACGCTCGATGTCTATGTCTTCGCCGACGGCACCACGCTCTGTATGACCCCGGGGCACCGCGAGACCGCCGAGCGGCTCTCCGATTCGCTGCGCGCCGGCGAACAGCCGGTGCTGCTGGGTGGTTCCGGTGTCTCCGGCGCCTACGCACTGACGTTCTCGTGCGGCAAGGAGAACGTCTACATCCTCGCCGACCGCGTCATCGCCTCGTTCTAGTACGCAGTACGCACGCCTGCACCGGCCCGCGCGGGCTCAGGAGAACGCCCGCGCCGCCGCTGCCTCGACGAATTGCACGGCCTCGTCCAGCTCCGCGGACGGGGCCGTTTCCAGTGCCACGGCCAGATCACGGCCCGCGACGGCGAGCTGGTCACCGACCGCGAACATCCCCGCGTCCGGCATCGGGCGCGGCTCCCGGTCGGGCGCCTCGATGCGCTGGGCCCGTACGGCCAGCTCCCTGGCCGTGGCCAGGGCCCCGGCGGCGGCACCGCGCTGCAGCCGGCTCTGCGGGGCGCTGCGCAGACGGTCGGCGAATCGGTCCACGGCGGTGATCAGAGGCATCGTATCGAGCACGCCGCGACCCTACGCGCCCCCGCGGGATGGTTGCCAACGGGCCGATGCTCGGGCACGGTGTCGGGAAGGACCAGCTACGCGTACTGCGTCGGAGGCGCCGATGTCTCAAGTCTTCTCCGAAGAAACCCATCGCAACCTGCTCTCCCGGATCCCTCAATGCACCGGTCGTGATATCGCCGACTGGCTTCGCACCGTCCATGAAGGCCCCTCCCTCGTCCGCTTCGAGGAAAAGGTCAGCTGGCTGCGGAGCGAACACGACCTCACCTACGGCCACGCCAAAGCGATCATCCACGAGTACGACCTGAGGCGGGCCGCCCGAAGGCTCCTGTGACCCGCATCGCCACCCACGGACGGAACGGCCCGCAGGCAGTGCCTGCGGGCCGTTCCGTCTGTGGGGATCCATAAGATCCCCGGGATCTCTGCGGGTCAGTCGTTCCCGTTGAGGATGGAGAGCAGACGCAGCATCTCCAGGTAGATCCACACCAGGGTCAGGGTGAGGCCGAAGGCCGCCAGCCAGGACTCCTCGCGCGGGGCTCCGAAGTTGATGCCGTCCTCGACCTGCTTGAAGTCCAGGGCCAGGAAGCACGCCCCGAGGATGACGCCGATGACTCCGAAGAGGATGCCGAGGCCGCCGCTGCGGAAGCCCAGGCCGTCACCGCCGCCGAACACGGAGAACAGCAGGTTGACCATCATCAGGAGTACGAATCCCACGGCCGCTGCCATCACGAAGCCGTAGAAGCGGCGGGTGACGCGGATCCAGCGCATCTTGTACGCGATGAGGACACCGGCGAAGACACACATGGTGCCCATCACCGCCTGCATCACCGTGCCGGGGCTGATGTAGGTGCTGACCGCGCTGGAGATCACTCCGAGGAAGACACCCTCGAAGGCCGCGTAGGCGAGGATCAGCGCCGGGGACGGCTTGCGCTTGAAGGCCTGGACCATCGCCAGGACGAATGCCACCAGGGCGGCGCCGATGGCGATGCCGTAGGACTTGCCGAGGTTGGCCTCGTCGACCGGCAGCAGGGCCCAGGAGAGCGCGGCGGTGAGCACCACGGTGCCCAGCGTCATCGCCGTGCGCGTGACGACGTCGTCGATCGTCATCGCACCGGAGCGCGCCGGCGCCTGCGGGGCGCCGTACTGGGTGTCCTGCTGGGCGTAGGGGTTCGTGGCGTACGGGTTGGCGGCGGTGCCCTGCGCGTACGGATTGGCACCCGCTGCGGGGGCCCCGGCCTGCGGTGCCGCGTTGAAGCCCGCGGTGCCGTTGTCGCGGCTGAAGCCCCGTCGCGAGAAGACCGGGTTGCTGCTCCTCATTTCACTCCTCCATGGCCACCCTGCGTGGCCTTGTCACAAGAGTAATGGGTAGGCAAAACAATCACCCTAGTGCCAGGGGAGGATCTTTGAGAGAAGTTGACCGCTGAAGTACTGTGCGACCGAGGGCGCCCCACCGACTGTGCGGTGGTGCCCGGAGCCGGACTCGAACCGGCACGCCCCCGAGGAGGCAGCGAGGTTTAAGCTCGCCGTGTCTGCATTCCACCACCCGGGCGTGGGCGCGCGGCTCCGCGTTGGCACAAGACCCTATCCGGGGGCATCCCTCGAACAGCGGAACACCGGCTCGATGTTGTCTTATTTTATTGACTGTTTGAGGGTGCGTCAGACAGCGGGTGCAGCATCGGCACATGCCCGGACCGGGCAGAGGCAGCGAAGCCCCGCAAACCGGAATGACGGAAACTCGCCGCACTCGTACGGCCGAGCAGCCATGGCCACGCCGTCATTCGCCGGGGCATCGCCACCTCAGCGTCCGACGGAGTCGTTGACGCACCTCAGAACCGGCCCGGCTCCCAGTGCCTCCGGGTCCTTCAGCACCGCGCCGGTGACATGGAACACCGCACTCTCGCCGGGCAGCAGAGTGACGAGCATGTCGTCCACCTCGGCCGCCGGATCCAGTCGGTCGGGGAAGAGCGCGAGGTCGCGCAGGAGCGTTCGCGCGGTCACCGTGACCCGGTATCCGATGCCCGACCCGTCACCCTGTGTGACCGACACGTCGTACCGCGCCGGCGGCAGCGCGAGCCGGGTGTCCTCCTCGTAGAACTCGACCGCCCTCACCTCGCCCAGCTGCGCCACCAGCACCTCACGGGTGCTGTCCCCCGGCAGGGCGACGGACGGCGGGAGAGGAACGCGGGTGACACCGCGCGCGGCCGTGCTCACCGCGATCTCCTCCTCGGCCAGAACCGCCCCGTCCAGGTCGTGCCGGGTCAGCCGCAGCGTCCCCTCCCAGAGGCGGGCCGAGTCGTTGACCAGGTGCAGGGCGCCGTCCCGTACGGCCAGCAGCCGGTCCGCGTACACCTTGCGCAGCGCGTACCAGAGCGGCTTCCGCCGGCCGTCGCCGTCCACGGCGGCCCAGGACACGACCGGCCAGCAGTCGTTGAGCTGCCACACGATCGAGCCCGTGCAGTACGGGGTGTGCGAGCGGAAGTGCGTGATGCCGAAGGCGACGGCGCGGGCCTGGTTCAGCTGGGTGAGCCAGTGCCAGTCGTCGAAGCCCGACGGCTGCGGAAGGTGGTCGCCGAGGCCGCGCAGCAGCTTCGCGTCGCCGTCCTCCGCCTTCTGGTGGTGGGCGACCAGCGGGGCCTCCGGGGCGAGCGGCCCGGTGACCGCGCGGCGCAGGGTGGCGTACGCGGGCGGGCCCTGGAAGCCGAACTCGGCGACGAAGCGGTGGGCGGTGTCGGCGTAGTGGCGGTAGTCGACGCGGTTCCAGACCTCCCAGAGGTGGACCGTGCCGCGCGCCGGGTCCTGCGGGGGCAGTTCCGGGGAGCCGGAGTACGGGGAGCCCGGCCAGTAGGGGCGGGTGGGGTCGGTCTCGGCGCACAGGGCGGGCAGCAGCTCGTGGTAGTAACCGTGGCCCCAGGTGCGGCCCTGGAGCTTCTCCTGCCAGCCCCAGTCGGCGTGGCCCTCGAGGTTCTCGTTGTTGCCGCACCACAGCACCAGGGACGGGTGCGGGGCGAGCCGGACGAGGTTCTCGCGGACCTCGGCGGCCACCTCGTCGTACAGCGGCTGCTCCTCGGGGTAGGCGGCGCAGGCGAACGGGAAGTCCTGCCAGACCAGCAGCCCCTTCTCGTCGGCCAGCTCGTAGAAGTCGTCGCTCTCGTAGAGGCCGCCGCCCCAGACCCGGATGAGGTTGACCCCCGCGGCGATCGCCTGGTCGAAGCGGTCGGAGATCCGCTGCCGGGTGACGCGGGCCGGGAAGCAGTCGTCGGGGATCCAGTTCACGCCGCGTACGAAGACGGCCTCGTCGTTGACGGAGATGCGGAACGCCTCGCGCTCCAGGGTGACGCCCCGGAAGCCCGTCCTGCCGGTCCAGGCGTGGTCGCCGAGACGGACGGTGACGTCGTACAGCGGCTGCTCGCCGTGGCTGTGCGGCCACCAGCGCCCGGCCCCGGGGACCGGCAGGGTGACGGTCGCGCGGTGCTCTCCCGCTGCGACGGTGAGCACGGCCCGTTCACCGGCCACCTCCACCGACGCCTCCAGGGGCCCGCTCCCGGTCCGGTCGACGTCGAGGGTGAGCGCGAGGCGCGGCACGCCGTCTCCGTCCAGGTCGGCGAGCACCTTCACCCCGGCGATGCGCGGGCCCGTCCAGGACTCCAGCGCGACCGGGCGCCAGATGCCGGAGGTGACCAGGGTCGGCCCCCAGTCCCAGCCGAAGTTGCAGGCCATCTTGCGGATGAAGGCGTACGGCTCCGTGTACGCGCCCGGCCGGTCGCCGAGCTTGTCGCGCAGGGCCTCGGCGTACGTGTACGGGGCGGTGAAGCGCACGTCGAGCGTGTTGGCACCCTCGCGCAGCAGCGGGCGGACGGGGAAGCGGTAGCTGCGGTGCTGGTTGGCGGTGCTGCCGATCCCCGTGCCGTTGAGCAGGACGGTGGCGACGGTGTCGAGGCCGTCGAAGCACAGGTCGGTGAACGTGTGCTCGTCGGCGGACCAGTCGAAGGTGGTCCGGTACGTCCAGTCGGTGCGGCCGATCCAGCCGAGCCGGGTCTCGTTGTCGTCCAGGTAGGGGTCGTCGATCAGTCCGGCGGCCAGCAGGTCGGTGTGGACGCAGCCGGGGACGGTCGCCGGAACGCCTCCTGTGGGGAGCCCCACGGGCACGGGACCGTCGGCGTGAAGCGTCCAGCCTTCGTGCAGGGGCAGGTGGCGCAGGGTCACGCGAGGGTCCTTCCGCAGTCGGGGAGCCCGGCGCAGGCGACGAAGTGGCCCGGTTCGGTCTCGTACAGGTCGTCGCCGGACGCGGCGGCTCCGCCCTCGTGGTAGGCGCAGGCCTCCACGGGGACGGCCGCGGTCCAGGGCTGGTTGAGGCGGGGCACGGCGGCCAGCAGTGTGCGGGTGTAGGGGTGCAGGGGGTTGCCGAAGACCTTCTCGGTGTCGCCCCGTTCGACGACACGGCCGCTGCGGAGCACCACGGTCTTCTCGGCGAGGTAGGTGCCCAGCGAGAGGTCGTGGGTGATGTAGAGGACGCCGAGGCCGCGTTCCTTGAGGCCGGCGAGGAGATTGAGCACGTCGATGCGGGTGGAGGCGTCGAGCATGCTGGTGATCTCGTCGGCGACCAGGAAGCGCAGGTCGAGCAGGAGCGCGCGGGCGATGAGCAGGCGCTGCAGCTGCCCGCCGCTGAGCTGGTGCGGGTAGCGGCCGAGGACCTGTCCCGGATCCAGGCGTACGTCGCGTACCGCGTTCTCGACGCGGTCGGCCCACTCCTTGCCCGAGAGGCCCGGGTGGTAGGCGCGGCGGATGAGGTCGAAGACGCGGTCGGCCTTGAAGACCGGGTTGTAGCAGCTGAAGGGGTCCTGGAAGACGCCCTGGACGCGGCGGTAGAAGTCCTTGCCGGGCCTGACCTGTTCGCCGTCCAGGGTGAGGCTGCCCCCGCTGACCCGGGTGAGGCCGAGGACCATGCGGCCGATGGTGGACTTGCCGCTGCCGCTCTCGCCGATGAGCGAGACGAGCTCGCCGGGTGCCGCTGCGAAGGACACCCGGTCGACGGCGGTGACGGAACCGCCGCCGAAGGCGCCGGCCCGGAAGGTCTTGGTGACACGGTCGAGGGTCAGCATCAGGCCGCCTTCCAGCATGCGACGGTGTGGCGCGGGGCTACCTCGACGACGGGAGGCTCCTGCCCGCACTGGCTGTCGGCGAGGGGGCAGCGGTCGCGGAAGCGGCAGCCTGCCGGTGGATTCAGCAGGGAGGGCGGGGATCCCTCGATGCCGCTGAGCGGCTTGTCCTTGTACCGGGCGCCCACCTGGGGCAGCGAACCGATCAGCATCTTGGTGTACGGGTGGCGGGGCTCGGTCGTCAGGTTCTTCGTGGGGGCCTTCTCGGCGAGCTTGCCCGCGTACATCACCATGATCGAGTCGGCGATGTGCGAGGTCAGTCCGAGGTCATGGGTCACGAAGATCATGCTGGTGACCAGGCCCTTGTCGCGGAGCCCGGTGAGGGCGCCGACGACGGCCTGCTGGTTGGAGACGTCCAGTGCCGAGGTGACCTCGTCGGCGATCAGGACCGACGGGTCCAGGAGCGTGGAGATCACCATGACGGCGCGCTGCTTCATGCCGCCGGAGAGCTCGATCGGGTAGCGGTCCAGGACCTCGGGTTCCAGGCCCACGAGGGCCAGCCGGCGGTGCAGTTCGCCGGTGTCGACACCGACACCGCGCGAGGCGAGGAGCTCGCGGATCATGCGGCCGATGCGGCGGGTCGGGTTGAGCGCGCTCATCGAGTACTGGGGGACGAGCGAGATCTTGTGGAAGCGGTAGGCGTTCATCGCGCGGTCGTCGGACAGCGGAAGTTCGTCACCGTCCAGGGTGACGGTGCCGCCCGCGTGCCGCATCCGGCCGTCGAGCCGGATCAGGGACTTGCCGAGCGTGGTCTTGCCGCAGCCGGACTCGCCCGCCAGGCCCAGGATCTCGCCGTCCGCGAGGTCGAAGCTGACGCCGTCCAGGGCCCGGACCTCGCCACGCAGCGTGCGGTAGTGGACCCGCAGATCGTCGACGGTCAGGGTCATGTCTTACGACTCCCTCAGCTTCGGGTTGAAGACCTCGTCGAGGCCGACGTTGGCGACGTAGAGCGCGCCGACGATCGCGGTGATCCCGGCGCCGGGCGGAATGAACCACCACCACATGCCGAGTTGGAGCGCGCTCCACTGCTGGGCGCTCTGCAGCATCAGGCCCAGCGAGACGCCCTCGGTGGGGCCGAGCCCGATGAAGTCCAGCGAGGAGGCGATGAGGATGGACCCGCCGAAGAGCAGGATGAACATCATGAAGAGGTACGAGCTCATGTTCGGCGCGATCTCACGGAAGACGATCCGCCAGGTGCCGCTCCCGCTGAGCCGGGCGAGGTCCACGAACTCCCGGGTGCGCAGCGAGAACGTCTGCGCCCGGATCGCCCGGGCCGCCCAGGGCCAGGAGGTGAGGCCGATGAACAGGCCCTGCACGGCGACGCTGCGCACCCCCATGTAGGCGTTGATGATCAGCAGGACCGCGAGGGCCGGTATCACCAGGACGACGTTGGTGAGCATGTTCAGGATCTCGTCGACGAGGCCGCCCCGGTAGCCGGCGAGGAAGCCGACGAGCATGGCGATGACGGCGGCGATCGCACCGCCGACGACACCCACCAGGAAGGTGGAGCGCAACCCGTGCACGAACTGCGCGTACACGTCCTGGCCGAAGGTGGTGGTGCCCATCCAGTACGTGCCGTCGGGGGCGGAGGCCTGCGGGCCGACGTACTCGTTGGGGTTGCCGTTGTCGAGCAGCATCGGGCCGACGAGACCGACGGCGAGCAGGATCGCGACGAGGACGGCGCCGATGATCAGCTTGGGGTTGCGCACCGCGTAGTGCAGCCACTCGCTGCCGGGCTCGGCCGCGGGCGGTTCCGCCGTCACAGCGGCCTCGGGTGCCGGCTCGGGCAGTGTGCTCATGAGGTGCCTCCTGCCATGCCCGTACGGGTGCGGGGATCGACGACGACGTACACGATGTCGATGAGGAAGTTGGCGATGAGTACGCCGATGACGATGAACAGGAACGCCCCCTGGAGCAGGAAGAAGTCCTGGTTCTGGATCGAGGCGAGGATCAGTGAGCCGAGCCCCGGATAGGCGAAGACGATCTCGGTGACGAGTGCTCCGGCGACCAGCACGCCCAGTTGGAGGGCGAGGCCGGTGACCTGGGGCAGGACGGCGTTGCGGAAGGCGTAGCGGCGTATGAGGCGCTGCGGTGCGCCGAGGGCCGCGAGATAGGAGGAGTAGTCGGACTCCAGCTCGTAGATGATCATGTTGCGCATGCCGATGGCCCAGCCTCCGAGCGCGACCAGGAAGAGCGAGAGGAACGGCAGCACCCAGTGGTGCAGCGCGTCCAGTACGAAGTCGGCGTTCCAGCCCGGCTGGATGTCCAGGCTGTAGCCGCCCGACAGGGGGAACCAGCCGGCCTTCGCGCCGAGCGCCCAGGCGAGGATGACGGCGATCCACATGTACGGCATCGCGGTCAGCAGGTAGCCGGCCGGCAGCACGGTGTTGTCGAGGACCTTGCGCCGTGCGGAGAGCGCGCCGATCCAGTTGCCGACGAACCAGCTCAGCAGCACCGACGGGATCATCAGGCCGAGGGTGTACGGGAGTGCGTCGAGCAGGACGTCGCCGACAGGCGTGGGGAAGACAAAGATGGAGATGCCGAAGTCGCCCTGGAGCAGGGCCCCCCAGAAGTGCAGGTACTGCTGCCACAGCGGTTCGTCGAAGCCGAACAGGTTGTTGTAGTACGTGCGCATCGCCTCGGCGGCCTCCGGCTGCGAGACCCGGGCGCGGGCCACCATGGCCGCCACCGGGTCACCGGGCATGAAGCGCGGGATCATCCAGTTGACGGTGACGGCGACGACGAAAGTCAGTGCGTAGACAAGAAGTTTGCGGGCGAAGTAGCGGCGCAAGGGTGCTCCCCTGGTGGAGAGCCCCGCCGTGCGCTCACCCGTCAGGTGGGCGGGCGCACGGCGGGGCGGTCATCGAGTCAGAACTGCCGTGTCACTTGGCGGGCTTCAGCTGGGTGAGCGTCTCGAAGCCGCCCATCTCCAGCCAGTTGCGCCAGAGGGCCGGTGCGGTCTTGGGGGCTCCCGCGGCGTCCGACGGCCAGTTCTTCCAGGTCCCGGTGGTGGACTGCGACCAGAGGCCGTTGTACCAGAGCGGGATGATGGGCATCTCGGTGAGCTGGATGTCCTGGATCTTGGAGATGGCGCTCTTCATGCCCGCGGTGTCGTCGGTCCTGACCCCGCCGAGCTCCTGCACCAGCTTCCAGGCCTTCTCGTTCTCGTACCGCCCGAAGTTCACCGTGTTCTGCTGCTTCTGGACCGGCATCTGGAAGATGTAGTCGTAGTACGTCCACGGGGTGTTGGACAGCTGACGCTCGTTGTTGATGACGAGGTCGAAGTCGCCCTTGCCGCGCAGCTCGTTGAGCGCGTTCTGGTCGGGGAACTCCGTGCTGACCTGGATGCCCGCCTCCTTGGCGCCGGCGGCGATGACCTTGGCCGCCTCCATCCAGTCGGTCCAGCCGGACGGCACGGCCAGCTTCAGACTGAGGGTGGAGCCGTCCTTGTTCTCGACGTAGCCATCACCGTTCTTGTCCTTGTAACCGGCGTCCGCGAGCTCCTTCTTCGCCGCGGCGGCGTCGTGCGTGAAGCCCTTCTCTGCGATCAGCGCCTTGTCGTCGAACTGCTCCCACTGCGGCAGGAGACCGGTCGGGCTGGCGGGCTTGACCAGCTCGCCGTACACCCCCTTGACGATCTTCTCGGTGTCGACGGACGCGGCGAGTGCCCTGCGGAAGGCTGCGTCGTTCATCGGCTTCTTGGTGGTGTTGGGCACCAGCCAGGCGGTGTTGGCCGAGAGCATGTACGGCGCCTCGTCGTAGTACGACACGACCTTCTTGCTCTTGATCAGCGAGGAGGCGCCGGGCAGGAAGTTGTTGCTGAGGTCCAGCTGGCCCTGACCCAGCTGGCCGATGACCACTTCGTTGCTCGGGTTGGAGACGTCGACGATGTAGCGGGGTGCGGGCGTCATGCTCAGCGCCTTGGTGCCCCACCAGTCCTCGCGCCGCTCCCAGACGACCCGGTCCTGGGTCTTGCTCTTGAGCTTGTACGCGCCGGTGCCGACCGGCTTGTCGTTGACGCCGTTGAGGACGTCCTCGTCGGTGCGCGAGCTCCAGACGTGCTCGGGGACGATCGGCTGGCCGTAGAGGGTGTAGTCCCACTCCTGGTAGCGGGCCTCCTTGAAGGTGAAGCGGACGGTCGTCGCGTCCACCGCCTTCGCGTCGGAGAGCCAGCTCCACAGCGAGTGGAAGGCGGAGGCCTCGATCTTGCCGAGGCCGTAGGAGTACGCCACGTCCTTGGCGGTGAGCGGCTTGCCGTCGGCCCAGGTGATGCCCTGGCGCAGTTTCACGTCGTACGTCGTGTCACCGGTCCAGCTGCCCGACTCCGCGAGCCAGGGCGTCAGCTTGCCCTCGTCGGGGTCGAAGTGGAACAGCGTCTCGTACACCAGGCCCTTGGTGCCGGTCGCGTGGTCCCAGTTGCGCAGCGGGTTGTAGTTGGCCGGCGGCCCCCACTGCGTGCCGGTCGTGTACAGCGTCTCGTTGCGCGGAAGTGCGCCGCCCTTGCCGCCCGGCCCGGTGGAGCCGCCCGACGACGAGCCGCCCCCCGTGCACGCGGTCGCAGCCAGTCCGAACACGGCGAGTGCGACGGTGATCCGCACCCGGGTACGCGTACCCATAGCCCCTCCTTTTCCCCCGCCGTCCCTGCTGAGCGGAGTTACTGAACCGGGTAAGTGCCGTGAAGGTATGGGGGCCCCAGGGTCGTGTCAAGGGTGCGGGAGCGCTCCCATTGCAGTTTTTTCGGGGGATTGCGAAGGGGTCTAGACCGGGAAGAGGAAGACACAGGTCAGGGAGCTGTAGCTAAGATGACCGCTGAACACGAACCGGTTAAGTGAGGTCGCATGTCCAAGCACCGTCCCACGATCGCCGACATCGCGCGCCGGGCCGGGGTCTCCAAAGTCGCGGTGTCGTACGCGCTGAACGACCGCCCCGGGGTCTCCCCCGCGACCCGTGCCTCCATCAAGGCCATCGCCCAGGAGATCGGCTGGCGGCCCAACAGCGCGGCCCGCGCGCTGACCCACGCGCGGGCCGACACCGTCGGCCTCGCGCTGTCCCGGCCCGCCAGAATGCTCGGCGTCGAGCCGTTCTTCATGGAGCTGATCAGCGGCATCGAGACCGAGCTGGCCACCCGCGGCTGCGCCCTGCTCCTCCAGGTCGTCACCGACCCCGCGCAGGAACTGGAGATGTACCGGCGCTGGTGGGGCGAGGGCCGGGTGGACGGGGTGTTCCTCGCCGACGTGCGCTCCCCGGACCTGCGCATCGAGGGCGTCGCCGAGCTGGGAATGCCGGCCGTGGTGATCGGCCATCCCTCGGCGGCCGGGCCCCTCACCCCCGTGTGGTCGGACGACTCGGCGGCACTGCGGGACACCCTCACGTATCTGAGCGCGCTCGGCCATCGAAGCATCGCCCGGGTCGCCGGGCTGCCCGATCTGATCCACACCCGGCTGCGCGACCGGGCCCAGCACGAGATCTCCGCAGAACTGGGCCTGGACGAACCGGTGGTGGTGCACACCGACTACTCCGGCGAGGAGGGCGCACACGCGACGCGGCGGCTGATCAGCTCGCCCACGAGGCCCACCGCCGTCATCTACGACAACGACATCATGGCCGTCGCCGGGCTCTCGGTCGCCCAGGAAATGGGGCTCGACGTACCCGCCGACCTCTCGCTCGTCGCCTGGGACGACTCCCAGCTGTCCCGGGTCGTCCGGCCGCCGCTGACCGCGCTGAGCCGCGACATCCCGGCGTACGGCACCCATGCGGCGCGCACCCTGCTGGCGATGGTGGCAGACGGCTCGGCACCCGGATTCGAGGATTCCGCAGCCCGGCTGGTGCCCCGCGGCTCCACCGCCCCACCCCGCTGAGGACGGACGCCTCAGGGTCGGTGTCATACCCGAGGAGTACGCCGCGGTCCTGCCGATGCGACTCAAGAGGGCCCCGGGAACGGGCACGGGGGCTGACGTCCGGGAGCAATACGGCGGTGACGATGGAGGGGTCCCGCGAACCCCGCCGCATCGTCGCCCGAACCAGGAGTACCCCTGTGACCACCACCACCGTTCACCGCACCACCGCGGTCGCCGCCCGCGCCACGGAGCTGTCGAAGGTCTACGGCCAGGGTGAGACCCAGGTGGTCGCCCTGGACCGGGTGACCGTGGACTTCCCGCAGGGCGAGTTCACCGCGATCATGGGCCCGTCGGGCTCCGGCAAGTCCACCCTCATGCACTGCGTGGCCGGTCTGGACAGCTTCAGCAGCGGATCCGTGCGCATCGGCGACACCGAGCTGGGATCGCTGAAGGACAAGCAGCTGACGCAGCTGCGCCGGGACAAGATCGGTTTCATCTTCCAGGCCTTCAACCTCCTGCCGACCCTGTCGGCACTGGAGAACATCACCCTGCCGATGGACATCGCCGGCCGGAAGCCGGACGCCGCGTGGCTGCAGAAGGTCATCGACATGGTGGGCCTCTCCGAGCGGCTGAAGCACCGGCCCACCGAGCTCTCCGGGGGCCAGCAGCAGCGCGTCGCGGTGGCCCGCGCCCTGGCCTCCCAGCCGGCGATCATCTTCGGTGACGAGCCGACCGGAAACCTCGACTCCCGCTCCGGCGCCGAGGTGCTCGGCTTCCTTCGCAACTCGGTGCGCGAACTCGGGCAGACCGTGGTGATGGTGACCCACGATCCGGTGGCCGCCTCCTACGCGGACCGCGTGATCTTCCTCGCGGACGGTGCGATCGTCGACCAGATGATGCACCCGACCGCGGACGGGGTCCTCGACCGGATGAAGGCGTTCGACGCGAAGGGCCGCACCAGCTGAACCGCTGGTAGCCGGCTTCCCCGTCCCCTCCTCCCGACCTCATCCCAGGACACAACAACATGCTCCGTACCGCCTTGCGCAATGTGCTCGCGCACAAGGCCAGGCTGCTGATGACCGTGCTCGCCGTCATGCTCGGCGTCGCCTTCGTCTCCGGCACCCTGGTCTTCACCGACACCCTCGGCAACGCCTTCCGCAACCAGTCCGCCAAGAGCTACGACGACATCGCCGTCGTGGTCACCACGTACGCCGAGCGCGGCGACGAGAAGACCCCGGCCGTCGACGCCGCCACCCTGAAGAAGATCCAGGGCCTGGACGGAGTGGCGGAGGCCACCGGCCGGGTTTCCGGCTTCGCCGGCGTGGCCGACCCGGACGGCAAGCTCATCGGCAACGGCTGGACCAACACCGGTGCGAACTTCGCCCCGGGCAAGGACGGCAAGGACGCGCAGTACGCGTTCACCGACGGCACCGGACCGGCCGAGGCCGGCCAGGTCGCCCTCGACAAGGAGACCGCGAGCAAGGGCAGGTACCGCGTGGGCGACCCGGTGCGGGTCGCCACGAACGGGCCGGTGAAGGAGTTCACCCTCTCCGGCATCTTCACCACCGAGGACGGCTCGGTCAACGCGGGCGGCAGCCTGGTCCTGCTCGACACCCAGGTCGCCCAGCAGCTCTATCTGCGGCCCGGCGAGTTCAAGGACGTCAGCATCACCGCCGCGGCCGGCGCATCCGACCGGCAGCTGCTGGACGCGGTGAAGCCCCTGCTGCCGAAGGACGCCCAGGCTCAGACCGGTGCCGCACTCGCGGACGAGGAGGCCGAGCAGACCGAAGCAGGCCTGAAGGGCATCAACCAGCTGCTGCTCAGCTTCGCGGGCATCGCCCTCTTCGTGGGTATCTTCCTGATCGCCAACACGTTCACGATGCTGGTCGCCCAGCGCACCAGGGAACTGGCCCTGATGCGTGCCGTCGGCGCCTCCCGCCGCCAGGTCAAGCGGGCCGTGCTGCTCGAAGCGGGTCTGGTCGGTGCTGTCGCCTCGGTGATCGGCTTCGTGCTCGGTCTCGGCCTCGCCGTCGGCCTGCGCTCCGCGGTCGGCATGTTCGGCGGGAAGGTCCCGGCAGGACCGATGATCATCACTCCCACCGCGGTCGGTGCCGCGTTCGGCGTCGGTGTGCTGGTCACCCTGCTGGCCGCCTGGCTGCCCGCCCGCCGGGCTGCGAAGATTCCGCCGGTGGCAGCGATGAGCAGTGTCCACGCGGTGGCCACCACCAGGTCCCTGGTGGTGCGCAATTCGATCGGCGGGGTCATCACCCTGCTCGGTTCCGCTGCGATCGTCGCGGGAGCGGTGGTCGGTAAGGGCAACAGGACGCTCATCGCAGCCGGTGCCTTCCTGGCACTGATCGGTGTCATCGTGCTCATCCCCCTGCTGTCGCGCCCCGTGATCGCGCTCGTGCGCCCGCTGCTGGCGAAGCTGTTCGGCGTCTCCGGCAAGCTGGCCTCGCAGAACGCCGTCCGCAACCCGCGCCGCACCGGGGCGACCGCCTCCGCGCTGGCGATCGGACTCACCCTGGTCACAGGAATCTCGGTGCTCGGTGTCACGCTCGGCCAGGCGGTCGACCGGATGACGACCGACCACATCAAGGCCGACTACATGGTGTCCATGGCGAGCGGTGACCCGCTCGACGAGTCGGCGCTCACGGCCCTGGAGACGGCCGACGGTGTGGTGGCGGTCTCGCCCCAGCAGTCCGTCTGGCTCCAGGTCGAAGACGCGAACCTCTCGGCCTCCGGAGTCACCCCGGGCGACATCGAGAAGGTCTTCGCGATGAAGACGGTCTCCGGCTCGCTGGCATCGCTGGCCGACGGCGAGATCGCCGTCGACGAGAAGACCGCGAAGTCGAACGGCTGGAAGACCGGCGACAGTGTGCCGGTGACGTTCCAGGACGACAAGAAGGAGACCCTGAAGGTCGGCGCGCTCTTCCAGGGCAACGAATTCCTCTCGCCGGTCCTGATCCCGACGGACGTCGTCGCCCCGCACGAGAGCCTCGCCGACATCCGCGAGGTCTGGCTGACCATGGACGGCGGCCCGACGACAGCCAACGAGCAGGCCGTGGTGGACGCTCTGGGCGACAACCCCGCGGTGAGTGTCATGGACCGCCAGGGCATCCGCGACATGTTCGGCGGCACGGTCAACCTGGCGATGAACCTCATGTACGGACTGCTCGCGATGGCCCTGATCATCGCGGTGCTGGGAGTCGTCAACACCCTGGCCATGTCGGTCTTCGAGCGACAGCAGGAGATCGGCATGCTGCGCGCGATCGGCCTGGACCGCGCGAAGGTGAAGCGCATGATCCGCTTGGAGGCCGTGGTCATCTCGCTCTTCGGCGCGGTGGTCGGCATCGGCCTGGGCATGTTCCTGGGCTGGGCGATCGGCCAGAGCCTGGCGTCCTCGATCCCGCAGTACGCCCTGGTGATCCCGTGGGACCGGCTCGCACTCTTCCTGGTGCTCGCAGGGCTCGTGGGTGTGCTGGCCGCGCTCTGGCCGGCCCGCAGCGGCGCGAAGCTGAACATGCTGACGGCCATCAAGACGGAGTAGCGGCGGCTTGCGAAAGGGGGCCGGTATCCGCGTCGCGGATACCGGCCCCCTTTCGTGCAGGGCGTCAGCCCGACGCCGTCCACTCGCGGGCCCGCAGCGGCATGCTCGCGGGACCGCCCTCCTGCGGACGTACCGCGAGGATCTGGTTGACACCGATCCTGTTGTGCTCGAAGGAGAGCGCGGAGGCCGCCATGTAGAGCCGCCAGACCCGGGCCCGTCCTGGCGAGGTGACCCGTACCGCCTGCTTCCAGTTCTTCTCCAGGTTGGTGACCCACTGGCGCAGGGTCAGCGCGTAGTGCTCGCGGAGTGCTTCGACGTCACGGACCTCGAAGCCGGCCTCCTCCAGAGTGGCGACCGTGCGGCCCACCGGGGCGAGCTCCCCGTCGGGGAAGACGTACGCGTCGATGAACTCGTCCACGTGGTAGGCGGACTCGTCCTTCTCGGGGCGGCGGGCGATCTGGTGGTTGAGCAGCCGGCCGCCGGGCCTGAGGAGTGCGTAGAGGTCTTCGGCGTACTCCCGGTAGCGGACCGAGCCGACGTGCTCGGCCATGCCGATCGAGGAGATGGCGTCGTACGGACCGTCCCTGACGTCCCGGTAGTCCTGGACCCGGATCTCGATCCGGTCGGTGAGGCCCTCCTCGGCGATGCGCTTGCGGGCGAAGGCGGCCTGTTCGGTGGAGAGGGTGATCCCGGTGACCCGGGCGCCGTACTCACGGGCCGCGTGGATGGCCATGGAGCCCCAGCCGCAGCCGACGTCGAGCAGGCGGTCGCCCTCCTGCAGCGCGAGCTTGCGGCAGACGAGGTCGAGCTTGTCGCGCTGGGCGTCCTCGAGCGTGCCGCCGTCCTGCCAGTAGGCGCAGGAGTAGACCATGGACGGGCCGAGGACCAGTTCGTAGAAAGCATTGCCCACGTCGTAGTGGTGGCTGATGGCCTCCTTGTCACGGCGCTTGGTGTGCAGCGCTCCGGAGCGGCGGCGGATCTCCTCCACGGGCGGAGGAGGCGGCGGCCAGGGTCCGGCGAGCTGGACGAGGCCGCGGGCGAACGCACGGACCTTCGGGTCGCGGACCGGGTGGACGGAGTCCTTCGCGTCGGCGCCGCGCTCCCAGAGCAGTCCGGCCAGATGGTTCAGTGCCGCGTAGAGGTCGCCCTCGATGTCCATCTCACCGGCCACCCAGGCGCGGGCCAGACCCAGTTCGCCCGGCTTCCAGAGCAGCCGGCGCACGGCACGGCGGTGGCGCAGGATGAGGACGGGGGCACCGGGCGGCCCGGTTTCGCTGCCGTCCCAGGCCCGGATCCGGACGGGCAGGGGTTCTCCCAGCAACTCTTCGGCGAGAGCGGTCAGCCGCGATGCGGCGTCTGCCATGGCGTACACCTCCGTGGTGGTGTTTCCCAACGTGCCTAAATTCGCATATACGTGCCGGAACCGGGCGACGACACCTCGGAGTCGCCGCCAGGTACACCTGCGTCAACGCCGTCCGGCCCGCTTGCCATCCCGTTCCGTTGCAACGGAACGGCAAAATGACTGCACACGCCATCTACTTCGCACCGTGCCAGGCACGCCGAAGGGGCCGTCCGCACCACGGATGGCGGACGACCCCTTCGGTGACGTACAGGCGCTAGGAGGCCTTGGCCTTCTCACCCTCGGCCTTGGCTGCGACCGGGGCGGGATGCGGCTTGGCTGCCTCGTAGAACTCCTCGCGCGGCGTCTCCATGGCGCCGAGCGAGACGACCTCGCGCTTGAGGAACATCGCAAGGGTCCAGTCGGCGAAGATCCGGATCTTGCGGTTCCAGGTCGGCATCGCCATGCCGTGGTAGCCACGGTGCATGTACCAGGCGAGACGGCCCTTGAGCTTGATCTTCACCTTGCCCACGACGATCATCGCGACGCCCTTGTGCAGGCCCAGACCGGCGACCGCACCCTTGTTGGCGTGGCTGTACTCCTTCTGCGGGAAGCCCCGCATGCCGGAGATGACGTTGTCGCCGAGGACCTTGGACTGACGCAGCGCGTGCTGGGCGTTCGGCGGGCACCAGGCGTTCGGGTTACCGGCCTTGCGGCCGACCAGGTCCGGGACCTGGGCGTTGTCGCCCGCGGCCCAGATGTAGTCGGTGCCCTGGACCTGAAGCTTCTCGGAGGTGTCGACGTGACCACGCGGACCGAGCGGCAGACCGAAGCGGGCCAGCGCCGGGTTCGGCTTCACGCCGGCCGTCCACACGATCGTGCTGGAGTCGACCTCGAGGCCGTTCTTCAGCACCACGTGGCCGTCGACGCACGAGTCCATGGAGGTGGAGAGGTAGATCTCCACACCACGGCTCTCCAGGTGCTCCTTGCCGTACGCGCCCAGCTTCGGGCCGACCTCGGGAAGGATCTTGTCGGCGGCGTCGACGAGGATGAAGCGCATGTCCTCGCGCTTCACGCTCGTGTAGTACTTCGCCGCGTCGCGCGCCATGTCCTCGACCTCGCCGATGGTCTCCGCACCGGCGAAGCCGCCGCCCACGAAGACGAACGTCAGCGCCTTGCGGCGGACGTCCTCATCGGTCGTCGAGTCGGCCTTGTCCAGCTGCTCGAGGACGTGGTTGCGCAGACCGATGGACTCCTCGATGCCCTTCATACCGATGCCCTGCTCGGCGAGGCCGGGGATCGGGAAGGTACGGGAGACCGCGCCCATCGCGATGACCAGGTAGTCGAAGGGCAGCTCATAGGCCTCGCCGACGAGCGGCGCGATCGTGGCGACCTTGCGGTCCTGGTCGATGGTCGTGACACGGCCGGTGAGAACCTCTGCCTTGGGCAGCACGCGTCGCAGCGGGACGACGACATGCCGAGGCGAGATGCTGCCGGCAGCAGCTTCGGGGAGGAAGGGCTGGTACGTCATGTACGAGCGAGGGTCGACGACCGTGACGGTCGCCTCCCCGTACCGCATCTTCTTCAGAATGCGACGAGCTGCGTACAGGCCTACGTACCCACCGCCTACAACGAGGATCCTGGGACGCTCCGTGGTGCTCATGCCATCGAGTATCCACCCCCCTCGGGGGGCACGCTCGTGAGCCCCTTCACAAGGTATGCGCCACCCTCTGCTACACTCCGCCGCCCACGTGACCCAGGTCATGGGTCCGGAGGGGAACCACGACGCACTGGCGAACGTTGTTCACCGCTTGTGAGCTGGCCCTTGTGCCGCCGGGCGGGCCGAACCACCGCCCCGCTTCATGCGCGCGCCACACCCCCGAAACCTCCCCGCAGCCCCGCCGTACAGCCCCGTGGGGGGCCTGTGCGGCCCCTCGGGGGCCGAACTTCACCCGGTGGAGCCGAATTCCTTGTGAAGAAGTTCACGAAGTTCGTCGCGGCGCCCTCCGGAAGGCCTGCGCCGACCGGCCCCAGGAGCCCCCGGAAGGCTCAAAGGCGCAGGCCGGAGTACGCATGAGCGTGTTCTCACCGTTCGGCCCGCCGCACTGTGATCACGCGGCCGACCAGGCGATTCCGTCGAGAATGTCGTGCTCGCTGACAACGACCTCCCGGGCTCCGGTCCGCTCCATCACCGCGAGCAGGACAAGCGCCCCCGCGGTGATCACATCGACCCGTCCGGGGTGCATCGCAGGGATCGCCGCGCGCTCCTCGTGCGTCGACGAGAGCAGCCGCCCGGTGATCTCCCGGACCTGCTCGAAGGAGACCCGGGAGTGGTGGATCGCCTCGGAGTCGTACTCCTCGAGACCGAGCGCGATCGCGGCGACGGTGGTGACGGTGCCGGCCAGGCCGACGAGTGTGGCCGCCTCGGCCAGCGGCACGGTCTCCTCCGCCAGGTCGAGGGCTGCGTCGATGTCCGCGCGGATCGCGGCGATCCGGCCGGGCGTGGGCGGGTCGAGGACCGTGCCGTCCTCGACGAGATGACGCTCGGTCATCCGTACGCAGCCGATGTCCACGGACCGGGCCGCACGGACGGAGTCGTCCCCGACGACGAATTCGGTGGAGCCGCCGCCGATGTCCACGACGAGATAGGGCTTCTCCAGATGGTCGCTGCCCGTCAGCTCCTTGGTGGCGCCGTCGAAGGAGAGCTGCGCCTCCTGGCCACCGCTGATCACCTCGGGCTCGACACCCAGGATGTCCAGGACGCCCTTGACGAACACGGCGCTGTTCTCCGCGTCGCGGGAGGCGGAGGTGGCGACGAAACGGATCTTCTCGGCGCCGAGCTCCTTGATCGCCGCGGCATACTCGCGGCAGGCGGCGAAGGTGCGCTCCAGAGCTTCGGGGGCCAGTCGCCCGGTGCGGTCGACGCCCTGGCCGAGCCGCACGATCTGCATCCGGCGGTCGAGCTCGGTGAAGCGGCCGGAGGCGGGGTCCGCGTCGGCGACGAGCAGGCGGATGGAGTTGGTACCGCAGTCGATGGCGGCAACGCGGGTCATGGGAGCTCCTGTTGTGTATGCCGGGGCCCCGCCCCGGGCCCCGGTCCTCGAAACGCCGGTCAGGCTGAAGGATGCCCTCGACCGCCGGGCACGCCCGGTCCCGCGCGCCACGACCGGGAGGAGCGGGGCCCGGGGCGGGGCCCCCGGTCACTGCGGGCGGGTCAGGACGGCGGCGTCTCTCCGCAGGGCGATACGCACGGGCCCTTCGCCCACCACTGCGGCAGCAGCGCGATCGCCTCGTCGCCCAGCGGGTTGACCCCGGGCCCCGCCGCCAGTGAGTGGCCGACCAGAACGTGCAGGCACTTCACCCGGTCCGGCATGCCGCCGGCGCTGGGGAAGCCCTCCAGGACCTCGATGGCGTCGCGGCGCGCGATGTAGTCCTCGTGCGCCCCGCGGTACGCGGCGGCCAGCTCCGGGTCCGTCGTGAGGCGCTCGGTCATCTCCTTCATGACGCCGTTGGCCTCCAGCGTGCCGATCGCGGACGCGGCACGCGGACAGGTCAGGTAGTACGTCGTCGGGAACGGCGTGCCGTCCTCCAGACGGGGCTGTGTCTCCACCACGTCCGGGTTGCCGCACGGGCAGCGGTGCGCGATGGCGCGCAGCCCGCGCGGCGGCCGGCCGAGCTGCTGCTCGAACGCGGCGATGTCCGCCTCGGTGGGCGCGGTGGATTCGGTCTGCGGAGGGGGCGTGTCCATGCCTGCCTTGAATGTCATCGGTCGGTCTGTATGTACGGGAACGGGGTCAGCCGCGATCGGCGCTGTCGACGCCGTCCCAGAGGTTCGAGTGCCAGGGCCTGCCCGTGGCACCCGGTTCGCCGCGGCGTACCTCGGCCGCGTCCGGGTCGATCACGGTATAACCGGTCTCCCCGGGCAGGACGTAGTGGAGGTGCTCACGCGCCAGTCGCCGGATGTACGCGTCGTCCTTGAGCCGCGCCTTCTCGTCGCGCAGCTCCTCGGTCCGCCGGTGCGCCTCCTGCGAGAGCCGCTCCTGATCGGCGATCTCGTCGCGCTGGGAGATGTACTGCCGCATCGGGTAGGCGAGGGCGACCACCAGGGAGCAGACGATCAGGGCCAGGAACGCAGCCCTGCCGGTGAGCCGGGAGCGGCGGGCCTGGCGGCGGTTCTGGGACCGGTAGACGCGGGCCGCCGTCTGCTCCCCGAGCAGCCGCAGCCTGGTCGCGGTGGAGAACCGGTCTCGGTCCTTCCCGGCCATCTCGCCTCCCCATTACGCACGTCCGTCCCCGCACACGGTACGGGACCCAGTGCGGGGACGGACGGAGGCTGGTGCCCCCAAAGGCAGGCTCAGCTCCCGCTGGTGGGCGCTCAGCCCTCGAAGCGGAACCGCGGGAACGCCGAACGGCCCGCGTACACCGCGGCGTCGTCGAGGATCTCCTCGATGCGCAGCAGCTGGTTGTACTTGGCGACGCGGTCCGAGCGGGCCGGGGCGCCGGTCTTGATCTGACCGCAGTTCACGGCGACGGCGAGGTCGGCGATGGTGACGTCCTCGGTCTCACCGGAGCGGTGGGACATCATGCACTTGAAGCCGTTGCGCTGGGCCAGCTCGACGGCGTCCAAGGTCTCGGTCAGCGAACCGATCTGGTTGACCTTGACGAGCAGGGCGTTGGCCGAACCCTCTTCGATGCCACGGGCCAGGCGCTCGGGGTTGGTGACGAACAGGTCGTCCCCGACGATCTGCACCTTGGCGCCGAGCTTGTCCGTGATGGCCTTCCAGCCGGCCCAGTCGTCCTCGTACAGCGGGTCCTCGATGGAGACCAGCGGGTACGCGGAGACGAGCTCCTCGTAGTACTCGGTCATCTCGGCGGCCGAGCGGGACTTGCCCTCGAACTCGTACGCGCCGTCCTTGTAGAACTCGGACGCGGCAACGTCGAGGGCGAGCGCGATGTCGCGGCCGGGAACGTAGCCGGCTTCCTTGACGGCTTCGAGGATGAGGTCCAGGGCGGCACGGTTGGACTCGAGGTTCGGGGCGAAGCCGCCCTCGTCACCGAGACCGGTGGACAGGCCCTTGGTCTTCAGGACCTTCTTCAGCGTGTGGTAGATCTCCGCGCCCCAGCGAAGGGCCTCGGAGAAGGACTCCGCGCCGATCGGCGCGATCATGAACTCCTGGATGTCCACGTTGGAGTCGGCGTGCGAGCCGCCGTTCAGGATGTTCATCATCGGAACGGGCAGCAGGTGCGCGTTCGGGCCGCCGAGGTAGCGGAACAGCGGCAGGTCGGACGCCTCGGACGCGGCGTGGGCCACGGCCAGCGAGACGCCGAGGATGGCGTTGGCGCCGAGGGAGCCCTTGTTCTCGGTCGCGTCCAGGTCGAACATCGCCTGGTCGATGAGGCGCTGCTCGGTGGCGTCGTAACCGACGAGCTCCGGGCCGATCTGCTCGATCACGGCGAGGACGGCCTTCTCGACGCCCTTCCCGTGGTAGCGGTTGGGGTCACCGTCGCGAAGCTCAATGGCCTCGAACGCACCGGTGGAGGCGCCGGACGGAACAGCAGCACGTCCCGTGCTGCCGTCGTCGAGGCCAACCTCGACCTCGACCGTGGGGTTGCCCCGGGAGTCGAGGATTTCCCTGGCTACGACGACGTCGATGGACGGCACGAGGCATCTCCTTCTGGGATATGACACTGGTTGTGCAGGGTCACTGTGGCCTTGCGACACGAGCCTAACCGGCTCGGCCCCCTCCGTCGGCCGACCGCCCGTCCCCTGGGACGAAAAAGGACCCAAGGGTCTCCATACCGGGCAAAGCTCCAGAAATCTACTGGCCAGTAACCACAATAGTTGAACGATCACGCACGCGGCGCGCCCATGCGGCACGCCGCGGACATGACCCCGGCCCGGCGCACACGGGGGTGAGTGCGCCGGGCCGGGGAGGACACATCGGGTGCCGCCGGACACCCTTCTGCGGTCCTGAGGTCCTGCGGGGAGGAGAGACCCGGGACTACTTCAGGTGGAGCTGCTGACCCGGGAAGATCAGGTCGGCGTCCTCGACGATGTCGCCGTTCAGCTTGAACAGCTTCTGCCAGCCGCCCTTGACCTTCTTCGCGTCGGCGATCGTGCTCAGGGTGTCGCCGGCCTTCACCTTGTACTCGCCGTCACCCTTCTTGACCTTGTCGCCGGTCGGGGTGGTGACGGTCTTCGAGGCCTTGGGGGCGGTGCGCTTCTCGCTGCGCGTGGTGGGCTGCTCGGCCTTGCGCTCCGGCTGGGCGGCCTTGTCGGCGCTCGGCGCGGAGCCGGTGTCGACACCCGGGTCCACACCGTCGTTGGTCAGGCCGCCGGCACCGGCGCAGGCCCAGGCGCCCGGGCCCTGCAGGTCGAGAAGCTTCTCGGCGGCGGTGATCTGCTGGGCCTTGGAGGCCAGGTCGGCGCGGGCGGCGAACTGCGTACCGCCGGCGGCTGCCCAGCTGGACTGCGAGAACTGCAGACCGCCGTAGTAGCCGTTGCCGGTGTTGATGGACCAGTTGCCACCGGACTCGCACTGGGCGACGGCGTCCCACGTGGCGACGGAGGCGGCGGAGGCGCCGGTCGCACCCATCAGCGGAACGGCGACGGCGGCACCGGCGACGCCGGCCAGGGTGGCTATACGGACGGCCTTGGACGGGCGACGGTGCTTGCCCTTGCTCGAAAGCAGCATGGTTCTCCTCACCGACGCCTACGAGGTGAGCTGTCGGGTTCGGGCCTGTGAGTTGCCCGGTCGCTCGCACTGGCGAGCGACTTCACCCCGAGCCGGTCCTCACCCGTCTTCCGACGGCCGGGTCCGGCACTTACCTGGGTCCCCCGCTCCTGCCTACGGCGCTTTACGCGTCAGTCCCCTTCGGCCGACGGCAGGATTCGGCGTGACGGTCGAAGGTGCCCGCGGTGCGAGCGGTTCCGACCGTAAACATAGGCAACCCCCACATTCAAAGATGGACATCACGGACAATCAGCCCTTACCCGCAACCCGCGAAGGACCGTTTCCGCAGGTCGGAGGCGTCACCGGCGAACCGGGCGGACGAGAAGCGTCAGTTGACGCAAAGAGACCCATGTCTCACTTACGCATAAGTGGACATAGGCCTCTGAACTGCCCCCGATTTTGGGGTGTTTTCCCGAATTGGATCAGTTACCCGTAGCGGCTTCCGCGCCCGCCCCGGCGGTCTTCTCGCCCGCCTGGAGGCCCAGGTCGAGGCCCAGGTCGAGGTTCTGCCCGGGAAGGATCAGGTCCGGGTCGGAGCCCAGCTCGTCCTTGTTGGCCTCGTAGAGCGCCGTCCAGCCGCCGGGCAGCTCCTGGGAGTCTGCGATCGCCCAGAGGTTGTCGCCCGCGCGGACGGTGTAGGTCCCGGCGCTCCCGTCGGCACCCTTGCGCGCCTCGGCGTCACCGCGCGATGCGTGCCGGCCGGAGTCGCGCCCGTCCTCCGAGCCCGTACCGGCGCTCGCCTCCGGGGCCGGTGTGCCGCGGTGCTTGCCACCCGGCGCTCCGTTCGAGGCGTCAGAGGTCTCGGACGCGTCGGGCGAGGGAGAGGCCGAGGGGTCGGCCGCATTGGATCCGGTCGACTTGTCGGCTTCGCCGGTTTCATCACCCTTGTCGCTCGCGCCCTTGCGCGTCTTGTCCGACGCGCCGGGCGAAGAGGTGTCCGACGCGCCGCCGGACGGGGTCGCGGTGTCCGACGGCTCGGTGGTCGGCTCACTGCCCGGGTCGACACCCGGCAGCGTGCCGTCCAGCGCGAGCCCGGAGATCACCGCGCAGCTGGCCCACGCCGTCACCCCCGTGTCGCCGAGCACCTTCTCCGCCACGGATATCTGCTGCGAGCGGCTGGCCAGGTCGGCGCGGGGCGCGAACGCCGTGCCGCCGTAGGCCGACCAGGTGTCCTGCGAGAACTGCAGGCCGCCGTAGTAGCCGTTGCCGAGGTCGGCGCTCCACATGCCACCGCTCTCGCACTCTGCGACCCGGTCCCAGGTCGAGGCGTCGGCGGCGTGCGCGCCGGTCGCGCCGAGCAGCGGGATGGCGATGGCCGACCCTGTGACGCCTGCGGCGACGACGATGGCGGGTGCCTGCCGAGGGCGACGGTGTCTGCCGTTCGCGGAGCCCATGGGATTGCCTTCCGTGTGACTGACGTGTGGCTGGTGAGTCGAACGGTGAACCTAGCCGCACTCGAACGTGTGTCACAAGTCGATGCAGCGGAGATCACGTGAAAGTCACAGAGTTGACAGAGTGTCACTTTTTTCGGAGCGGTGTCCGGGATCGAACTCCACGGGAAGAGTGCGCAGTCCGCGCATGATGAGCCCGCCCCGCCACCGCAAATCGGTAGGTTCCGCAGCAAGCCGCAGGTCGGGAAGGCGTCGCAGCAGCGTTGCCAGCGCCGCCTGGCCCTCCAGCCGGGCCAGCGGCGCACCCAGGCAGTAGTGGATGCCGTGTCCGTACCCGAGGTGCTGATTGTCACTCCGCGCGAGATCCAGCGTGTCCGCATCATGGAAGCGCTCCGGGTCCCGGTCCGCGGCGGCCAGCACCACAAGAACCGGGTCCCCGGCCGCGATGCGCTGCCCGCCGAGCGTCACGGGTTCGGTGGCGTACCGCCAGGTGGCGAGCTCCACCGGACCGTCGTACCGCAGCAACTCCTCGATACCCGTGGCCAGCAGCTCCGTCTCCCCGGCCTCGAGCGACCGCTGGAGCCGCTCGCGCTGTTCCGGGTTGCGCAGCAGGGCGTAGGTGCCGTTGCCGATGAGGTTGACCGTGGTCTCGAAACCGGCGAACAGCAGGATGAAGGCCATCGCTGCGGCTTCGTTCTCGGTGAGGTGTTCGCCGTGGTCACTTGCCCGGATGAGTCCCGAGATCAGGTCGTCGCCGGGATTCTCCCGTTTACGGTGGATGAGTTCGGCAAGATAGCCGCGCATCTTCTTGACCGACCTGGCCACCCCGCCGCGCGGACCGCCGCCGTGTCTGATCATCATGCCCGCCCAGTCCCGGAAGTCGTCCTGGTCCTCCGGAGGCACCCCCAGCAGGTCACAGATCGCGTAGATGGGGAGCGGGAAGGCGAAGTCATGGATGAGGTCCGCCTTTCCCTCCTCGATGAACGTGTCGATGAGGCGGTCCGTCAGCTCCTGCACGCGCGGCGCGAACTCGGCGACCCGGCGTGGAGTGAACGCCTTGGAGACGAGCCGGCGCAGCCGGGTGTGGTCCGGCGGGTCGATGTTCAGGAGGTGCGTCATCAGGTCCGCCTTGCGCTCCCCCGGGATGCCCGTCTTCCCCTTGGCGTTCGCCGACCCGGCGTGGTGCGCCGGGTTCTTGGAGAGCCGGGTGTCGGCGAGGGCCTGCCTGGCATCCGCGTATCGGGTCACCAGCCAGGCCTCGACACCGCTGGGCAACGCGGTGCGGTGCACGGGGCTGTGCTCGCGGAGCCAGGCGTAGGCGGGGTACGGGTCGGTGGCGAACTCCCAGGTGAAGAGTTCGGGCGCTTCGTCGGGCGTCCCGTCCGGTGCCTCGTCGGACGTCTCGTCAGGCGTCTCTTCGGGTGCTTCGTGGGGCGCTTCGTCGGGCGCGGGGGCGTCGGCGGGGCTGTCGTTCACTCCTCGACGTTATCCGGAGCGCCCCCCTGCCCCTCCACCGCCCGGATCGCGTCCCGGTAGGTGCGGGCGGCGGCCCGCAGGGCGGCCTCCGGGTCGGTGCCGTCCTGTTCGGCGCGTACGGCGAGGGCGAGAAGCCGGTAGCCGACGGAGTCGCCCGCGGGGAGCGCGACATCGAGCCCGGCGCTACGGGCCCGGCTGCCGAGCTTGGCGGCCAGGGCCAGACCGGGCTGGCCGAGCGGCACCCCGTCGGTGACCGAATCCCGCTGCTTCTCGATCGCCTTGGTGCGCAGCCAGTGCGCGTGGACGTCCTCCGGGGTCTCCGCGGTCTCGTCGCCGAAGACATGCGGATGGCGGTGGATCAGCTTCTCCACGATCGTGGCCGCGACATCGTCGATGGCGAAGGGCTCGTCCGGGTCCTCCTGCGCGATCCGGGCGTGGAAGACGACCTGGAGCAGTACGTCCCCGAGCTCCTCGCGCAGCTCTTCACGGTCACCGTCCTCGATGGCCTCGACCAGTTCGTACGCCTCCTCGATGGCGTACTTCGCGAGACCCCTGTGCGTCTTCTGCGAGGTCCACGGGCACTCCCGCCGGATCCGGTCCATGACCTGGACGAGATCGAGAAGCCGGGCACCCGGCAGGTCGTAGGAGCCGGGCAGCAGTTCCAGGTCCGGCATCTGCACCCGGCCCGAACCGCCGAGCCGGGCCAGGCCGTCGGTGAGCGGCTGATTGCCCTCGCCGCCCACGAGCACCACCACGGTCCGTCCGCCCGCGCAGTCGTCGACGAGTTCCCCGGCCGACGGTGCGACGTGCTCGACCGCGACTCCGGCCTCGCGCAGATACGGCAGTTGCGGATGGTCCCGCTCGGCGCAGAGCACCCGGTCGGCGGCGTGCAGCGTCTGCCAGGCGGGCCAGGACAGCAGACCGGGGGCGACCCGGTGGCTGGCGGTGAGCAGGACGATACGGCCGGGGGCTTCAGCGTTCACCCTCCGAACCTACCCCGCTCGGGACCCTCCGGGTCCTGGCCCCCGGTCAGGCGCCCGACTGGGGTTCCTGCTCCTGGAACTTGGTGACCTGGTTGATCCACGGAGCCTTGTAGGTGCTCAGCTGGACCTTCTTGTCGTCCCAGGCCCCGAAGCGCGGATTGACGTCGATGCGCAGGGCCTTCGACGCCTTGGTGAGAGCCTCGCCGACGACCTGCTGTCCGGCGGGGGACTGCAGGTCGACGCCGAGCGCCTGTGCCAGCTTCGGCAGCTGGACCTCCTTGCGCAGGTCTCCCTCGATCTGGTCCGGTGCGACCCAGCGCTGCTCCAGCATCACGGTCTGCAGGCCCTTGTCACCACCGTACTGCGCGGTGGCCTGGCGGTGGATCTGCTGGATCTCCTTGCGGCTGACGCTCACCCCGGCGTCCTCCGCGGCCCGGTCCAGGACCAGGCCGAACACGATCCCGTGCAGCTTGGCCCGGGTGAGCTGCCCGGACTTCTTCACCAGCTGTGCGGACTGCTTCGAGCCCTGCTGCGCACTGCGTACCTCCGCCGCCTGCTCCTGGACCGTGGACATGTCGATCCGGTCCCCGCCGACCACGGCTGCGGCGCCCGCGTGGGCCTCGCTGCCACAGGCGGTCAGGAGCGGCGCCGCGACAAGCGTGGCGACGGATACGGCGAGCGCGGTGCGACGTCGGCGGTGCAAAGGAGCCTCCCGGGGAGAGTTTGTGCATCAGTGCACAAAGCCTTGCGGTGATCGATGTTAGGCAGTGGAGGGGGTTCGGGCCACTGATTCGACCAACGATTCGGGAGGAGTTGGGGATGCGGTGCTGCGGCAGACCTCTCAGGACGCCGCGCGGGCAGGATTTCAGCCGCCGCGTACGTCCTGCTGATGGGTGAGCTGCCTGCGCAGCTCGACGGGCAGCGGATGGTGCGGCCCGTACGTCCGCTCCGCGTCGTAGAGCAGCCCCTGCAGCTGCCGGCGCCCCGCCGTGTGGTCGCCGACCGCGAGCAGCAGGTGGCCGATGCGGTGCCGGATGTCGAAGGCCCGGCTTCGGTCCGGGGGCGGCGCCCCGTAGGCGTTCTCGTAGTACGGGAGGACCGCGCGGTACTCGGCGAGCGCGGCGGCCGCCTCGCCCAGCTGCTCCAGGCACTGCGCCGCGTCGTAGCGGAACTGCAGGGTCTGGGCGTCGGCGTGGCCCGCCTCCGCGGTGCGGTCGTCGGCGAGACGGCGCAGCTCGGGCAGGGCGCGGCGGTACTGCCCGTCGTCCATCAGCGTGGCCGCGTACTGCTTGCGCAGGATCCGGACGACCGGGGAGTGCTCCCCGTGCTCGGCGGCCGCCGCCGGCAGGATGCCGCCGAGGATGTCCACGGCCTGGGTGATGCGGCCCTCGCCTATGAGCTGCTTCACCTCGTCGACCGCCTGCGCGACATCCCGGCGGGCGGGCGGGGTGTGGGTCACCGCCGTCTGCTGTGCGGGCAGGGGTACCGGGGCGGGCACGGGGGCGGACGCCGGGGTGGCCGCCCGGTCCGGCCAGGGTGCGTGGGGGCGGAGGAAGGGCCGGGTCGGGTCGAGCGGACCGGCCGGTGCGCCCCCGACGGGCAGCAGCGGGCGCAGCGACTCGTACACCTCCTGGGCGGATGCCGGGCGGTGCTGCGGATCCTTGGCGAGCAGCCTCAGCACGAGGGCCTCGAGCGCCTCGGGGACCTCGGGCCTGAGATGACGGACCGGGAGGGGCGGCTCGTAGAGATGGCGGTGCAGCACACCGAGGGCGGTGGAACCAGCGAACGGCACATCGCCGCTGAGCAGTTCGTGGAGGAGCACACCGAGTGCGTACAGATCCGTGTACGGGCCGACGGCACCGCCCATCGCCTGCTCGGGGGCCATATAGGCCGGGGAGCCGATCGGTGAGCCCGTGTGCGTCAGACGCGTGGTGTCGGTGTCCAGGACGGAGGCGACACCGAGGTCGAGCACGATGACGGTGCCGTCGGGCCTGACCATCGCGTTGCGCGGCTTGAGGTCGCGGTGGACGATCGGCACCGCGTGCACGGCGGAGAGCACCGCGCAGAGCTGGGCCGCGATCGCGACGGCCCAGGGCCACGGATAGGGGGCGTGCTCGGCCAGGTGGTCGGCGAGGTCGGCACCCTCGACGTACTGCATGACGAGGTAGAGGTCGTCGTCGTCGCTGCCCGCGTCGTGGACCGTGACCAGACCGGGGTGATCGACCTGGGCGGTGACCCGGCACTCGCGGACGAACCGGCGGCGCAGTTCGTCGGCGGCATCGCTGCCCGAGGGACCCGCGACCCGGTCGGGGCGCAGGAGCTTGACCGCGACCCGCCGGTCCAGGCGCTTGTCGTACGCCGTCCAGACCTGGCCCATGCCGCCCTGGCCGAGGATGGTCGCCAGCTCGTACCGCCCGGCGATGACACGCCCGTTCACTGGCTGCCGCCCTCCTTGCGGAGGTAGTCGCTCAGCTCGTCGAGCTCGGCACGCACCTGGTCCAGGCGCTGCGGCGAGGCGGGCGAGGGCACGGCGGGCGGCGGCGGGGCGGGTGTACGCACGGGGTCGGCCGGGGGCACCGGGGGCGGCGGGTATCCGTAACCGGGGGTGGGCGTCGCGGGGGTGACCGCCGGGGCCTGCGGCGGGAGGTGACCCGCATACGGCGACGGGCCGGGATACCCGTACTGCGGGCCGTAGTGCCGGATCTCCGCGTACAGGTAGTAGGTGATCGTGCCGACCACGGTGCAGAGCAGCCAGCCGAGGAAGACGAGCGCCTGCGCGTCCGTCAGTTCGTCCTCGTTGTCCGGCGTGGAGAGGATGTACGCGAACATGCCCGCATTGAGCGCGAGGGCCACCACCATCAGGGTCCAGTCCAGTCCCTTGCGGGTGACGGTGGCCAGCCGCAACAGGGAGGCCCAGGACAGGAACCCGCAGCTCATCAACGTCAGCGCCACGAAGAGCACGCGCAGCGCGGTCAGCGTCGCCGAGGACGGTCGCCGCTTCGGTTGCTGCTGCGGCGGATAGCCGTAGCCGTGCATGTGCTGCTCCTGGGAGGGTGTATGTCGGACGTTGCTGTGAGCGTATACACCGACAAGGACAACGGGTCCCGGGTTGTGCACAACCGTTGTGCTTCACATCACTTCGGCGCGACCGTGCCGTCCGTGAGCCCGTCGTACATCCCCTGCACCAGCAGGCCGCCGAGCCGTCCGGCCGTGCGCAGCGCGTCCTCGAATGCGGCGAGGGCCCGGAACTGCTCGCCGTACCTCTGCTGTTCGGCCAGCGGCAGCCGCGGCAGCTGGAGACGGCGGGCGTCGAGCCGCGTGGCGGTGGAGGCGTAGCTGCTGGCCTGCCGGTTGTTGGCGGTGCCGCGCAGGAAACCGGCGAGGAACCAGGGGTCGAGCGCGGCCGGATCGGGGCGCAGCAGCTGGAGGTTGCGGCCGAGCGCGGCGCCCGCTGTGGCGTCGTCGATCACCCGGGTCACCGAGCCGCCGCCCAGTACGGGCACGACGACATCGCCCGGTTCGAGAACGAGTGCCTCGTCCTCCGAGGGTGCTGCCGGGGCGGTGAGCGAGCCGCTGGGGGCCGTGCCGGCGAGCACGTCGTGCTCGGTGAGGACGGGTGCGGTACCGCTGCCGGAACCGCCTGTACGCAGCTGCAGGGCGCCCGCGCGGGCCAGTTCGCCGACCGTGGTGAGGGGCCGGCGGACCGGACCGGAGGGGGCGGCGGGCGGCGGGGTGAGGCGGGCGGTGAGCTTCAGGGTGCCGTCCAGCTGTTCCCGTACGCGGATCAGTTCGGCCGCGCCGCCGCCGGAGGCCGGGTGCGGCAGATGGCGGGCGGGGGCCAGGTCCACGTCGTCGTCGAGGAGTTCGATGACGGGGACCGCGCGGCTGACACCGGGGCGGTCGATGCGGTCCGCCCGGTCCCTTCCGCCGTTCCCGTCCTTCCCGTCCTCCTCGGCGAACGCGTTCCAGGCCCCGAGTGCGGCGCCCCGCACGGCCGTCCAGTCGATCCGGTCACGGCCACCGGCTGTCGGGGAGCCCGTGCCCGATGACGGTTCGGCGGACTCGGCCGTGTCGACGAGCAGGAGTTCGGGCGTGGGACGGTGGCCGGTGCCCGGCTTGCGCAGCACCCACAGGTGGAGCGGGATTCCGTACGGGGGTGCGGCGCCGGCCGGCAGCGCGATGACGGCACGCAGGGCGCCGCGGCGCAGCAGATCGGCACGGATCCGGCGGCCGGAACGGCGGGAGGCGGCGGCCGGGGGCATGAGCAGTACGGCGGTCCCGCCCTCGCGGAGACGGGCCAGGGCGTGCTGGACCCAGGCGAGTTCGGATTCGGTGCGGGCGGGGAAGCCGTACTCCCAGCGGGGATCGTAGGCCAGCTCGTCGTGACCCCAGTTGCGCTCGTTGAACGGCGGGTGGCAGAGCACAGCATCCACGGCCAGCTGAGGGAAGGCGTCGGCGCGCAGGGTGTCGCCGGTACGGACCGTGAGGGTGCCCCTGTCCGTCCCCACCGGCCCCTCGGAGTGCAGCGCGAGCCGCAGCGCGGTGAGCGCGGCCAGCTCGGGGTCGGCCTCCTGCGCGTACAGCGCCGTGGGCCCGCTGACCGCGCGCAGGAGGGCGCCGGTTCCGGCGGCGGGGTCCAGGACGGCGCGGGCGGGCTGCGTCCCGCTCCGCCGGCCGGCGGCCCTGTCCTGCTCGGCCAGTTCGGCCATCAGCTCGGCCAGATCGGGCGGCGTGAGTGTGTACTGGCGTGGATTGGCGTCGAGCTGGCGGACGAAGAGGAACTCGAAGGCCTTCCGGACGCCCGCCTCCGCCGCCAGCTCGGCTGCGGCGCGCAGGAGCGGGACCGAGGGCGCCAGGTCGGACGCCGTAGGGGTGTGAACGGCACGTCCGGATCCGAAGTGCGCCGTCAGTACGTCGTCCAGAGCGCCCGGGAGAACACCGGCCATCCGGGCGTCCGAGGCGGCGGTGATCTCCAGCCAGGCGGTGGGCCTGTCACGGACGAGCAACAGGGCGCAGCCTGCGTGGATCAAGGCGGTGACGGCGCCGGCCGGATGGCCGGACAGCTGCTGCCAGACCCGCTCGCGGAGCGGGACTTCGGCAAGTTTTCCCTGCTCGCGCAGCCACTGCTCGACTTCGGGCAGGGCAAAGGACGGGCTGGTCTCGGTGCCGCCGACCGGCTTGGGGAAGTCCGCGTGGCGACGGCGCCAGTTACTGACGGCCGCGCGACCCACCCCTGCGAGCCGTGCGATCCCGGCCGCGGTCACCTCAGTCGAGCTCTCCGGCACTGGCTGTCTCCCCGATAGATCCGTCCTGCCGCCGAGCATACCGACTGACTGGCACACCACCGGTTCACACTGTGGACCAATCCATTTCACCTGAACCGCTGTTGACTCGGTTCACAGGCTCTGCTCTTATTGACCTGTCGCCACTCGATGTGGCGTACGGAACCGCTCACACATCCCCGCACGTCGCCGGAGGGCACAGCCATGTCCCAGTTCACGCAGCCGCCGCAGCCGTACACCCCCGCCCAGGCACCGGGCCTGCGTCCCGCCCGGAACGGCCTCGGCACCGCCGCCCTCGTCCTCGGCATCATCGGTACCGTCTCCGGCCTGATCCCGTTCCTGTTCTGGCTGGCGGGCATCCTCGGCGTCATCGCCCTGGTCCTGGGCCTCGCGGGGCGGGGCCGCGCCAAGCGCGGCGAGGCGAGCAACAAGGGCGTGGCCACGTTCGGTGCCGTGCTCGGCCTGGTCGCGCTGATCCTGTCGGTGGTCGGCGCGGTGCTCACCTTCAAGGCCGTGGACGAGGTGGTGGACGACATCAACAAGTCCGTCTCGGACAGCTCGGCCTCGGCGAAGCCGGGCGGAGCCGACGCTGCGAAGGACGACGCCAAGGACGACACGAAGGGCGACGCGGCGGACGCCCCGAAGAGCGACGACGAGCCCGCCGGCGAAACCCTGGCGGGGCGTGACACCGCCGTGTACGACGACGGTCTCGAGGTCACGGTCAGCAGCGCCGCGGCGTACACGCCCGACGCGTACGCCGCAGGGCACACGAAGGGCAATCGCGCCTACAAGGTCTCCGTCATCATCGAGAACAAGACGAAGGAGAAGTTCGACTCCGCACTCGTCAGCGTCGACGCCCGTGCCGGGAAGGACGGCGTCGACGCCGAGCAGATCTTCGACGGGAAGGTCGGCGAAGGCTTCAGCGGCACGGTCCTGCCGGGCAAGAAGATCACCGTGCAGTTCGCCTTCGATGCCCCCGCGGACGCCAAGAACCTGAGCGTCGAGGTCGGTCCCGGCTTCGACTGGGACGCCAGCCAGTGGGACCTGAAGCTCTGACCCACCCGGCCCAGCCACTCCCGTACCCGCCCCTGACACCCCGGAGCCTTCGTACCGTGCGATGCCTCTCAGTCCGCATCTCCGCAGCCGCCCTCTGCGCCGCGGCGGCACTAGGCCTCACCGCCTGCGACACGATCGCCGACGACCCCGGGGCGCAGGCTCCGTTCTCCGGTCTCACCGGTCCGGAGATCACCAACAAGTCGGTCGCCACCACCCGGGCCTCCCCGACCGTACGCATGACCGTGACCACACAGTCGGCTGACGGCCCGGTCCAGGCGTTCGTCGCCTCGGGCGCCAAAGGCGCGTGCACGGGAACGTTCTCCCTGGGATCGGCGGGAACCATGGAACTGATCCGGGCCGACGGCGCCGTCTACACGAAGTCCGACGAGGCGATGCTCCGCGCCGCCGCCGCGGACAGCCCGGCCCGGGACGCCGACATCAAAAAGCTCACCGGCCGCTGGGTGAAGGTCCGCCCGGACGACCGCCGCACAGCCCGGAGCCTGCGCTTCTGCGATACGAAGGATCTCCTCGACCGTCTGGCGGCGACGAGCGCGACCACCCGCAGGGGCAGGCAGGCAACGATCGCCGGCACGCCCTGCCTGACCCTCACCGGCGGTGCGGGCCGGGAGAAGTGGACGGCGAGCGTCGCCACGGAGGGCACGCCCTACCTCCTGAAGATGCGCCTCACGGACGGCGCGGGGAAGCCGCTCACCGTGGAGTTCTCCGAGTTCGGCGTGCCGCTCACCGTGAAGCGACCGGCAACCGTCTGACCGCCCGCGGTCACTGAACGCCCGCCGTGCGGCCGGCCCCCGTGAACGGACACCTACGGGGCCGGCCGCACAGTCATACCCGGTGCCGCACCCACACGTTCGGCTCGACGTACACCGCGTACCCGTGCTCGGTCGAACAGTGCACCGGCACCAGCGCCCCGGGCACCGCCACCGGCCCCTCGGTATCGAACGGCAGCCCGGTCCAGGCCCGCCACTGCGCGAGCGAGCCGCTGACCGTCATCGACGTGGGCGCCACCGCCTCGATCACCCCGCCCGCCCGCACATGGACCCGGAGCCACGGGTCCACGGGCAGCCCGTCCTCTTCCCTGGTCCGCCTGGCGTACTCCTCCATCGGCACCGAGGGCTCCGTATGCTTCGCGCTCGGCCGTAGCGGTGCGACGAGCTCCCCGAAGCCCAGCCGTCCGGCGTTCTCACGCATCGCGGCCACCATCCGGCCGGAGATGCCCCGCCCGAGGTGTCCTTCGGCGACCGCGATCTCGATCGCGCTCACCGTGTCGGGGGTGCGCCCGTGCCGCAGGTCGGAGAACGCCCACAGCAGCACCTGGTCCCACCCGTTGACGGGCAGCCTGCCCCTCCCCGGCGCCTCCAGAGCGAACGGCACGCTGTACGCCCGTGCGACGACAGCACCGTCCGGGCCGGTGGCCACGAGCACGTACTCGGGGAACTCCACGGCGATCCGTGGGAAGTTCGCCCAGCCGACCAGGTCCTCGAGTACGAACTCGGGCCAGGCGTCCGGCATCTCGTCGATCGCCTCGGCCAGCTCGGGCCGTGCGGCGAGGGTGGTGATCGTCAGGTCCATCCGGCCATGCTAAACACCCCGCCGGCCCGGGTGCCGGACCGCACCGGCGGGGGGCGGCAGTCCCCGGACGGTCGTCACACCCAGGTGGCTGTGAGGAGTGCGAGCGTGGGCACGAGGGTCATCAGGAGACCCGCCGGCCAGTACAGGAGAGGGTCCAGCTGCGCCCTCCGCCGCACCGGGCCGTTGGCGAGCCACCACACCAGCCCGAACACCACCACCACCGGCACGATGATCACCAGCCACAGCAGCATGCCGTCGTTCTCCGTCGGCTCGCGCCGGGTCAATCCCATTTCCGCGAGCGGGCCGTTCGACGCGACGTACCAAAGGAGCCAGACCGGGACGACACCGGGAATGCCGAGCAACAGGTTCACGCCCACGGCCGTCAGACGCCATTTCCACATCCGACCAGTATTCACTGATGGATGAAGCCGGTCACTCAGTCGCGGTGAGCAGTTCGTCGATAGCAGTGCGAATGGACTCGTCTTCGGTGAAGACTCGCCAGCCGCCGAAGTAATGGAGTCGCCGGTCACTAGTCGGCAGGCCGCGCAGAAGGTGAGTGGCGGGCTGAGCGGCATCGCCGATCCGAGACAGATGGCGCACCGCGGGGAGCATGACCGGCAGGTAGGCCCCCTTGGCCAGGTCCCGCACGACCTCCAGGAGAGCCGGGACGGTGCTCTCGGTTTCACCAGTCGCGGCCCATAGGGCGTGTGCGGCCTCGACGCTGGTCCAGGCGTCGGCGGCGCCGACCATCGTCCGAAGCCGATTCGCGAAGGGAGCGGCGTGCGGGCCGAGGTCGGCCAGCTTGCGCAGGGTGGGGTGGGAGAATTCGCCCTCAGCGGCGGCACGCCCCAGCACCTTCAGCGCCGTGGCTGGTTCGCCGCCGACCCGCCAGTACGCCCAGGCGGCGAGTACCGCGTCCGCGCCGGCGCCTTTGGTCGACCGGGCCAGCAATAGTTCTCGTCCGCCATTGCCCGCCAAACCGATTCCGGCCAGGGCTGTCGCTGCCGCAGTCCACCTCTGGCCGTCCCCCAGCAGGTCGAGCAGTTGTGGCACTGCTGCCTTCGCGGCCGGTCCCCAGGCGGCGAGCACTTCGCAGAACTGATTGAGGATGCGAACGTCTGTGGCGGCGCCGAGTCGGTCACAGATCGCGGGCAGCAACAGCTCCGCATGGTCCGGAAGGCGGATCAGTACCTCATGAAGAGCGGGGAGGGCGGGGTAGTAACCCGAGCGGGCGCTGCCGTAGGACGCAGAGGCCGATGCGAAGCCCGACGGTGCACCAGCCACACGCTTGGCCAGGCCCGGAACGCAGCGTGGATCGTTCATCCGTGCCAGCGCCCACAGAGCCCCCTCGGCAACCGTCTCGCCGCCTCGTGTCGTCCGGGCAGCGGTGTCGCCGAGCAGCCCGGCGACCGCGTCGGCATGTGCAGCGGCTGATGGACCGAGGCAGGCAAGCAGCTCGGCTGCTCGGTAACGCACTTCGGCGACCGGATCGTCCAGACGCGACACGATGGCCGGCAGCAGCGCATCCACCGGCGAGCGCCACTGCGACAACACCCCGCCCGCCTGCGCAAGACCGCCGACCCGCTGCTCTTCATCGCGGTGATCGGCCAGCAGGCCCACGGTGAAGGCCGGGGACGCGCCCGCGTACAAGCCGGCAGTCCAATGCTGGACACCCCGCACTCCGCTCTCCACCGAGCTGGTGCGCTGCCACAACTCCACGCTCGAATCACGGACCGCGTCCAGTACGAGCTCCAGCCGCCCCGCCGCAAGGCCGGAGTCGCCGGCCGCGAGCGCGTGCACGGCCGCAAGGCGAAGCTGGGGCTCCGGATGGTCGAGCAACGAGCAGAGGAGGACGCTGACCTCGTCGGAGCGGTCACCGGCCGGCTCCCGTGTGACCACCTTGCCGAGTGCGAGGACCAGGTCGAGACGGCTCACGAGGTCATTCTCCGCCCGCCAGCAGCGCAGGAGCGCGGGCAGCAGGAGAGCACCGGGGCTGGCGCAATCACCAGCAACGTCGGCAGCTGCCCGCCGGATCTCCGGATCGGGATCGGTCAGCAGATTGAGAACATCGGGCAGAACTCGTTCCCACATCGGAGACCAGCCGGGATCCAGGAACCTCTCGGCGACCTGCCCTGCCTCCGCCGCAAGCCTCGCCACCAACTCCAGCAAAGCGCGGCGCCTCTGCACGTGCGGTTCGGCAGCCAGGCTGAGCAGAAAGGGCAACGCGGCCGAGGCAGCAGAGCAGATCCAACCACCTTGATGAAAGAGCAGGTTGAGTAGCTCGAACGCCGCCTCCTCTGCGTCTTCCGGAATCGGTCCAGCACATCGGTGCAGAAGGCCGGGCACGTCCTCGGCGGACCCGTAGTTGTGCTCCAGACCTGCCCAATTGACCTCTTCCAGCCCCTCCCACATGCGTGTGACCCTACCGCCGGCCGAGACTCGGGCGAAGAGGCTTCAACACCAGGAACAGCAGACTCACGCGCCACATTGGCGCAGCATCATGCTCTTGTCCGGGCCCGTGACAGGCAGGTCATACTTCAGGGCCACCTGCGTGAACCGCACGGCGTACGAGCAACGAATCGCCTTGTTCGGCGGCAGCCAGGACGCCGGTCCGGAGTCGCTCTTGGATGCGTTGAGGGAGCCCGAGACCGGCAGAAGGTTCAGCACGTCGTTGGCCAGCCGCTGCCGCTTGTCCTCGCTCCAGCGGGCTGCACCCATCTGCCAGGCGTACGACAGCGGCACGACGTGGTCTATCTGCACCTCGGTGGCCTTCGCCTTCTTCCAGGCGATGTCCTTGCCCGTATACGGGTCGTACAGAGTCATCGACACGACCACGCAGTCCGAACCGGAACGGAACTCAACCTTCCGACCGTTGAGTTTCAGCAAGTCGTTCCGCGTGTCACAGCCGTTCCGGGCGAGCGGCACACCGTCCGCCGTGTCCATCCAGGCATAGCCGAACTCATCGCGGGCGTACCCCGTCTTCGGTCCCCGCCCCTTGGTGGACAACCTGGAGATCAGCTCACGCACCTCCGCCCTGTCCCCCTCGGAGGAGATCGCGGCCAGCCCCGGTTTCGTTCCCTCCGGGTTCGCCAAGGGGCTGGTTCCCTGTCCCCCGGAGGCCGACGTGCCCTCGTCCAACGGGCCGCTCTCGCCGGGCAGGCCGCCTCCCGCGCAGCCCGCCAAGGCCACCCCGAGAACCAGTACAGCACCGACCGCACGCCCACGAGTTACCCGAACCGTTCGCCCTCTCATGCCAGATCCCCTCCATCGGCCGTCAGGCGAAGCATCGCCTCGCGTGAGACACCACCTGGACACTCGGCCACCCCGCCCCTGAGACACATCACCGTGAGACATCTACGCCGCCAACATAAGATCGTTCGCGAAGGCGCGCCGCTTGCTGTCGCTCCACTGCCGCGCGCCCTTCTGCCAGGCGTCGGACAGGGCGACGAGATGGTCTATGTCGACCTTGCTGCGCCCGCGTTCGTACGTGATGCGCGTCCCCGTGTACGGGTCGGGATCGAGCACCCCGCGCAGCACCTTGCACCCGTCGGCCGCACGGGAGACTTCGCCCAGCTGGTCCGCGAGGATGTCGTCACGTGTTCCGCAGCCGTTCCGGTCGGTGTCCAGCCAGGCCGAGCCGAACTCGTCCCGGTCGTAACCGGTCCTGGGGGCACGCCCCTTCACGGTGAGGCCCTCGACGGCCTGCATCGCCGTTCCGCCCGGGGCCGGCGCGGTGCGGGACGGAGGTTCGGAAGGAAGGCTCCCGACATCACACCCGGCCAGGGCGAGCGAGCCCGTCAGGGTCACCGCCGCGAGTGGGAGCAGGCGGTTTCGAAGGCTTGCTGCACGATGAGATATCACAGCGGTCCAGAGTAGGCGCCCGGCGCGGATCCGCCACCAGCAGCGGGCTGTGCTCCAACCGGGCTACCGACCGGGACTTCGCCGTGCCGGGCTCCCGCGTCCAGCGGCGACCCGCCCCGTCCGGTCTCACACCTTGCCGATGCCCAGCGTCGTCTCCGACGGCAGCAGCCCCGAGCCGAGCACCTCCACCCACAGCGGCCCCAGCAGCTCCACGAGCCGCTCCCGCTCCTTGGGTTCGAGCACCTCCCAGGGCGCGGACGCCTGTTCGTCCGTGCGCCGTTCCACCTGCGCGCGCAGGGCCCGCCCGGCCTCCGTCGCCGTCCCGTCCGATTCCAGCAGTCCGCGCTCCGCCAGCCGTTGCCGCCCGGCCGCCCACTCCTCCCCGCTCCATCCCCGGCTCGCGAACACCTCCGGGCGGGCCGCACCGACGGCCGCGAAGGAGACCAGCGACTCGACCGGATCGAGGCCGGCCCCGACGAGCGCCGCGAGGTGGCCGTCCCCCCGGTGCTCCCGCAGGACCGTCGCGGCCTGCCAGAGCACCAGATGCGGCGCGTCCGGCCAGGGCAGAGCGGCGTTGGCCTCGGCCAGGGGGCGGCCCGTGACGTCCGCGGCCAGCGCCGCGCGCCGCGCCAGCACGGCTGCCTCGGCGAACTCCGGGCCGTGCACCCGGTCGCCGAACAGGGCACGGTACGCCCGGTCGACCGCCCTCGTCCGGGCCGCGAGCACCGCCTCCGGAGCGGCCACGGACCAGCCGGCCGGGACGTACCTTCCGGTCATCGCGGGGCTGAAGCTGTAGAACGTGGCAGTCACCCGGTCCTCGTCCACCGCCCCCAGCGGCGCCGCGCGCCAGGCGAAGTAGCTGGGCCAGCGCTCGTCGACGGTGTGGCCGAGCGCGGCGGCCTCCTCGAAGGATTCCGGTGCGTAGTAGAGGACGGCGTGCAGGGGCTCCAGCAGGTGCCACATCTGTCGTACGCGACCCAGCTCGTCGGACATGTCTCCGCCTTCCGCAGAACGGCTCATCTTGTCACTGACTAGATTCCCAGCCTGCTCCTCCCCGAGGAACTTGTCAATGACTAGATACGGCGTACTGTGCTGACCATGACCAGTGAGCGCACCTACCACCACGGCGACCTGCGGCGCGCCGTCCTCACAGCCGCCCTCGACGTCATCGCCTCCGACGGCCCCGACGCCCTGAGCCTGCGCGATCTGGCCCGCCGGGCCGGTGTCTCGCACGCCGCCCCGGCCCACCACTTCAAGGACCGGACGGGCCTGCTCACCGCCATCGCCACCGAGGGGTACACGCTGTTCGCCGACACCCTCGCCGCCGCACCGGACCTACGGGAGCGGGGCGTGGCCTACGTACGGTTCGCCGCCGGGCACCCCGCGCACTTCCAGGTGATGTTCCGCCCCGAGCTGCACCACGCCGACGACCCCGGGCTGCTCACCGCGAAGGCCCGCGCCACCGAAGCCCTCCGCGCCGGGATCAGCGACCTTCCCGAAGCCGGGCGCGGCGGCGACGACCGGCTCGCGGGCATCGCCGCATGGTCCCTCGCCCACGGCTTCGCCACCCTGCTGCTGAGCGGCAACCTGGAAGGACCGGTGGACGGCCGGGACCCCGGGGAGGTGTTCCGGACGCTCACCGGTCTGCTCTTCAGGCCGCAGACCCCGGCTACGACCCAAGAATCGTCGTGAGGAACTCCCCGGTCCACGAAAGCAGTTCGCGCCCCACCACCGGCTTCCCGCCGATCCGGCCCGCCGTCGGGCGCGGCACCAGGATCTGGTGGGCGGCCGGCTTGATGACCGTCTTCGGGTGCAGCCGCTTCAGCCGCAGCTCCTGCGACTCGCGCAGTTCCACCGGGGCGAACCGGATGTTCGCGCCCTGCAGCACGATCTCGCCCACCCCGCAGGCGCGGGCCAGCATGCGCAGGCCTGCCACCAGCAGGAGGTTCTCCACCGGCTCGGGCAGCTTCCCGTAGCGGTCGGTGAGCTCCTCACGGACCGCCCTGATGTCGTCCTCGGTGTTCGCGGAGGCGATGGATCGGTACGCCTGGAGGCGCAGCCGCTCCCCCGGGGCGTAGTCGTGCGGGACGTGAGCGTCGACCGGGAGCTCGATCTTGACCTCCAGCGGCGGCTCCTCCTCGACCCTGCCGTCGACGGCAGCCCGGTAGTCGGCCACCGCCTCGCCGACCATCCGGATGTACAGGTCGAAGCCGACCCCCGCGATATGGCCGGACTGCTCACCGCCCAGCATGTTTCCGGCGCCACGGATCTCGAGGTCCTTCATGGCCACGTACATGCCCGCGCCCATCTCCGTGTGCTGGGCGATGGTCGCCAGCCGCTCGTGGGCGGTCTCGGTGAGCGGCTTCTCGGGCGGATACAGGAAGTAGGAGTAGCCCCGGTCCCTGCCCCGGCCGACCCGGCCGCGCAGCTGGTGCAGCTGGGACAGACCGAAGTTGTCACCGCGCTCCACGATCAGCGTGTTGGCGTTGGAGATGTCGATGCCGGACTCGACGATCGTCGTGGAGACGAGCACGTCGAACTTCTTCTCCCAGAAGTCGACGACGACCTGCTCCAGCGCACTCTCGCCCATCTGGCCGTGGGCCGTCGCGATCCGGGCCTCCGGCACGATCTCGCGCAGCCTGGCCGCCGCCCGGTCGATGGACTCGACCCGGTTGTGGATGTAGAAGACCTGGCCCTCACGCAGGAGTTCACGCCGGACGGCCGCGCCGATCTGCTTCTCCTCGTACGGTCCGACGAAGGTGAGGACGGGATGCCGCTCCTCCGGGGGCGTCGTGATCGTCGACATCTCGCGGATGCCGGTGACGGCCATTTCGAGCGTACGGGGAATGGGTGTCGCGGACATGGTGAGGACGTCGACGTTGGCGCGGAGCTTCTTCAGCTGCTCCTTGTGCTCGACGCCGAAGCGCTGCTCCTCGTCGACGATGACCAGGCCCAGGTCCTTGAACTTCGTCTCCGACGAGAACAGCCGGTGCGTGCCGATGACCAGGTCCACGGACCCCTCGCGCAGCCCCTCCAGTGTCGCCTTCGACTCGGTGTCCGACTGGAAGCGGCTCAGCGCCCGTACGTTGACGGGGAACTGGGCGTACCGCTCGGTGAACGTACCGAAGTGCTGCTGGACCAGGAGCGTCGTCGGTACGAGGACGGCGACCTGCTTGCCGTCCTGGACCGCCTTGAACGCCGCGCGTACCGCGATCTCCGTCTTGCCGTAGCCGACGTCGCCGCAGACCAGCCGGTCCATGGGGACGGACTTCTCCATGTCCTCCTTGACCTCGGCGATCGTGGACAGCTGATCGGGTGTCTCCGCGTACGGGAAGGCGTCCTCCAGCTCGCGCTGCCAGGGCGTGTCCGGGCCGAAGGCGTGCCCCGGGGCCGCCATCCGCGCGGAGTACAGCTTGATCAGGTCGGCGGCGATCTCCTTGACCGCCTTCTTGGCCCGCTGCTTGGTCTTGGTCCAGTCGGCGCCGCCGAGCCGGTGCAGGGTGGGTGCCTCGCCACCGACGTACTTCGTGACCTGCTCCAGCTGGTCGGTGGGAATGTAGAGGCGGTCGCCGGGCTGGCCGCGCTTGGCGGGGGCGTACTCGACCAGGAGGTACTCGCGGGTCGCGCCCTGCACGGTGCGCTGCACCATCTCGACGTAGCGGCCGACGCCGTGCTGCTCGTGGACGATGTAGTCGCCCGCCTGGAGGGTCAGCGGATCGACGGACTTGCGGCGCCGGGCCGGCATGCGCCCCAGATCCTTGCTGGCCGTGCGCTGCCCGGTCAGATCCGTCTCCGTCAGCACGGCCAGCTTCAGGCCCGTATCGACGAAGCCGTGGTCGATGGCCCCGCAGGAGACGTGGACGAGCGACGGCGTGACTTCTTTCAGATCCTGGTCGAGGCGGGCCGCGATGCCCTCACCGCCGAGCACCTCGACGGTGCGGGAGGCGGGCCCCTGCCCCTCGGTGACGTACACCGTGCGCCAGCCGTCGGCGAGCCAGCCCTTGGTGTCGGCGAGCGCACGGGCGGTGTCGCCCCGGTACGCCTCGGGGGCACGCATCCCGAGCTTCAGGGTGTCGTCGTCCAGCTCGTCGTCCGCCGCGAACGGGGAGACCGACCACCACATCATGCCCAGCTCACGGGCGTGGTCACGGACATCGGCGATGCCCCGCAGGGAGGCCGCGCCGACATCGATCGGGGCCTCGCCGCCACCCGCGGTGGCCGCCCAGGACGCCTGGAGGAACTCCTGGCTGGTGGCGACCAGATCGGCCGCCCTGGTCCGCACCCGCTCCGGGTCGCAGACCAGCGCCATCGAGCCCTTGGGCAGGACGTCCAGAAGCAGTTCCATCTCGTCGACGAGCACCGGTGCGAGAGATTCCATGCCCTCGACGGCGATCCCCTCGGCGATCTTGCCCAGCAGCTCACCCAGCTCGGGATGGGCCTCCGCGAGGGCCGCGGCCCTGCTCCGCACGTCCTCGGTGAGCAGCAGCTCGCGGCAGGGCGGCGCCCACAGCCCGTGCTCTGCGACCTCCAGCGACCGCTGGTCGGCGATCTTGAAGTAGCGGATCTCCTCGACGTCGTCGCCCCAGAACTCCACCCGAAGGGGGTGCTCCTCGGTCGGCGGGAAGACATCCAGGATGCCGCCGCGTACGGCGAATTCGCCGCGCTTCTCGACCAGTTCGACCCGGGAGTACGCTGCCGCGGCGAGCGCGTCCACGACCTCGCCCAGATCGGCACTCTGCCCGCCGGCCAGCGCCACCGGCTCCAGGTCGCCGAGCCCCTTGACCTGCGGCTGGAGCACCGAGCGGATCGGCGCGACCACCACACTGACCGGGCCGGTCTCCGGGTCGTCCTGCCGCGGGTGGGCCAGGCGCCGCAACACGGCCAGGCGGCGGCCCACGGTGTCCGAGCGCGGCGAGAGCCGCTCGTGCGGGAGGGTCTCCCAGGACGGGAACTCCGCGACGGTGTCCGGGGGCAGCAGGGTACGCAGCGCCGCTGCCAGGTCCTCGGCCTCGCGCCCCGTCGCGGTGACGGCGAGCACCGTCCGCCCCGCCTCACGGGCCAGCGCGGCCACCGCGAAGGGGCGGGCGGCGGGCGGGCCGACCAGGTCGACATGGGTCCGGTGGCCGTCGGTGGCGGCCTTCACCGCTTCGGAGAGCGCCGGATCGGTGACGACGACGTCCAGCAGACCGTGCAGGCTCATGAAGGCATTCCGTCCGGTGGGGCGAGGAGTGAGCAACGCGAAGGGCCCGACACGTAGGACGGGCCGGGGCTTCCAGCGTACGACTCCGGTGTGACAGCCGCTCCCGCAACGCAGGGTCCCGGCCACCGTCACACGGACACGGATCCGGCCCCGGGGCGTTTGGAGGAACGCCCCGGGGCCGGATCAGTCATCCTACGACGAGCACCCTCACCCGTCGGTGGCGATCGCGTTCAGGACGTTCATACGGCCGGCCCGGAAAGCGGGGACCAGCGCGGCGAACAGTCCGACGAAGGCCGAGGCGACGAACACCGTGAGGATCGTCGGCCACGGGATCTCCAGGACGCCGAGCCCCTCCAGGGCCAGCAGCTTCTGGGCCGAGGTGCCCCAGCCCATGCCCAGGCCGAGCCCGAGCAGGGCGCCGAACAGGGCGATGACCACGGACTCCAGCCGGATCATGCGCCGCAGCTGGCGGCGGGAGAGACCGATCGCCCGCATCAGACCGATCTCGCGGGTCCGCTCGACCACCGACAGGGCCAGGGTGTTCACCACACCGAGCACCGCGACGATGATCGCCAGGGCGAGCAGGCCGTACACGATGTTCAGCAGCTGGCCGATCTGGTCCTTCAGGTCCTGCTTGAAGTCGGCCTGGTTCTGCACCTTGTACTGCGGGTACTCGGCGAGCGCGCTCTTGAGGGCCGCGTACGCCTCCTTCTCCTTGCCGTCCTGCGCCGTGGCGAACATGATCATGTTCTCGGGCATCCGGTCGGCGGGAAGGTACTGCTCGACGGTCGTGATGTTGGTGTACATCGCGCCCTTGTCCACGTTCGTCTCGTCCGAGGTGATCGCGGCAACCTTCAGCTTCGCCGTATCGCCGGCCTTGAACGCGACCGTGATCTCGTCCCCGACCTCGATCCCGTGCCGGACGGCGTAGTCGTCGCCGACCGACATGGCGTTCTTGCCGTACGCGTCGCCGAGATCACCGGCGACCGTGATGCGCCGCAGGTCCTCCTGGTACGTCGGGTCGGCGGCGACGACGCCCTCGTCCTCCGTCTTTCCGTCGGGGGAGGTGAGCTTCGCGCTGACGGACCTGTAGTCGGTGACGTGCTCGATGCCGGGGACCTTCTTGATGGCCTCCGCCGCCTGCGGCACGACCAGCTGGCCGGTGCTCGACTGGACGATGAAGTCCGTGCCGACCGACTTGTCCAGTTCCTCGGTGGCCGAGGCGACCATGGACGAGCCCACGACCGAGAGGCAGGCCACCAGGGCCAGACCGATCATCAGTGCCGCTCCGGTCGCTCCCGTACGCCGCGGGTTGCGCAGCGCATTGCGCTCCGCCAGCCGGCCGACCGGGCCGAACAGCCGCAGTACGACGACGCTGAGCGCCCGCACCACCACCCCGGCCAGCAGCGGGCCGATCACGATGAAGCCGATGAGGGTGAGGACCACACCGAGGCCGAGGAAGATCGAACCCTCGCTCGCCTTGTCCGCCTGCGTCGTCGCCCACAGGGCCGCAGCGCCCGCACCGGTGAGGACCAGGCCGATTCCGGCCCGGATCCAGCCCGACTTCGCGTCCGCCGGGGTCCCGGCGTCACGCAGGGCCGCCATCGGGGAGACCTTGCCGGCCCGGCGGGCCGGGATGTAGGCGGCGAGGACGGTCACGACGACGCCGAGCGCGAGCCCGATGACCGGAGTCGTCCAGGCGATGGTGAGGTCCCTCGTGGACAGCTCCATGCCCATGGCGCTCATGAGCTTCATCAGCCCGACGGCCAGGCCCACCCCGGCGCCCACGCCGAGGACCGATCCGACGATGCCGAGCAGTACCGCCTCCACCAGCACGGACCGGTTGACCTGCTTGCGGCTGGAACCGATGGCCCGCATCAGGCCGATCTCACGGGTGCGCTGGGCGACCAGCATCGAGAAGGTGTTGACGATCAGGAAGATGCCGACGAGGAAGGCGATCCCGGCGAAGCCCAGCATCGCGTACTTCATGACGTCGAGGAAAGACCCCATGGAGTCCTTGTTGGCCGCGGCGGACTCGTCCTGGGTCTGCAGCTTGTACGTACCCGGGTCGCCCAGGGCCGAGGCGACGTTCTTCTTCAGCTGCTTGTCGTCGACGCCGGGTTCGGCCTGGACGGAGATGTGGGTGAAGACACCGGGCTTGCCGAGCAGCTTCTGCTGGGCGGTGGCCGTGTCGAAGTAGACGACGGCCGCACCCGGGTTGGTCACGGTGAAGGCGGTGATGCCGCTGATCCTCGCCTCGATGTCACCGGTGACGGCGACGGTCCGCAGCTCGTCACCGATCTTCAGGTGGTGCTTCTCGGCGGTGTCGGCGTCGACCATGACCTCGGTCGGGCCGCGCGGTGCGTGGCCGGAGGTGATCTCCATGGAACGCAGGTCGTTCCGCGTCCAGTTGCCGGCGATCGTCGGGGCGCCGGTCTCGGAGCCCATGTTCTTGTTGTGGCTGTCGACGACCGTGACGGACATGCTCATGACTCCGCCCTCGGCCTCCTTCACCCCGTCGGCCTTCTCGACCTGTGCGAGGACGGAGGCGGGCAGCGCTTCGGGCCGGCCGTTCTCCGGCAGCTCGTCGGCGCCCTCGGCAGCCTTCGGGCTGACGGTGACATCGGCCGACGACGCCGCGAACAGCTTGTCGAAGGTGGTGTTCATCGTGTCGGTGAAGACGAGCGTGCCGCACACGAACGCCACCGACAGCAGGACGGCGACGGCGGAGAGAGCCATCCGTCCCTTGTGCGCAAGGAAGTTGCGCGTGGAGGTCTTCCAGACGGTCATGACGTCCGCCCGCGCGCGTCGAAGTCCTTCATCCGGTCCAGGACCTGGTCGGCCGTCGGGTTCTGCATCTCGTCGACGATGGACCCGTCCGCGAGGTACAGCACCCGGTCCGCGTAGGACGCGGCCACCGGGTCGTGGGTGACCATGACGATGGTCTGGCCCAGCTCGTCCACCGACCTGCGCAGGAAGGACAGCACCTCGGCACCGGCCCGCGAGTCCAGGTTCCCGGTGGGCTCGTCGCCGAAGATGATGTCGGGACGGGCGGCCAGGGCGCGGGCCACGGCCACACGCTGCTGCTGACCACCGGAGAGCTGTGTCGGCCGGTGCTTCAGCCGCTCGGCGAGACCGACGGTCTCCACGACCTGCTGCAGCCAGCCGGCGTCGGGCTTACGGCCCGCGATGTCCATCGGCAGCGTGATGTTCTCGATCGCGTTGAGCGTCGGAAGCAGGTTGAACGCCTGGAAGATGAAGCCGATCCGGTCCCGGCGCAGCTGCGTGAGCTTCTTGTCCTTGAGCTTGGTGATCTCGATGTCGGCGAGGTGGATCTCGCCCGAGGTCACGGTGTCCAGACCGGCCAGGCAGTGCATCAGGGTCGACTTGCCGGAGCCGGACGGACCCATGATCGCCGTGAACTGCCCGCGAGCGATGTCCACATCGACATGATCGAGCGCGACGACCCGGGTCTCCCCCGCGCCGTACGCCTTGACGACCTGCCGCGCTCGCGCAGCGACGGCCGTACGCCCTCCAGTGCCCCCGTGCCTGGGAATGCTTACAGCCGTTGTCACGGTTTTTCTCCTCTTGTCGGTCGATACCTGGACGTCTCTGTGTACGTTCCGAGTCTCGTGTGCGGAGGGGGTCCGGCGCGCTGGGGCCCGGTGCAGTCTTCAGGTGGGGTTTTCCCCACCCCGCCCTCTGCGGTCAGCCGCAATCGCGGTGTAAGAACACGGTAAGGAACGGGGCCTGCGTCGCACGTCCTCCGCCGGGAGGAACGACCCCTGGGCAGAAGTACGGAGCTCCCCCTAGGGGTCTCAGCCCCTGGAGTGAGACCTGGGTAGGGGATCTCATCCCTCGGCCGCCTCCTGCCGCCCGGCCTCCGGCGGTGAGACAGTGTCCCCGGAAAATAGATGCATAGGGAAAGGGAACCCTGTGGGCGGCACGGGCAGCGCGGACAGCACGGCCGGCCCGGGCGGCGCCGACGGCACGGGCAGCCCGGACGGCACCTGCGCCACGGGCGGCACCGGCAGCGCGGGCGGCACGGCCGGCACCGGCGTCGGTCCGTCAGCAGCAACCGGCCCCGGGGCGGCGGCCGGAGAGGCGACCACCCGCAGCCGTCGTCCGGTGGCCGCCGCACTCATGCTCGGGATGGGCCTGGCCGCCATCGACGGCACCATCGTCGCGACCGCCGTCCCGCAGATCGTCGGCGATCTCGGCGGCTTCGCCGTCTTCTCGTGGCTCTTCTCCGGCTACCTCCTCGCCGTGACCGTCACCCTGCCGGTGTACGGAAAGCTCTCCGACACCTTCGGCCGCAAGCCGGTCCTGGTCGCCGGCATCATCCTCTTCCTGGGCGGCTCCCTCCTCTGCGCCGCAGCCTGGAGCATGGCCGCTCTGATCGCCTTCCGCGTCGTCCAGGGCCTCGGAGGCGGTGCGCTCCAGGGCACCGTGCAGACCATCGCCGCCGACCTCTACCCGCTCAAGGACCGCCCGAAGATCCAGGCCAAGCTGTCGACCGTCTGGGCCACATCGGCCGTCGCCGGCCCGGCGGTCGGCGGGCTGCTCGCCACGTACGCCGACTGGCGCTGGATCTTCCTCATCAATCTGCCGGTCGGCGCGGTCGCTCTCTGGCTGGTGGTCCGCCACCTCCACGAACCGGCCCGGCCGCGCCCCGCCACCCGTCCCCGCATCGACTGGGCGGGCGCCCTCGCCGTCTTCGCCACCGGCGCGCTCCTGCTGACCGCACTCGTACAGGGAGGGGTCGCCTGGCCATGGCTCTCCGCCCCCTCGCTGGGTCTGCTGGGAGCAAGCGCCGCGCTGGCCGTCCTGACCGTCGTCATCGAGCGGCGCGCCGACGAACCCGTCATTCCCGGCTGGGTCTGGCGGCGCCGCACCATCGCCTCGGTCAACCTGGCCCTCGGCGCGATGGGGCTGCTGATGGTCGCGCCGACCGTCTTCCTCCCGACGTACGCCCAGTCGGTCCTCGGCCTCGGTCCGATCGCCGCCGGTTTCGTCCTCTCCGTCATGACGCTGAGCTGGCCCGTGTCCGCGGCGCTCGCCGACCGGGTCTACAACCGGATCGGCTTCCGGCGCACAGCGATCACGGGTATGACCGGTGCCATGCTGGTCCTGATCGCCTTCCCGCTGCTGCCCTTCCCCGGGTCCGCCTGGCACCCCGCCCTGCTCATGCTGCTGCTCGGCGCGGCACTCGGCCTCTTCCAGCTCCCGCTGATCGTCGGGGTCCAGTCCACGGTCGGCTGGTCCGAGCGGGGTACGACGACGGCGTCCGTACTGTTCTGCCGCCAGGTCGGACAGAGCCTGGGGGCCGCACTCTTCGGGGCGGTGGCCAATGCGGCACTCGCCTCCCGGCTGGCTGACGCCCCCGTCACCGGCCTCCCCGGCGACCTCGACGGCATCTCTCACGCCCTGGAGGATCCGGGCGCGCTGACCGCCGCGGCGACCGACTACCTGCGCCGCGCCGTCGACACCGCCACCGACCACGTCTTCACCGGCGCGGCCGTGGCGGCCGGACTGGCCCTGCTGGTCGTGGTGTTCGTCGCCCCGCGCCGCTTCCCGGTGCTGGCCGAGCACGAGGACACCGCCGCCCCGGCCCCGAGGGGCTGAGCCGCGGGAACCACGCCCACCCGGCCGGCCGGCCCGTGCGGCCGAGGGCCGGGCTACTCCGGCAGCCGGGCCCAGAAATGGTCGACGATCTCCTCGACGTAGCGTCGCCCGTCCTCACCGGAAGCGGTACTGCCACCGGCCCGGCTGAGCGTGGCCGCCATGAGGGCCTGGTACTCGTGGTACATGGCGTCCAGCGGCTCGTGGAGTTCCTTGCGCTCCGTGGCGATGAGCTTGGCGATGGGGCGAACGTGCGCCTGCCACCGGGTGGTGACGGCTTCGGTGAGCAGGCGGGCGAGTTCGTCCTCGAGCCCGGTGATGGCGATGAAGTCGCGCGGAGGAAGGTCGAGCAGACTGCCGAGCTTCGCGGACTGCCGCTTGTCCCCGGTCCACTGGCCGGTCTCTTCCATATGGACATAGGCGCCCAGCGGCAGGCCCGTACCGCGGGCGACGTCCTCGGGCGCGATCCCGCGGGCGATGCGGTGATCTCGCAAGGTGTGCGGGCGTCCCATGAGTTCGCGGGGATGACACCACAACGCCCCTGCCAGCGCCGCGAGTTCACTCGCGTTGGGCAGGGCGCTGCCGCGCTCCCAGGCCGCGATGTGATCGGGGGTGATGTGAGCCGTCGCGTAGGAGGCCCGCATGCCGTAGGCGACGTGGCCGTGGGCCATCCCGAGCTTTTCACGCAGGGCTCGGGCAGCACGCGCGTTGAAAGGGGGTGGAGGATGCACATACAGAACGTAGCGGGAGCGTCACCGAAAAATCCATGGTCGCTGTCGCCTGAATCATGCTTTGACGCAATAGATCACCGGCGATTCCGTAGGAACAGACAGATCAGTTCAAGCCATCAAACCCGGCCCGCTCCAAGGCCCTTGATGGTTCGACCCTGACACGTATGATCCGCACGGCAAGGCGCCGCACACGTGTTCACACAACTGCCTGTCACCCGTACCCGGCAGCGGCGGCTCGCCTCTTCCCCTCAACCGTTGCAGGCCCAGGAGACACCGTCATGCACTCCAGCAAGACAAGCCCGGCCGACACGACCGGTATACCGCCGACCAGATCAGGCGGCGCTCTCGACCGGTTCTTCCGCATCAGCGAACGCGGATCGACCTACGGCCGGGAAGTACGCGGTGGCTTCGCCACCTTCTTCACCATGGCGTACATCCTCGTGCTCAACCCGATCATCCTCGGCGGCGCGAAGGACAAGTTCGGCGAGCAGCTGGACACCATTCAGCTGGTCACCGCCACCGCCCTCGTGGCCGCGGTGATGACCCTGATCATGGGCGTGGGCGGCAACCTGCCACTCGCCCTGGCCGCGGGCCTGGGCATCAACGCCGTCGTCGCCTACCAGGTCGCCCCCCTGATGGCCTGGGACGACGCGATGGGCCTCATCGTTCTTGAGGGCCTGCTGATCTGCGCACTGGTGGCGACCGGCCTGCGCGAAGCAATCATGTACGCCATTCCACAGGCCCTCAAACAAGCCATCAGCGTCGGCATCGGCCTGTTCATCGCCTTCATCGGCTTCGTCGACGCCGGGTTCGTCACCCGCATCCCGGACGCCGCGAACACCACGGTTCCCGTTCAGCTCGGCACCGGCACCCTCACCGGCTGGCCCATGCTCGTCTTCTGTCTCGGCGTGATCGTGACGGTCGTGCTCCTCGCCCGCAAGGTCAAGGGCGCCATCCTCATCAGCATCGTCCTGATGACCGTCCTCTCCGTCATCGTCAACTCGTTGGCCGACATCAAGTCCTGGGGTCTGACCGCCCCCTCCCTGCCCGACAAGCCTGTCGCCGCACCCGACTTCGGGCTGCTCGGCCAGTTCGACCTGCTCGGCTCGTTCGGACAGATCAGCGTCCTGACGGTTGTCCTGCTCATCTTCACCCTCGTCCTGTCGGACTTCTTCGACACGATGGGCACCGTCGTCGGTGTGACCGCCGAAGCCGGACTCCTCGACGAACGCGGCCAGGTCCCCGGCCTGGGCCGGGTCCTGCTCATCGACGGCGCGGCCGCGGTCGCCGGTGGCGCCGCCTCCGCCTCGTCCGCCACCACCTACATCGAGTCCGCCGCGGGTGTCGGCGAAGGCGCCCGCACCGGCTTCGCCAACCTCGTCACCGGCGGCCTGTTCGCCCTGGCCCTCTTCTTCACCCCCATACTGACCATCGTGCCGATGCAGGCCGCGTCGCCCGCACTCGTCGCGGTCGGATTCCTGATGATGACCCAGGTCAAGCACATCGACTGGGACCGCTACGAGCTCGCCGTCCCGGCGTTCCTCACCATCGTCGTCATGCCGTTCACCTACTCCATCACCAACGGCATCGGCGCCGGCTTCATCGCCTACGTCATCATCAAGGCCTGCCTGGGCAAGGCCCGCGAGGTCCACTGGCTGCTCTGGGGCACCGCGGTGCTCTTCCTCGTCTACTTCGCCATCGACCCGCTGGAACAGATCCTCGGGATCAAGTAGCACGAAGAGCCGCAGGCGAAGCGGTCCCCCGGGTGTGAACCGCACTCGGGGAGCCGCCTTTCGGGCATCCTCCGACGTGGGGCCCGGGGGTAAGGCCGAACTGCGCCTTGGGGCCCATGCCACGAATTCGGTGACGCCGGCCGGTCCGGACAGATACGGCCGCTGCCGCAGTGACGTCGGCGCTGGAAGCCGTCCATGCCCTCGTTGAAGGCGTCGGTATCGTCGTCGGTCGACGCGCGGCAGCGACACGTCGATGACCCGCGGCTCATCGAAGGACAGGGACGGCCTCCTTCGTCGTCGACGCCTGCTTCAGGTCGTCGACGTACCCGCCGGAGAGCGCCTGGGCGTCCGCGAAGTCCTTGGAGATCCGCGGTCTCGCATGCGCTGGAGGATCCCGCGCCCTCCCCCTCCCCCGCCCTTGCCCCCGCCGCGACGGAGCATCTGCGCCGGGCCGTCGGCACAGCCGCCGACTACCTGTTCGTCGGCGCCGCGGGGGCAGCCGCACTCGCCCTGCTGGTGCTCATCGTCGTGGCCCCGCGGTGCTTCCCGGCCCTCGACGAGCGCGAGAACACCTCCCACGGGGCGCAAGGACTAGACATGTGAACGGTTACCCGAAGTAGTTCGGGCGTAGCCCTCCCCAGCAGCGCTACCCACGAGTAGCGTTCGCGCTCCCAACAGCGCACCCGCGCTCCTGCCTTGCAGTCCGACCCCGGACCCGAGCCATGCAAGGAGCACCACCCCACATGTCGTACGACCACCCGCAGCAACCCGCGCACCCACCGCGGCGCCAACCCCCGCTCCCGCCGCAACCCGCCTACCCGCCACCGCGCATGCGCCCTCCCCGGCCACCGCGAGAGCGCCCGCAGCCACCCCCGTACCCGGGCGAGTACCTCCTGCCCTGGCAGCATTCGTCACCGCAGCCACCACCGCGATGGCCCGCCCCCGCCGCCACCCCCCTCCCCGCGCCCGGCCACCACGGCGATCTGCGTCGCCTGCGCACGGCCTACCGCGTGCTGCGCCGCGTCGCGACGCTGACCGCACTCGGCTACTTCACGCTGTTCCTGCTGCTCTCCGGATACGCACCCGGCCTGATGACCGGCCCCGTCGGTGACGGCGGCCTGACGACAGGCCTCCTCCTCGGCCTGTGCCAGCTCCCCGTCACCCTCGTGGCCATCGCCGTCTACGAGTGGACCGCCCGGCGCACCGTCGACCCGCTCTGCGCCGGACTGCGCAACCGGGGCGCCCACCACGACAGAGGCGACGGGCCGGCCGAACGCCGCAGGACCGGAGCACGCCGATGAACGGATTCGACGAGTCCGCCCAGACCATGTCCCTGACGGCATTCATCGCCGTCGCCAGCGTCACCCTGCTCCTCTGCGTCATGACCGGCCCGGACCGCGACGACCTCGACGAGTTCTACACCGGCTACCGCTCGCTCTCCCCGCTGCGCAACGGCTTCGCCATCGCCGGCGACTACCTCTCCGCCGCCACCGTCCTCAGCACCACCGGCGTCATCGCCCTCACCGGCCACGACGGCCTCGTCCTCGCCCTCAGCACCGTGCTCTCGCTCGTCCTGCTGATGTTCCTGCTCGCCGAACCCCTGCGCAACGCGGGCCGGTTCACCATGGGCGACATGCTCACCCGCCGGGCCCCCGGCCGGGCCGCCCGCATCGCCTCCTGCACGGTCACCCTCGCCGCCCTGGTGCCACTGATGGTCGTCCAGCTCGCCGGGAGCGGCAATCTGCTCGCCTTCATCCTCGGTTTCGACAGCTCCGGCTTCCGGACCGGCTCCATCGTCACCCTCGGCATCGTGATGATCTGCTACGCGGCGATCGGCGGGATGAAGGGCACCGCCCTCATCCAGATCATCAAGACCGTGGCACTCCTCGGCGCCGGGCTGCTCGTCTCCGTACTCGTCCTCAACCGCTTCGACTGGGACACGGGCGCCCTCCTCCGGGCCGCCGAGAGCGGCAGCGGCGCGGGCGCCGCCTACCTGCACTCCGGGCTGCAGTTCGGCGGCAGCGACCTGGACATGATCAGCTCCGAACTGACCGTCGTCCTCGGCGCCGCATGCCTGCCCCACATCACCATGCGGATGACGAGCGTCCGCAGCGCACAGGCCGTCCGCCGCTCCCTGTCCTGGGCGGTCTGCGTCGTCGTAGGGCTCTGCCTGCTGCTCGCCGTCATCGGCTTCGGCGCCGCGGCACTCGTCGGACACGAGCGCATCAGCGCAGCCGGCGCGCAGGGCAACAGCGCGATCCTCCAGCTCGCGGCAGCCGTCGCCGGCGGTGGCGCGATCGGGGCACTCGTCGTCACCACCATGACCACGGCGATCTTCCTGACCCTGCTCGCCTCCGTCGCCGGAATGATCCTGGCCTGCGCCAACTCCCTCGCCCACGACCTGTTCGCCCACGGACTGCACGGCATACGCGACCGGGGCAAGGAGCCCGTCGCGGGCCGGATCGAGATGGGTACGGCGCAGGCCGCCGCGGTCGGAGTCGGGGCACTCGCCGTCGTCCTCGCCGTACTCGCCCGGCAATGGAACGTCCAGGCACTCGTCACGCTCTCGTTCTGCATCGGCGCATCGGCGATCGCCCCCGCGCTCGTCTACAGCATGTTCTGGCGGCGCTTCACCCGCACCGGACTGCTCTGCACACTCCTGGGCGGCACCGCCTGCGTCCTCGTCCTCATCACCGGCACCAACCTCGTCTCCGGATCACCCGGTGCCGTGTTCCCCGGACGCGACTTCAACTGGTTCCCGTTCACCACGACCGGACTCGTCTCCATCCCGTTCGGCTTCCTGGCCGGCTGGCTGGGGACCGTGCTCGGCCGGGGCACGGACAGCGAACAGCGCCGCCAGTACGAGGCCGTCGAACCCTGGATCCTGGCCGGCGCCCCACCCGCAGGCCGCCCGCTCAGCTCTCCGCAGGATCCGTACGCCCGGTGAGCGCGGCCAGCGAATTACGTACGTGCGTCATGTGCGCCCGCACCTCCTCGCAGCCCTCCTCGTGCTCACGCCGAACCCGCTCCGTCTCCCTGACCACACGCTCCCGGGCCGCCCCGGCCGCGGAAAGCAACTCCGCGGCCCGGGCATCGGCGTCCTCCTGACCGTGCCTGGCAGCCTCTTCCGTCTCGGAGAGCTCCCGCCGCGCCGTCGCGAGCAGCGCCTCGCCCCGCGCTGTCAGCTCCTCCTCACGCGCCAGGGCAGCTGCCTCGGCGGCCGCGATCCCGTCCTCGGCGGCCTTCCCCCGCTCGGCATGCTCCTGCTCCTGATGGGCGAGCACACCGGTCGTACGACGACGGGTCTCCGCCATCTCCTCCGCGGCGACACCACGCACCCCACCGGCCTCCGCGCGCGCCTCCTCGACGAGACCCCCGGCCGTGCCCCGCGCCGCGGCCAGCACCTCCTCCGCCCGGGCCTCCGCGGCCGCCCGCACACTCCCGGCGTCCGCACGCGCCGCCCCACGAACCGCCCGGCCCGCCGCATCAGCCGCGTCCCGCAGCTCCTGCGCCTCCTCCAGCGCCGCCCCACGGGACGCCTCGGCCTCGGCCTCCGCGAGGACCAGGATCTGCTGGGGCCGCTCCCCCAGCGAGACATACGTCTGCGGCGCGAGCGAGGCCACCTCCTCGCCCAGCCGCACCGACTCGGCCGTCAGCTCCTCGGCCAGGTCCGTCAGCCGGGAGAGCCGTTCCAGCACCCCGTCCCGCTCCGCCGACAGAGCGGCCACGGTGCGGTCCACCTGCTCCGGACGGTAACCACGTCCCCGTACACCGACGAAGTCGTACGCGGACACCGGTCCACCACTCATCCCTGACGCCCTCTTTCCCGCTCTCCGATTCCCCGACCACCAAGCAATACGTCAAGGATGCGGCAATTGCTGCCGGAAGTCGGAATCGGCCACTCCCTTTCCGGACGGAAGCGACAGGCATCACAGCTCCCGCACGCACAGGACGCCCGGCCCCATCAGGGGTCCGGGCGTCCGGCACACAACGGGTCAGGTCAGAGCAGTCCGTCCCACATCTGCTCCAGCAGAACCGACCACCAGCTCTCCGGCGACGCGAGCGCCGCCGGGTCCAGAGCCACCAACTGCGCCTGGAAATCAACCGTCCAACGGCCCGCCTGCTCCGGATTCAGCCCGAACCGCAGCCGCCACATCCGGCCCAGCAACGCCATCGAGCGCACGAACTCCGGCAGCCCGGTGTTCACGAACTGCGGCGGGATCGACTGCCCACCCGGACCCGGCTCGACCGGCACGGCCACGATGTTCGCCGTGCCGTACTGCACACAGATCGCCCGGCCGAAGTCCGACCCCATCACCAGGTACGAACCCGCGTCCGAAGCCGGCTGCACCTGACGCTGCGCGGCCAGCTCAGCCAGCGTCGGCACCACCGGCTGCCCCGGCTGCGCCCAGAAGAACGGCCCGAAATCAGCGGGCAGGCCCGCCCACACGAGCGTCCGCCCCACCACCTCGGGCACACCCTGACGGGACACCGCACGCTGATCGAAACGAAGCACACCCTGCGGGCCGAATGCCTGCAGCAGCTCCTCCGCGAGCGCCTCGGGCGGCACGGCGCCGGCCGGCGGCATCTGCGGCAGCGGAGCCCGCACCGGAGCCGGCCGCGCCGGACCGTCGGCGACCTGGTGCAGCTCGCCCTGATGCGTGAGCAGATGCTGCATGCCCTGCTGCCGGCTCGCATGGTCCGTCCCGTACGGGGCAACGCTCGTGATCCGCACCTGCGGCCAGGTCTCCCGGATCATCCGCGCGCAGTAACCACCGGGCAGCTCACACGACTCCAGCTCCGTATGCAGCTCGATGACCTGCTGCGGCGGCACGTTCATCGCCCGCAGCTCGTGCAGCATCTGCCACTCCGGGTGCGGAGTACCGGGCGCCGACCGGCGGATCAGCTGCTGCTCACTGCCGTCGGGCGCGCGAAAGCGCAGCACGGCCTGGTAGCCGGGGCCGATCGTCGGCCGGCCGGACGGCTGCTGCGGGTAGCCGTACGCCGGAGGCGGCGGGGTGTGCGGACCCGGCATCCCGGGCGGAGGGCCGGGCGGACCGGGAGGCTGCGGCGCACCCGGGCCGACCTGACCCGGGCCCGCCATCATGGTCGCGGCGTGATGGACCCCGCCGCCGGGGGGCGGCGTGGAACCGGGCGGGGCGGGGGGCTGCGGAGCACCCGGGCCGCCGATGCTCCCATCGGCGAACATCGTCGCAGCGTGATGCACCCCACCACCCGGAGGCGGCATCGCCCCCGGAGGACCGGGAGGGCCAGGGGGCTGCGGGGCGCCAGGGGCGCCCGGAGCACCGGGCGGGCCCGGGGGCCGCGGAGCGTTCGGGCCGCCGATGCTCGCATCGGCGAACATCGTCGCGGCGTGATGCACCCCACCACCCGGAGGCGGCGTCGCCCCAGGAGGGCCGGGAGGACCAGGCGGCTGCGGGGCGCCCGGAGCACCGGGCGGGCCGAGCTGCGAGACAAGCTGCGTCGGTACGTAGCCACCGGCCGGCGCACCGGGCGCACCCGGCCCCGACGGCGGCGGCGTCGCACCGGGCCGCGCACCCGGGATACCGGGTGCCCCGGGCGGCGGCGGAGTCGTCGAACCGGTCCCACGCCCACCACGCGGCGACACAACGGCCTTACTGGTCGCCGCGTCCGCGATGTCACCCGCACCGCGCCCCGGAGCCGCAGGAGTGGCGGCAGCCCCGGACACAGGTGAACCCGGGGCACCGGCCTGCGGGTTGAGCCCGGGGACGACCGCGGTCCTGGGCAGCTGACTGCCCCCGGACATCAGCGCCGTGGGCGCCTCCGCCGATACGACCGGCGGCGGCGTCCCGTCGTCGTCCGATCCGGAGAGCGGCGGCGCGAACACCGTCGCCGGCAGCGGCACCGCACCGTCGTCCGAGCCCGCGTTCGTGTCCGTGCCCGCCCACGGCGTACCGCCCGCGGGCACCCCGTCGGACGAGGTGGGCTCGTAGTCGCGCCGCCCGCCCGCAGCAGGCCACCCGGCCTCACCCGAACCTTCCGGCCCGGAAGGAACCGGCGTGGGAAGGGGAGCGGGAGCGGGGAGGGGAACCGGAGCCGCTGCGGACGGCGCCTCCGGGGCAGCCTCCGCACGCCGGTCCGGAATCCCCAGCTTGTCCGCCGCCTCCTGGAGCCACTCCGGCGGACTCAGAAGGAACGACGTCTGATTCAGATCGATACGCGCCGGCGGCTCCGGAGAAACCGGCACCGCATCGGACACCCCGTACTCCTCCTCGTACCGCCGGATCACCTCACCCACAGGCAACCCCGGCCACAGCGTGGCCTCACCGCTGTCACGGGCGATCACCAGCCGCTGACGGCCCCCGTCCGAAACAGGGCCCTCCGCCCGGTCCTCGGCCCACACCACGAAGCCCAGCTCGAACTCACGGACACGCACCTCACGGTGCTGATACGCGGGCACGTCACCGTTGACCCACTCGTCCGCCCGCTCCTGTGCCTGCGCGAAGGTCACCACCGCGCTCACCCCTCCACCGGGACGGCCTGCGCGAAGCCACCGTCCACCATCAGGTTCGCCACGGTCTCCAGCTCCGGCGGATTACCCGCGAGACGCTGGAGGAAGGCGTCGAAGTCCGAACCGCAGGGAAGCAGCAGCCGGTCCACGCGCTCGTGCACGCTCCAGCCGTCCTGGTCCCTGGCATCGTCGTAGGCGCAGAACCACACCGATCCCACGTCGCTGCCCCGCACCTTCACAGCGATGATGCCGCCCTGGACGAAACCGACGCCCAGATAGTCCTTCGTGAAGTGGTCCCGCAGACACTTGTTGACGTACACCAGGTCGTTCACGGCCGCCTCTTCACGCACCGTGAAGAAGGGCTGGTCGACCAGCAGTCCGAGCTCCGCATCGAGCGCCGCACCGACCGGGGCCGCACCGCCCGCCGCCTTCAGGAACGAGCGGTACGGACCCGGAAGGCGGTAACCGAGATCCTCCTCGACACCCAGGATCTGCTGCTCGCTCACCGCCACCGCGCCCTTCGGCAACCGGAAGTGGGCGGGCCTCGTCTCCTGCAGCGGCCGCGTACCGCGCCGGTTCTGGTCCACCTGGGTCGTCGCCAGGCCGCCGTGATGACGCAGCAGCGCCTTCACCTCGACCGGGACGAGCTCCATGCGCCGGCCACCGGACACGTGATGCCACGTCCAGCCGTGCGGGGTCGCCACGGCCGGGATGGTGTCCCACAGCTCATGACCGCTCGCCGCCATGGCCGCGTTCGCCGACACGTAGTCGGTGAGCCGCAGCTCGTCGATGCCGAACCCCGGCGGGGGATCAGCAATCTCCGCGGCGCCGCGCGCGTACGGCGAAAGCTCCGGATGGCCGTTCTCGTCCACGCGCACACCTCTGGGGTGGCGGGACGCCCGGACCGGATCCGGGAAGTGCACGACCTGCCCGGCATAGGCCGCGTTCGGTGGCGCGGCTTGCTGCCCGAGCCGACCTGTCGTCATGGCGGTTGCCCCCTGCTGCGTCTGGTGTTCAGCACAGCCTATGCGGTGGCGCAACAAGGGGTCCCGCCCCTCCGTTTCCCTCACCGAACGTCACTGTCGCGTGACGGACGCGCGACGGCCGGGCCGCCGAACCGCGACACGCAGACACGTTTCACCGCCCCAGCTTCCCCAGCACCCTGCACATTTGGCAGGCTGTCCCCCGCAACGCGGGGGCGTGCACATCTGCAGCTGCCGCTGCGGGCGCGGGAGGGACACCAGCACCATGCACACTGCACAGACAGTCACATCAGGAGATCCGAGACTCAGCTGGAGCACCACCGGAGCCAGCACCGCACCCCATCTCCTGCACCGCCGCGACGGCATCCTGCCGGCCGTGGCCGCAGCGTTGTCCGTACGCGGGGAGACACTGACCTGCACGGCCGGCAAGGGCGACCAGCCGCCCGTGCTCCACCCACTCGTGCAGGACTTCCTCGACACCCTCACCAGCGGCCAGCGCGAACGCTTCACCGGACGCTGCCCCGAAGCGATACTGCTGTCCCGGCAACTCACCGCAGCCGACACCGGCCGCTCCAAACGCGCCCAGCGCAAAGCCCTGACCAGCGGCGAAGCGCGCCGCGTACTCAAGCACGCCCGCCTCACCGCCCGCCGTATCCGCGAGGACGGCGACCCGCTGCACGGCAGCTACGCGCCGCCCTGCCGCTCCTGTACGGCGATGCTCGCCCACTTCGGCGTACGCCCCGTCGACCTCACCGCCTCCGGTGCGGCGACCACCGCCGAGAAGGGCTGACCGCGAACAGATGCACGACCGAACCGAACTCCCCGCCCAGCAGGACCGCAGCGCCACCACCCGCTTCACCGTCGCCGTCGACGCCGCACTGCGCGAGGCCGGGTGGCAACCGGGACGCTGGGACATCCGGCAGGCCGAGGAGTGGGCCGACGCCCTGCGCTCCCACGCCTCGCCCGCCGGCCACCAGCACGCGGTCTTCCCGGCCGCGGTCGAGGCATGGGCCGAGTTCGGCGGACTGCGCATCACCGCGTCCGCACCCGGTCGGCAGATCGCACCCGCCGCAGTACGCATCGACCCCCTGAGCGGACTGCACCTGGCACGGACACTCGGCGATCTGGGGCGCGCGCTGGGGACGGAAGTCGCCCCGCTCGGCGAGGAGGGCGACGGCCAGGCGGTCCTCGCGATCGACAGCGACGGCCGGGTCTACTCCATCGACCACACCGGCGACTGGTACCTCGGATCCGACATCGACGGGGCCCTGGCGACACTGGTCGGCGGAGTGCAGCCGGAGCGGCTCACCTCGGGCTGACCACCCGGGCCCGCCCCCGCCGTCCTCACACGCCGGACGGGCCGGAAGCGTCCGGCAGGACCGCGGAGACCCGGAAGCCACCCGCGTCCGTCGGACCCGAGACGAAGACACCGCCCAGACCCAGCACCCGCTCCCGCATCCCGATCAGGCCGTTACCGCCGCTCGGCAGGCCCGCATCCGCCGTGGCACCGTCCGTCGGACCGTTCTCCACCTGCATCGCGACCTCCGCGCCACGATGCGCCAGCCGCACCCAGGTCTTCGCGCCCGCCGCGTGCTTGTGCACATTCGTCAGCGCCTCCTGCACCACCCGGTACGCCGTCTGCTCGACCTCCGGGGCGTACAGGCGCAGCTCCCCGTCCACCGACAGCTCCACCGTCATACCGGCCTCGCGGGACTGCGCGATGAGCACCTCCACCTCCCGCAGCCGGGGCCCGTCCTCCACAGCCGCCGCAGCAGCCGCAGCCGCGGCCAGCCCCACCGACGCGAGCGGCACCCGCCCCTCCGGCGGGGCGATGAACGCGTCCCCGCTGCGCAGGACCCCCAGCATCTCCCGGAGCTCCGTCAGCGCCTGCCGGCCCATGTCACCCACCAGCGCCGCGTTGCGCACGGCCTTCGCCGGATCCTTCGGAGCAACCGCCTGCAGCGCCGCCGCGTGCACCACCATCAGGCTGACCCGGTGCGCGACCACGTCGTGCATCTCGCGGGCGATCCTGGTCCGCTCCTCGGTACGCGCCCACTCGGCCCGCTCCTCGGCCCGGTCCGCCAGGAGCGACAGTTCCCGCTCCAGCGAGTCGGCCCGCTCCCGCAGACTCTCCATGAGCCGCCGCCTGGCCCCGATGTACAGCCCGAAGAGCACGGCCGGTGCCGTCATCCCCAGCGACATGAAGAGCGACAGCAGCGGTACGTACCAGTCGCCGGGCCCGAAGTCGGCATGGTCGCTGACGCTCTGCCGCAGCCGTACATAGGTGACGACGAACGTGCCGACGAGCGTCATCCCCGTGAGGACGACGGTGATCCTGCGCGGTACGTCGGAGGCGGCCAGGGTGTACAGGCCGACCAGCCCCATCAGGAAGCCCATCTCGGCAGGCGTCGTCGCTATCGACACCAGCACCACGGCGATCGGCCAGCGCCTGCGCACCACCAGCACGGACCCGGCCAGCAGCCCGAAGAGCACCCCGATGGGCACCGGCATCCCGGTGTCCCCGGCGAACTCCACCCCCTCCAGCGCACACTCCAGCGCCGAAACCAGCGCCAGTCCTACATCCAGGGCGACACTGCGCCGCCGTTCCCACCACCAGTAGCTGCGGGTGGTCGAACCCGCCGCTTCCAGGTCTGCCCCCGTTGCGGTCATGGCATCCAGACTACGGGCGGACGCATCCCATTTTCGGGTGACTCCGCCAGCACACGACGTCACCGGCCGGGCGGCGAACGGTGCGCAGATCCCACGATCCGGTGAACCGCTCATCGTTCCGGGCCGAACGTCCGCATTCCGGACGATCGTTTTCGTATGACACATGCCAGCGGCAAGTACGAGAACTTCGAGGAGCTCCGGGACCGCCGCCAGATCCGCGACCGGCTGCGCGTCGACAACAACGACATCCTGAACCGCCTCCTGGAGGGCGAACCGGCACCGGAGTGGACGAAGCGCCCGAACGCCAAGGACGACCTGCGGGCGAAGGCCCGGGAGCTACGGCTTCAGGGAATGACGTACGACGCGATCCAGGTGGAGCTGGGGTGCTCGAAGGGTTCGATCTCGCTGTGGGTACGGGACCTGCCGAAGCCCGTCCGGAGTCGCACAGCCATCGAACAGGCGCGGCTCGCAGGGCGGATGCGATGGGACCACGAACTGGCTGTGCGGGACGCCGAGCGGCAACAGACCAAGGCGGCCGCGAAGGCCGACATCGGCACCATGACAGACCGGGAACTGTTCTTCGCCGGCGTCGCCCTGTACTGGGCGGAGGGGTGCAAGGACAAGTCGTACAGCCGACGGGAGACAGTCACATTCATCAACAGCGACCCAGATGTGATCGTGGTCCATCTGGCCTGGCTCGATCTGCTCGGCGTCGAGCGAGAGCACCTGCGCTACCGAGTGATGATCCACGAGTCCGCCGACGTGGAGGCTGCCGAACGCTACTGGACCGAACTTGTCCGGATCGACACCCCTGCACTGCAGAAGACGACACTGAAGAAGCACAACCCGAAGACTGTGCGAAAGAATGTCGGCGACAACTACCGGGGCTGCCTTGTTGTTCGGGTCTCGCGAGGCGCCGATCTGTATCGTCGCATTGAGGAGTGGTGGTGCGGCATCTCCAGCCAAGCCAAACTCAGGCTCAGGTAAGATCTGACGCGATGATCCGCCGTAGTGTAATCGGTAGCACGGCATCCTTTGGAGATGTTCGGTCTAGGTTCGAGTCCTAGCGGCGGAGCCACACGCGGGCCCCGACCTCACGGTCGGGGCCCGCGCTCGTTTCGTGCGGAAACACCCCCGGTATCCTGCGGGTGTCCACCACCCGAAGCCGAAGGGCACATCCGTGAGCGCCAACAGCCCGGCAGCCGTAGTCGTCCTCGCAGCGGGTGAGGGCACCCGCATGAAGTCGAAGACCCCCAAGGTCCTGCACGAGATCTCCGGGCGCTCGCTCGTCGGACATGTCGTCGCCGCCTCCCGTGAGCTCGACCCCCAGCACCTCGTCGTGGTCGTCGGCCATGCGAGCGAGCAGGTCACCGCGCATCTCACCGCCGGGGACACCCCCGTACGCACCGCCTACCAGGCCGAGCAGAACGGCACCGGGCACGCCGTGCGGATGGCGCTCGAGGAGCTCGGCGGCACCGTCGACGGCACCGTGATCGTCGTCTGCGGCGACACCCCGCTGCTGTCCGGCGAGACCCTCTCCGCGCTCGCCGCCACGCACGCCGCCGACGCCAACGCCGTCACCGTGCTGACCGCCGAGGTCCCGGACTCCACCGGCTACGGCCGGATCGTCCGCGACGCGGCCACCGGCGCGGTCATCGAGATCGTCGAGCACAAGGACGCCTCCGAGGACCAGCGTGCGATCCGGGAGATCAACTCCGGCGTCTTCGCGTTCGACGGGCGGCTGCTCAGCGACGCGCTCGGCAAGGTCCGCACCGACAACAGCCAGGGCGAGGAGTACCTCACCGACGTCCTGTCGATCCTCCGCGCGGCCGGTCACCGGGTGGGAGCCTCCGTCGCGGGTGACCACCGGGAGATCCTCGGCATCAACAACCGGCTCCAGCTGGCCGAGGCCCGGCGGCTGCTCAACGAGCGGCTCCTGGAGCGCGCCATGCTGGCCGGTGTGACGATCGTGGAGCCGGCGTCGACCCTGATCGACGCGACGGTCACGTACGAGCGTGACGCGGTCGTGTACCCGGGAACCCAGCTGCTGGGCACGACGCACCTCGCGGAGGACGCCGAGGTCGGTCCGAACTCCCGGCTGAAGGACACCGTCGTCCACGCGGGCGCCCGCGTGGACAACACCGTCGCCGACGGGGCCGAGGTGGGCCCCGGGGCGACCGTCGGCCCGTTCGCGTATCTGCGGCCCGGGACGCGGATGGGTCCGAAGTCCAAGGCCGGTGCGTACGTGGAGCTCAAGAACACCACGATCGGCGAGGGCACCAAGGTGCCGCACCTCAGCTACGTCGGCGACGCGACGATCGGCGACCACACCAACATCGGTGCGGCGAGCGTCTTCGTGAACTACGACGGTGTGGCCAAGCACCACTCGACGATCGGGTCGCACTGCCGGACCGGTGCGGACAATATGTTTGTGGCGCCTGTCACGGTCGGGGACGGCGTCTACACCGCGGCCGGTTCGGTCATCACCAAGGACGTGCCCGCCGGTTCGCTGGCCGTCGCACGGGGCCAGCAGCGGAATATCGAGGGCTGGGTGGCCCGGAAGCGTCCCGGCAGTGCCGCGGCGCAGGCCGCTCAGGCCGCCACCCAGGAGACCGGCAGCGAAAGCTGACCGGAAACAGGCGCGCCTGACTCGGCGTACCGTGATAGATGCTCACCCATTTCGGCTGGCTCGTTGCACATCGGACACATGCGTGCAGCGCCAGAAACACGTCTGAGGAGACTGTGCTGTGACCGGGATCAAGACGACCGGCGAGAAGAAACTGATGTTCTTCTCCGGCCGCGCCCACCCCGAGCTGGCCGAGGAGGTTGCGCACCAGTTGGGTGTCGGCCTCGTGCCGACGAAGGCCTTCGATTTCGCCAACGGTGAGATCTACGTACGTTTCCAGGAGTCCGCCCGCGGCGCCGACTGCTTCCTGATCCAGAGCCACACGGCTCCGATCAACAAGTGGATCATGGAGCAGCTGATCATGCTGGACGCGCTGAAGCGCGCGTCCGCCCGTTCGATCACGGTGATCGTGCCCTTCTACGGCTACGCCCGTCAGGACAAGAAGCACCGTGGCCGCGAGCCGATCTCGGCCCGTCTGATCGCGGACCTGATGAAGACGGCGGGTGCGGACCGCATCCTCACCGTCGATCTGCACACGGACCAGATCCAGGGCTTCTTCGACGGTCCGGTCGATCACCTGTTCGCCCTGCCGATCCTCGCCGACTACGTCGGCGCGAAGGTCGACCGTTCGAAGCTGACGATCGTCTCCCCGGACGCCGGCCGGGTGCGCGTCGCCGACCGCTGGTGCGACCGCCTGGACGCCCCGCTGGCGATCGTGCACAAGCGCCGCGACAAGGACGTCCCCAACCAGGTCAGCGTCCACGAGGTCGTGGGCAACGTCGAGGGCCGGGTCTGTGTCCTGGTCGACGACATGATCGACACGGGTGGCACCATCTGCGCCGCTGCGGACGCCCTGTTCGCGCACGGCGCCGAGGACGTCATAGTGACGGCGACGCACGGCGTCCTCTCGGGCCCCGCCGCGGATCGCCTGAAGAACTCCAAGGTCAGTGAGTTCGTCTTCACGGACACCCTGCCGACCCCGGGTGAGCTGGAGATCGACAAGATCACGGTGCTCTCGATCGCCCCGACCATCGCGCGTGCGGTGCGAGAGGTGTTCGAGGACGGTTCGGTGACGAGCCTCTTCGAGGAGCAGGGCGACTGACGCCTGCGAGTGATCCACTTTGGGATGCGGCCTCCCCGCCGGGTAGACTCAGCGAGTTGCTCGGCGAGGGAGGCCGTTCTCATGAGTTCTCATGGGAGCCGCCGGTCCGTTATCGACGCGCTCTTCGTAGCAGGCCTGTCGTGGGCCGGGTGACCGTCCGACTTTCGTCACCTTACGAGGAGTGCATCATGGCCGAGATCAAGCTCGCCGCCGAGGCCCGTACCGAGTTCGGCAAGGGCGCTGCCCGCCGTACCCGTCGTGCCAACCTGGTCCCCGCGGTCGTCTACGGCCACGGCGCGGAGCCCGTCCACATCACGCTGCCGGGTCACGAGCTGCAGCTCGCGCTCCGCACCGCCAACGTCCTGATCGGTCTCGAGATCGAGGGCAAGGACGCCCTGGTCATCCCGAAGGCCGTCCAGCGCAACGCCATCAAGGGCAACATCGAGCACGTCGACCTCCTCACCGTGAAGCGCGGCGAGAAGGTCGAGGTCGAGATCGCGGTGCACGTCGAGGGCGAGCTGGCCCCGGGCGGCAACCTTCTCGAGTACGTGCAGAACACCCTGCTCGTCGAGGCCGAGGCCACGCACATCCCCGAGTCGGTCACGGTCTCCATCGCGGGCCTCGACGCCGGTGACTCGATCCTCGCCAAGGACATCCCGCTGCCCAAGGGCTCCGTGCTCGCGGGTGACGGGGACGCCGTCGTCCTCCAGGTCGTCGCCGCGCAGGCCGAGGAGCCGGCCGCCGAGGGCGCCGCTACCGAGAGCACCGAGGCCTGAGCCTCGCTCCACCTGCTTGACTGACGGGGTGGCGGTTCCCTTCCGGGGATCCGCCGCCCCGTTTCCCTGTATCCCACCCGTCCGTACGCGAGGAGACCCAGCGCGATGTCCGACGCCACCGACCCCTGGCTGATCGTGGGCCTCGGCAACCCCGGCCCCGAGTACGAGGCGAACCGGCACAATGTCGGGTTCATGGTCGCCGACCTGCTGGCCGAGCGCATCGGCGGGAAGTTCAAGCGGGCGCAGAAGGCCCAGGCGCACGTTCTGGAGGGCCGGATCGGTCCGCCCGGTCCTGCGAGCCGCCGTGTCGTCCTGGCGAAGCCGATGTCGTACATGAATCTCTCCGGCGGTCCTGTCACCGCGCTGCGCGACTTCTACAAGGTGCCCACGGACCACATCGTGGCGGTCCATGACGAGCTGGACATCGACTACGGGATGCTGCGGCTGAAGCTGGGTGGCGGCGACAACGGGCACAACGGGCTGAAGTCGATGACGAAGGCGATGGGCCCGGATTACCACCGGGTGCGGTTCGGGATCGGCCGGCCGCCGGGGCGGATGCAGGTCGCGGACTTCGTGCTGAAGGATTTCTCGTCCACGGAGCGCAAGGAGCTCTCCTACCTCGTGGACCGGGCGGCGGACTCGGTGGAGTCGCTGCTGGCGGACGGGCTCGAGCGGGCGCAGTCCACGTACAACTCCTGACATTCCTGCTGGTTCCAGGGGTATTTTCGGCCACAGGTTGACCGAGGGCATCGCTCTGCCCAAAGATCGGCCTCCATGAAGCGGAGCTCCTCCCACCGGCTGCTGGCCCACGGCCGCATGTTCGCCGCGGGCTGCCTTGTCCTGCTCGTGCTCGTCGCGGGCGCGTGGACGTCGTGGAACACCGCGCACCACATCGTCCTGGCCAAGGGCCGTGAACACGGCACGATGACGGTCACGGGGTGCGGCGAGGACGTGTGTACGGGGTCGTTCACACCGGACGCGGAGTCCGGGAAGCGTCCCGGCGTGACGATCGAGAGGTCCGTCGCGGTGAAGAAGGGTGCCCGTTTCCCCGTCGTGGTGAAGCCCGGCACCGGTGACGTCGTACGCACCGGAACGCCGGGCTTCCTGCATGCGTGGGTGCCGCTGGGCGGGGCGCTGGTACTGGCCGCCCTGGTGATCGGCGGCGGAATGCGGCTGACCCGGACCGCGTGGGGCACCGGGATCGCGGGTGCGGCCCTGCTCGTGGCGACGTTCATCGCTCTCTGAACAGGGCCGCACCCGCACGCGCGTGACTCAGCCGGTGTTGCGCAGGCCCGCGGCGACACCGTTCACGGTGAGCAGCAGGGCCCGGGCGAGCAGCGGGTCGGCCTCGTCGCCGCGTGCCGCTGCCTGGCGCTGGCGGGCGAGGAGCGATACCTGGAGGTAGGAGATCGGGTCCAGGTAGGCGTCGCGGATGGCGAAGGTCTGCTGGAGCACCGGGCTGGTGCCGAGGAGTTCCTTGCAGCCGGTGACCTTGAGGACTTCCTGCACGGTGAGCTCGTGCTCGGTCTCGATGTCGTCGAAGACGTGCTTGAGCTCGTCGGGGACGAGGGTGTCGACGTAGTGCCGGGCGATGCGCAGGTCGGTCTTGGCCAGGGTCATCTCGACGTTGGAGATGAAGTTCTGGAAGAAGTGCCACTGCTCGTGCATTTCTTCGAGGACGGTGCCGAGGCCGGCTTCGCGCAGGGCCTTGAGGCCGGAGCCGACGCCGAACCAGCCGGGCACGATCTGCCGCGACTGGGTCCAGCCGAAGACCCACGGGATGGCGCGCAGGCCGTCGAGCGAGACGCCCGAGCCGGGGCGGCGGGAGGGCCGCGAGCCCAGGTGCAGGTCGGCGAGCTGGTCCACCGGGGTGGAGGCGAGGAAGTAGGTCGGCAGGTCGGGGTCCTCGACCAGCTTGCGGTAGGCCGCGTGGGCGGCGTCGGAGACGGTGTCCATGGCCGCGTCCCAGCGGGCCAGTGCCTCGTCGGACTGGCGGGGCGCCGTGTGCAGCGCGGAGGCCTGGAGGGTGGCCGCGACGGTCAGCTCCAGGTTCTCCCGGGCGAGTGCCGGGATGAGGTACTTGTCGGAGATGACCTCGCCCTGTTCGGTGACCTTGATCTCGCCCTCCAGGGTGCCCCAGGGCTGCGCGAGGATCGCGTCGTGCGAGGGGCCGCCGCCACGGCCAACGGTGCCGCCGCGGCCGTGGAAGAGGCGCAGGCGCACGCCGTAGCGGTGGGCTACGTCGCGAAGACGCCGCTGGGCGCGGTGGATCTCCCACTGGGAGGTGGTGATGCCGCCGAACTTGGAGGAGTCGGAGTAGCCGAGCATGACCTCCTGGACGTCACCGCGGAGGGAGACGAGGAGGCGGTAGGAGGGGTCGGCGAGCATCTCGTCGAGGATGACGTCGGCGGCGCGCAGCTCGTCGGTGGTCTCCAGGAGCGGGACGATGCCGATCTTGGCCCAGCCGCCGTGCAGGTCGAGGAGTCCGGCCTCGCGGGCGAGGACGGCAGCGGCGAAGACGTCGTCGGCACCCTGGCACATCGAGATGATGTAGGACTCGATGACTTCGGGGCCGAAGCGCTCGAAGGCTTCCTTGATGGTGTGGAAGACACCGAGGGTCTTCTCGCCGGCGGCGTCGAGCGGGGCCGGGGTCGGGGCGAGCGGGCGACGGGAGCGGAGTTCCTTGGCGAGGAGCTTCTGCCGGTAGTCGCGGGGCATGTCGGCGTAGCGCCAGGACTCCTCGCCGAGCCGGTCGAAGAGCTGGCCGAGCGCGTGGTGGTGGGCGTCGGCGTGTTCGCGTACGTCCATGGTGGCGAGCTGCAGGCCGAACGCGGAGAGCGTGCGGATGGTGCGGTCCATGCGGCCGTCGGCGACGATGCCGCCCTTGTGCTTGCGCAGCGAGGTCTGGATGAGGGCCAGGTCGGCGATGAGCTCGGCGGTGCCGAGGTAGTCGCAGCCGGGGCGGTGCGGGGTGCCGGAGGCGAGGCGCTCGCGGGTGTTGACGAGCTTCTGCCGGATGCACGTGGCCTTGAGCCGGTAGGGCTCTTCCGCGTTCAGCCGCTTGTAGCGCGGGCTGATCTCGGGGAGCGCCTTCAGGTCGGCCTGGAGGGAGGCGAGGAGCTCGTCGGTGGCTCCGGTGTAGCGGATGGAGTTGGAGAGCAGTCCGCGCAGCTGGTCGACGAGTTCGAGGGCATCGGTGATGCCGTGCTCGTGCTGGAGGATCAGCACCTCCCAGGTGACGGCGGGCGTCACGTTGGGGTTGCCGTCGCGGTCGCCGCCGATCCAGGTGCCGAAGGTGAGGGGGCGGGTGCCGGCGGGCAGTTCGACGCCGACGCGCTCCAGTTCGGCGGCCAGGTCCTCCAGGACGTCGCCCACGGCGTTGGCGTGGAGTTCGTCGAGGTAGTAGATGGCGTTGCGCGCCTCGTCGGCGGGCTCCGGGCGGACCACGCGCAGCTCGTCGGTCTGCCAGATGAGGTCGATGTTCTCGGCGAGCCGGATGTCCTGGCGGCGCCGGTCGGCCTCGATGACGGGGGTTTCGAGGAGTGCGGCGATGCGGCGGAGCTTGTTCAGTACGGAGCGCCGGGCGGCCTCGGTGGGGTGCGCGGTGAAGACGGGCCGTACGTTCAGGTTCTTGACGGTCTCGCGCAGGTGTTCGGGGTCCGCGTCCTTGAGCCGGTCGGCGGTACGGGCGAGGAGCCCGCCCTCGGCGGCCCGGCGGTCGCGCATCTCGTGGGCGCGGTGGACCTGCTCGGTGACGTTGGCGAGGTGGAAGTACGTGGAGAAGGCGCGCACGAGCTGTGCGGCGGTCTCCAGGTCCGTGTCGCCGAGGAGCTGGGCCGCTGCTTCGCCGTCGGTGCGGGTCAGGGCGCGGACGCGTTCGACGAGGTCGAGGAGGTCCTGGCCCTCCTGTCGTACGAGGGTCTCGCCCAGCAGGTCACCGAGGCGGCGGATGTCGGCCCGGAGTTCGGGGCTGGCGGCAGGGGTCTGGTCGGCACTGCTCACAGTGTGCGGCTCCTTGCAGTGGTTGAGCACTTCTGTCACAGGGGGTCCGGGGCTGTCGCGGTGCTGACGTCACCCCCGGGAAAGCAGAGTGCGGACCGCGCTGTCCGACCCTCCCAGGATAGGTGTCCGGGGGATCGGCGTGCTCGTTGCCCTGGGAGGCGGACCGGATCCGGGGTATGCGAAGGGTGTGAGCCCCGGCCCTCAGGGGTCGTGGTGGTGCCGCTCTCGTGTTGCGGGCCTCTTCACTGTCATACTTACGTTGCCGTAGGTTACGGATGCGTAGCCCGCTCATTCCGCCATATTTACTCACCTCACGAGGGACTCCCCATGCCCACCAGCCCCGACGTGATCAACGACGGCCTGCCGCCGGCGGCCGGAGGTTCCGGACTCCCGCCCGCCACGCTCGGTGGCGACAAGAAGCGTTCGGTCGAGCAGATCGCACTGCTGCTGTTCATCGTGGTGCCGTTCGCGGCTCTGGTCGCTGCCGTTCCGCTGGCCTGGGGCCGCGGAGTCAGCTGGCTCGATCTGGGTCTGCTGACCGGGATGTACTACCTCGGCTGCCACGGCGTCACCATCGGCTTCCACCGCTACTTCACCCACGGCTCGTTCAAGGCGAAGCGTCCGCTCCGTATCGCCCTGGCCGTCGCGGGTTCGATGGCGGTGGAGGGCCCGGTGGTGCGCTGGGTGGCCGACCACCGCAAGCACCACCGGTTCTCCGACGCCGAGGGCGATCCGCACTCGCCGTGGCGGTTCGGCGAGAACCTTCCGGCTCTCGCGAAGGGCCTGTGGTGGGCCCACATCGGCTGGATGTTCAACGAGGAGCAGACGCCGCAGCACAAGTACGCCCCCGACCTGGTCGGTGACCCCGCGATCCGTGCCATCTCGCGCCACTTCCTCACCTTCACCATCGTGTCCCTGGCGATCCCCCCGCTGGTCGGCGGCCTGGTGACGATGTCGTGGTGGGGTGCGTTCACGGCGTTCTTCTGGGGTTCGCTGGTCCGGGTCGCACTGCTGCACCATGTGACCTGGTCGATCAACTCGATCTGCCACGCGGTGGGCAAGCGGCCCTTCAAGTCCCGTGACAGGTCCGGGAATGTGTGGTGGCTGGCGGTGCTTTCGTGCGGTGAGTCCTGGCACAACCTGCACCATGCGGACCCGACGAGCGCGCGGCACGGGGTGATGAGGGGCCAGATCGATTCCAGCGCCCGGCTGATCCGCTGGTTCGAGAAGCTGGGCTGGGCGCACGACGTGCGGTGGCCCGATGCTTCACGTATCGAGTCCCGGCGCAAGCCCGTGGCTGCCGACCCGGCATGATTGACGACGTGGCGACCGACGGAAGCACCAGCGGCGACAAGAGCAGGCCTGCCCCCACCCGCCGGACCCGGCGGGTCCGGATGACCGGCAAGGAGCGCCGCGAACAGCTTCTGGACATCGGGCGCACCCTTTTCGCCGACAAGGGCTTCGAGGGCACCTCCGTCGAGGAGATCGCGGCGCGTGCCGGGGTCTCCAAGCCGGTGGTCTACGAGCACTTCGGCGGCAAGGAAGGCCTGTACGCCGTCGTGGTGGACCGCGAGATGCGCCAGCTGCTGGATCTGGTGACCGGCGCTCTGACTGCGGGTCATCCGCGTGAGCTGCTGGAGCAGGCGGCGTTCGCGCTGCTCGACTACATCGAGACGTACACGGACGGCTTCCGGATCCTCGTCCGCGACTCCCCGGTCGCGCAGTCGACGGGCACGTTCGCGTCGCTGATCAGTGATATCGCCACGCAGGTCGAGGACATCCTGGGCCTGGAGTTCAAGGCCCGGGGCTTCGACCCGAAGCTGGCCCCGCTGTACGCGCAGGCGCTGGTCGGCATGGTGGCGCTGACCGGCCAGTGGTGGCTGGACGTCCGCAAGCCGAAGAAGGCGGAGGTCGCGGCCCATCTGGTGAATCTGGCGTGGCACGGGCTGGAGAACCTGGAGTCGAAGCCGCGTCTGATCGGCCACCGCAAGAGCTGACCGGCCCGCCGTCGCGTGATCACCCGCTGTGATGACGCCTGCGGATTCCCGGCCGTAGTGTGGTCGGCAGGGCACAGAATCCCGTCCATGGGAGGAACCATGACCGCCGAGCCGACCACCGCGCACAGTTCCCGCTGGCCGGTGCCCCCGCAGGACGGATACACCGTGGACGACCTGTTCACGCTGCCCGATCTCCCGCCGCACACGGAATTGCTCGACGGGAGCTTGATCTTTGTGAGTCCGCAGCGACGTTTCCATTCGAAGACCATTGACTTGCTGATGAATGGTCTGCGCAGCAGCGTTCCGGTCGACCTGAAGGTCGAGCGTGAGATGACCGTTGTACTGGACCGGCGCAATGGCCCCGAACCCGACGTGTCCGTTGTTCGCGCCGCAGCCGCCACCGGTCTTGAGCAGACGCATTTCCAGGCCACGGACGTCGTCCTCGCGGTCGAGGTGGTCTCCCCCGACTCCGAGGCGCGCGACCGCGAGACCAAGCCGCACAAGTACGCGACCGCCGGGATCGAGCACTTCTGGCTGGTCGAGATGACCGGCACCGACCAGCACCCGGTGGTGCGGGTCTACGAGCTGGACCCGGTGACGAAGGCGTACGCGCTGACCGGAATCCATCACGACCGCCTCAAGACGGGTGTGCCCTTCCCCGTCGACATCGACATCTCGGCGGAAGCCCTCGCCGCGCTGTAAGGCCCGGCAGGGACGTTCACGCGGCGGTGCGGGCGACGGCGAAGATGCGGCGGAACGGGAGGACCGTGCCGTGCGGGCCCGCCGGATAGGCGGTGCGCAGCAGGTCGCGGTATTCGGCGACGAAGGCCTCTCGGGCTTCGGGTTCGTCGGCCAGGGCGGTCAGGACGGGGCGCAGGCCGGTGCCCTTCACCCAGTCGAGGACCGGGTCCTCGCCTTCCAGGAGGTGCAGGTACGTGGTCTCCCAGACGTCCACCGTGCGACCGGGTGCGCTCAGGCGTTCCAGGTAGTCGGCCGGGTCGAGCACCGCGTCGCCGTGGCGCAGCAGGCCGCCGAGTCGGTCGCGCCAGGCCGGGGATTCCGCCAGTTCCCGCATGAGGGTGTGGCTGGGTGCGTCGAAGTTGCCGGGGACCTGGAAGGCGAGGGTGCCGCCGGGGGTGATGGCGTCCAGCCAGTGGGGGAAGCGGCCGGCGTGGCCGGGTACCCACTGGAGCAGGGCGTTGGAGACGATCAGGTCGTACGTCTCGTCGGGCGTCCAGGTCGTGGCGTCGGCCTCGGCGAAGTCCAGCCGGGGTCCTGCGTGGGCGTGGGCCCGCTCCAGCATCTGGGGGGAGCTGTCGTAGCCGGTGATGTGGGCCTGCGGCCAGCGCCGGGCGAGCAGGGCGGTGACGTTGCCGGTGCCGCAGCCGAGGTCGGCGATCCGGGGGGCGTTCTCGTGGGGCAGGGGCCCGATGCGGGCCAGGAGGTCGTGGAAGGGGCGGGTGCGGTGGTCCGCGTGGCGCAGGTACTGCTGCGGGTCCCAGGTGGGTGCGGTCATGGGTCCAGGATCAACCCGAGATTATCTTGATGTCAAGACACTTGAATTCAAGAGACTTCATGTCGAGGGACCCTCTACACTGATCGACATGGAGGACGAGGTCGACCGACTGGTCGCTGCATGGCGCCGCGAGCGCCCCGACCTCGACGTGGAACCACTCGAGGTGCTGAGCCGCGTCTCACGCCTGGCCCGCCACCTCGACCGGGCACGCAGGATCGCCTTCGCCGAGCATCATCTGGAGCCCTGGGAGTTCGACGTCCTGACGTCGCTGCGCCGCGCGGGCGCCCCCTATCAGCTCTCCCCCGGCCAGCTCCTCACCCAGACCCTGGTCACCTCGGGCACGATGACCAACCGCATCGACCGGCTGACCAAGAAGAACCTCGTCGAGCGGCTGCCCGATCCGAGCGACCGGCGCGGGGTCCTCGTACGGCTGACCGCGGAGGGCCGTGACAAGGCCGACCAGTCGCTGGCCGGCCTGCTCGACCAGGAGCGGGCCATCCTCCACGAGCTGTCCCGTCGGCAGCGGGGCGAACTGGCAGACCTGCTACGCCAGTTGACCGCCCCGTTCGACAACGTCCCCGGATAGCGCGGCCGGACCCACCCCGGCCCGCCTGGCCAGGGCCACGGCAGCCAGCGTCGAGTGCACGCCCAGCTTCCCCAGCACGTTCTGCATGTGCGTACGCACCGTGTGCGGGGAAAGGAAGAGCCGTTCCGCGACGGCCTTACGGCCCAGACCCGCCACCATGCACCGCAGCACCTCGCGCTCGCGCGGCGTCAGCGACTCCACGAGCTGCTCGCTCTCGGTGCGGTGCTTGCGCGCCGTGGTCAACTCCCGCAGGACACCGGTCAGGAGCGCGGCAGGCAGATGTGTCTCGTCCCGCAGCACCCCCCGTATGACCGCCAGCAGGCGTTGCAGCGAACAGTCCTTGGCGACCCACCCCGACGCCCCCGCCTGCAGCGCCAGTGCGGCCCTGCGCGGGTCGTCCTTCTCGGCGAGCACCACCGTACGGACGGACGGCTGGCCCGAACGCACCCCGGCCACCAGCGAGATGCCGTCCACCAGAGCGCTCCCGTTCGGACCGCTGTCCGGTACGGGCACGGCTCGGGCCCCGCCCGTGGCCAGGATGCCCAGCTCGGCGTCGATCAGCATCACGTCGTAGCGGCGCCCTTCGGCGGCCGAGCGCTCCAGGCATCGCAGCGCGGCGGGGCCACTGCCCGCGGCCGACACATCGACGTCCGGTTCGGCCGCGAGGGCCGCCGCGAGGGACTCGGCAAAGATGCGGTGGTCGTCGACCACCAGAACGCGGATACGAGCCACGGACACCCCCATGCTGCGTCAGCTCCCGGGGTGCCCCTGTGCGGCCTCCCCCGGCGGGGACGGACCACGGCGGATACGACGCCCGGAACACTGAGGTGAACCGCCGTTCCACGGCCGCCGCCGTGTCCGACCGCCACCCGCCCCGGGCGTCGTATCCGACTGTCTCGTCCCCTGAATCAGCACCGGCCCCCACCGGTGCTGTGCATCAGCGTACGGCGGGCGATCGACGGCGGAAGGCAATTCGCAGAACTGACTGCCCAGGGTGTTTAGGGTGTTCTTCATGTTCCGTCTTGAGACAGAAGTAGACAAGGAACGTCGCATTCTGCTGGGCCGACGGCTGCGCGATGACAACTGGGACGGATCACCGCACCTGCGCGCCCTGGCCGGCACCTCCGCCGAGCATGAACTCCCGCTGGAGGTATGGCTCCTGGACGGACAGGGAGCCCTCGCCGGCGGGCTCACCGGACGGACCTGGGCCTACTGGCTCCATGTGGATCTGCTCTGGGTGGACGCCGGCCACCGCGGCCGGGGCCTCGGGGCGCGACTGCTCACCGAGGCGGAACGCCTCGCCCACGACGACCGGTCCTGTACCCGCTCCCGGCTGGAGACCTGGGACTTCCAGGCCCCCGCCTTCTACCGGAAGCAGGGGTACGAGGTGGTCGGCGAGGTCGAGGACTACCCGCCCGGAGTGACCGAGTTCATCCTGGTCAAGCAGCTGACCCGACCCGCCGGGCCCCCGCCGAAGGGACCGCGGGGAAGACTCCTGGGGCGGCGTAGCCGGCCGAAGTGAAGGCCTCGACAACGGACTTGGTGACCGTATCGGCCGCCGTCTCCTCCACCAGCACGATCGCGGAGCCGCCGAAGCCGCCCCCGGTCATCCTGGCCCCGAGCGCCCCGGCCGCGTTCGCCGCCGAGACCACCAGGTCCAGCTCCGGGCAGGAGACCCGCAGATCGTCGCGGAGCGAGATGTGCCCCTCGTTGAGCACCGGTCCCGCCGCGCGCACGTCCCCCGCGTCGAGCAGCGTGATGACCTGCTCCACACGGTGGTTGTCGCCGACCACATGGCGGACGTAGCGCACGACCGACTCGTCCTCGCCCGCTGCCTCCAGGGTCTGGAGTGCGGCACCGAGGCCTTCGTACGGAAGATCGCGCAGGGTGCCGATGCCGAGGGCCCGGGCCCCCGCCTCGCAGCCGGCCCGCCGCTCCGCGTACGCGCCGTCACCCAGGGCGTGCTTGACCCGGGTGTCGACGACCAGGAGCTGCAGCCCGTGCGCGGCCAGGTCGAAGGGGACCTGGCGCTGGGTGAGGTCGCGGGTGTCGAGGTACAGCGCGTGTCCCTCGGTGCAGCAGGCCGAGGCCATCTGGTCCATGATCCCGCACGGCACGCCGACGAAGGCGTTCTCGGCGCGCTGGCCGAGCACCGCGAGCTCCGGGGCACCGAGGCCCAGCTCGAAGAGATCGTTCAGCGCGAGCGCCGTGACCACTTCGAGGGCGGCGGACGAGGAGAGTCCGGCGCCGACGGGGACGGTGGAGGTGAGCTGGATGTCCGCGCCGGTGACGGCATGGCCGGCCTCGCGCAGGGCCCAGACCACGCCGGCCGGGTAGGCCGCCCAGCCGTGGCCCGAGTGCGGGGTCAGTTCGTCGACGCGCAGGGACACGACGCCGCCCGGTACGTCGGTGGAGTGCAGGCGCAGTTCGCCGTCGGTGCGGCGGGCGACGGCGGCGCGTGCGGTGTGCGGAAGGGCGAGCGGCATGACGAAGCCGTCGTTGAAGTCGGTGTACTCACCGATCAGATTCACTCGTCCGGGCGCTGCCCAGATCCCTTCGGGTGCGCTCCCGTACAGCTCGGTGAAGGCGGCGGCCAGAGCGGTGTCGCTCAGAGGCTCGGTCATGGGGTGGTGGGCTCCTCTCGGCGGGCGAACGTCCAGGCGTCGGCGACGATTCCGGCCAGGTCGGCGCGGGACGGCTGCCAGCCGAGCCGCTCCCTGGCGGTGGTGGCGGAGGCGACGAGGACGGCCGGGTCGCCGCCGCGCCGGGGGGCTGCGATCTCGGGGACGGGATGGCCGGTGACCTGCCGGACGGTCTCGATGACCTCCCGTACGGAGAAGCCGTTGCCGTTGCCGAGGTTGCAGATCAGGTGCTCGCCCGCGGTGGCCGCGTCCAGCGCGAGCAGATGGGCGTCGGCGAGGTCGGCGACATGGATGTAGTCGCGTACGCAGGTGCCGTCCGGGGTCGGGTAGTCGTCCCCGTACACGGAGATCGACTCGCGCTGCCCGAGCGCGACCTGGAGTACCAGCGGGATCAGGTGCGACTCGGGACTGTGGCGCTCCCCGCAGCTGCCGTAGGCCCCGGCGACATTGAAGTAGCGCAGGGAGACGGCGGCCAGGCCGTGTGCGGTCGCCTCGCCGGTGATCATGTGGTCGACGGCGAGCTTGGAGGCGCCGTACGGGCTGGTGGGCGCGGTCGGGTCGGACTCCCTGATGGGGCTGGAGACGGGCTCGCCGTAGGTCGCCGCGGTGGAGGAGAAGACCAGGGTCCGCACCCCGGCGTCGCGCATCGCGGCGAGCAGGGCGGTGGTCCCGCCGACGTTGTTCACCCAGTACTTCTCCGGGTTGACGACGGACTCGCCGACCTGGGAGTACGCGGCGAAGTGCAGCACGCCGTCGTAGGAGGAGTCCAGCCATTTGGCGGCGTCCTGGATGCGGCCCTCGATGAACTCGGCCTCTTCGGGAACGCCCTCACGGAAGCCGGTCGACAGGTCGTCGAGGACGGTCACGGTGTGACCTGCCTCCAGGAGGTGCGCGGCGACCACGCTGCCGACGTATCCAGCGCCGCCCGTCACCAGGTACTTCTTACCGGGGTTGCTCACTCGCTCGCTACCTCTCGCAGTCGCTGGGCCGCGGCCTCCGGCGGCACATCGTTGATGAACACACTCATGCCCGACTCGGAGCCCGCGAGGAACTTCAGCTTGCCGGAGGTGCGGCGGATGGTGAAAAGCTCCAGGTGCAGCCCGAAGTCCTCCCGCCCGGGGATCCCGAACGGTGCCTGGTGCCAGGCGGAGATGTACGGGGTCGGCGGCTCGCCGGGGCCGAAGATCCGGTCGAATCGCCTCAAGAGTTCCAGATAGATCTGTGGAAACTCTGTGCGGGCGGCGTCGTCGAGCTCCCGCAGGTCGGGGACGCGGCGGCGCGGGTGGAGGTGGACCTCGTAGGGCCAGTGCGCCGCGTACGGCACGAAGGCGACCCAGTGCTCGCCCTCCAGGACGACACGGGTGTCGTCGGCCATTTCGCGGGCGACGACGTCGTCGAAGAGGTTGCGGCCGGTCTCTGCGCGGTGGGTCTCCGTCGAGCGCATCATCAGCTGGGTGCGCGGCGTGACGAAGGGGTAGCCGTAGATCTGCCCGTGCGGGTGCCCGAGCGTGACACCGATCTCGGCGCCGCGGTTCTCGAAGCAGAACACCTGGGTGACCTGCGGGAGTTCGGCCAGCTCGGCGGTGCGGTCGGTCCATGCCTCCAGGACCAGGGCGGCCTGCTCCTCGGTGAGTCCGGCGAAGGACACGTCGTGGTCGGAGGTGAAGCAGACGACCTCGCAGCGGCCGGAGTCACCGGCCAGCGAGGGGAAGCGGTTCTCGAAGACGGCGACGTCGTAGTGGTCGTCGGGGATCTCGCTCAGCCGTCCCTCCTGCGAGGGGCAGAGCGGGCACTCGTCGGCCGGCGGGTGGTACGTACGCCCCTGCCGGTGCGAGGCGATGGCCACCGAGTCACCGAGCAGTGCGTCGCGGCGGATCTCCGAGGACGTCGAGACGGCATCCAGCGGCCGCCGGTCCACGGCGTCGCGGACGGTGTCGTCCGCGGAGTCGTAGTAGATCAGCTCACGGCCGTCGGCGAGGGTCGTAACCGTCTTCTTCACCAGGCTCCTTAAGGTAACCGCCCTCCAACAGAATCGCACATAACAAATCACAAGCCAACACGTGCGTCAATGCCTCCGTTTTCTGTGGAGTGGCCCTACATGGACGCGGCCAGAACCGGACATTTCATCCCGTCCGATCACGATCAAACAAAGAACGCCACTCAACCTGTTCATTTTCTGAACACAAAGGCGTAGGTTCCGACGGGTTCAGTTCGGCAACGAAGCGAGTACCCCCCATGCAATATCTGGCCGAAGGGCTCCGGCTCCCCACGAACGGGCTCGATTACACAATCCTGGCGATCTATTTCGTCGTGGTGCTCGGCATCGGCTTCGCCGCCCCCGGGCCAGTGTGAGGACGAGCCTCGACTTCTTCCTCTCCGGACGGTCACTGCCCGCCTGGGTGACCGGTCTGGCCTTCGTCGCAGCGAATCTCGGGGCCACCGAGATCCTCGGCATGGCGGCGACCGGCGCGCAGTACGGCGTCGCGGTCGTCCACTGGTACTGGATCGGCGCCATCCCGGCCATGGTCTTCCTCGGCCTGGTGATGATGCCCTTCTACTACCGGTCGAAGGTCCGCTCCGTACCCGAGTTCCTGCTCCAGCGCTTCGACAGGTCGGCGCACCTGCTGAGCTCCATACTTTTCGCCTTCGCGGCGATCCTGATAGCGGGCGTCAACCTCTACGCCCTGTCGATCGTCGTGGAGGCGCTGCTCGGCTGGCCGCAGTGGGTCGCGATCGTCGTGGCGGGGCTCTTCGTCCTCGTCTACATCACCATCGGCGGTCTCTCCTCGGCGATCTACAACGAGGTGCTGCAGTTCTTCGTCATCCTCGCCGCACTGATCCCGCTCACCCTGCTCGGCCTCAAGCGCGTCGGCGGCTGGGACGGGCTGACCGGGTCGCTGGAGAAGAGCCACGGCGCGGACTTCCTCTCCGCCTGGGGCGGTACGGGCATCGGTGACGCCAACCCGCTCGGCGCCAACTGGCTGACGATCATCCTCGGCCTCGGCTTCGTGCTCTCCTTCGGCTACTGGACCACCAACTTCGCCGAGGTGCAGCGTGCCCTGTCCGCGAAGAACCTCTCGGCAGCCCAGCGCACCCCGCTGATCGCGGCGTTCCCGAAGATCTTCATCGTCTTCGCCGTGATGATCCCGGGCCTGGTCGCCGCCGTCGTCGTCCCGCAGATCGGCACGCCCGGTTCGGACCTCACGTACAACGACGCCATCCCGCTGCTGATGCAGGAGCTCCTGCCCAACGGTGTGCTCGGCATCGCGGTGACCGGACTGCTGGCCGCGTTCATGGCCGGCATGGCCGCCAACGTGTCCTCGTTCAACACGGTGTTCACGACCGACATCTGGGCGCGGTACGTGAAGAAGGACAAGCCCGACGCGTACTACCTGCGCTTCGGCCGCCTGATCACCGCGGTGGGTGTGCTGGCCTCCATCGGCACGGCGTTCATCGCCGCCAGCTTCTCCAACATCATGACGTACCTGCAGACGCTGTTCTCGTTCTTCAACGTCCCGATGTTCGTGGTCTTCATCATCGGAATGTTCTGGAAGCGCGCCTCGATGAAGTCCGGTGTCTGGGGCCTCGTCGCGGGCACGACGGCCGCGATGGTCAACTACTTCGTCATCTACAAGCAGGGGATCATCGACATCCCGACCGACCAGGGCGCCAACTTCGTCTCCGCGATCGTCGGATTCGTCGCCGGTGCGGTCGTCATGGTCGCCGTCACGCTCTTCACGGCGCCCAAGCCGGAGGCCGAACTGGCCGGTCTGGTGTACGGCACCGAGTCCCCCGACGCGGACGAGGTACCGGAGGAGGGCGACAGCGCCTGGTACCGCAGGCCCGCTCGCCTCGGCTGGGGCGCCATCGTCCTCGCCGCCCTGTGCTACCTGCCCTACTCGCTCTGATCGGAGGCACTCACCATGTCCGACCTGCACAAGGAAGTCTCCGAGCTGGAGCGCACGTCCGCGACCGCGGCCCGGCTCTTCGACATCCGGCGGATCATCGGCGGTCTCTTCGTGGTCTACGGAGTGATCGTCACCATCGCCGGTATCAACCCGTCCGACGCCGATCTGAAGAAGGCCGAGGGCGTCCACATCAATCTCTGGACCGGCCTGGCCATGCTGGCCCTCGGGCTCTTCTTCCTGGTCTGGATGAAGCTGCGTCCGGCCCAGGTGCCTGACGAGGCCCCCGCTGCACCGGAGAACTGACCGCGGCGGAGAGCTGCCCGCACCACCCGCTCAGGGGCCGGACCGTCACGCGTTCACGCGAGGCCGTCCGGCCCCTGCGGCCTTCCCACCGTCGCCCGGTCCAGCAGTCCGGTACGGGCCGCGAGTGCCGCAGCCTCCAGCCTGGAGCCGACGCCCAGCTTCATCAGGACGCGCTGCACGTGCGTGCGCGCGGTGCTCGGCGCGATCCCCATCCCGGCCGCGATCAGCCGGGTGTCCTCGCCCTCGGCGACCCGCACCAGCACCTCGACCTCGCGCGGGGTGAGCATCTGCAGCAGGCGCTGCCCCTCGTCGTCCGGCTGGACCGCCGGGTGGAGCAGCTCGGCGAACGCGCCCCGCAGGAGCTGCGGGGCGACCGCGGCCTCCCCCGCCCGGGCCTTGACCATCGCGCGCTCGACGCCCTCTATGCGTTCGTCGTGCCGGACGTAACCGGCCGCCCCGGCGGCGAAGGCCGCCGCGATCCCGCGCGGACTCGGCACCGGACCGAGCACCACGACGGCCACCTGCGGGCGCTCCCGTCCGATCCGCACGATCGGGTCGAAGGTGCCTGGTTCGGCAGGTGTCGCCGTGCCGAACAGACAGACCTCCGGTGCCCTGCTGACCACCAGATCCGCGGCCCCGGACGTCGGCGCTGCTGCCGCGAGCACCCGGTGCCCGCGCAGTTTCAGCGCCGAGGCGAGTGCCTCGGCGAGCAGACGGTGATCATCGATCACCATGAGCCGCACGCCCATCGAGCAACCCCCATGTACTGCTGTGTAGCCCTGGAACAGGCCCCCCGGCCCTCTGACCCGGCAAGCTACACGCTTGTTCGACGCGGCGCGCCCCTTACAGGGCAGAAGCCCCCCAGAATGCCGAATTCTGCGCCATTCAGGGCTACTTGCCGGTCAGAAAACGATCGGCCCTACCGGCTGAATGATCAACCGATAGGGCCGCTGCTCACCCGCGGACGGGTCAGCCGGTGGTGAAGGAGACGACGAGGTACTGCTTGTCGTCCAGCGTGCTCTCACGGGGCTCGCTGATCATCTTCTCGGAGATGAACAGCCGGCCCTTGTCGTAGATGTACTCGGCGTAGTACCCGGTGAACCCGGTCTCCGCGTCGCGCACCGCCTCCTCGCTCGGGTTCTCCATCAGCACGGTCTCCTTGAAGGTGGAACCGTCGATGGAGACGACCTGGCCGCCCTTGTCGTACGGGGGCACCTTGTACGCGATGACGTTGGTGCCGTCCATCCGCAGCGGGGTCAGCGTGTAGCGGTCGCCCGCGTCCGCCTTGCCGCCGACGAGCTTGCCGGTGGACAGGTCGAAGGCGACGATCTCGTTCGTGTCGCCGTACTCGCCGCCGCCCTCGTGCTCCTCGGTCGGCACGTAGAGCTTGTTGTTGCCGACGGCCAGGGACTGGCACGTCTCGACCTCGGTGGAGCCGCAGCGTGCGGCGTACTTGTCCGCGTCGGCCGAGATCCGGACGATCAGCTTGCCGGTGGCCGCGTCGATGGAGAAGAAGTCCGAGATGCCACTGCCGTCACCGGCGGTGTCGCCGACATCGGCCGCGACGACGAGCGGCTTGGTGGAGACGATGCTCGCGTACTCCACACCGGCCGGCATGTTGTACGAGGACAGCGGTGCGCCGGTGGCCGGGTCCAGCGCCTGGATGGTGAGCTGCGGCGCGTCGTAGGAGCCGCACTTGCGGACCACGGCGAGGGCCTCGCCACCGCCGTATCCCTTGTCGTAGCAGCCGTTGGTGTCGGCCTTCGGCTTCCAGAGCTCCGCGCCGGTGGCGAGGTTGAACGCCGCGCCGCCGCTGGTGCCGCCCGCGGCGACCGTGGTTCCGCTGAGCGTGACCTCGCTGAACCTGATGGGTTCGTCACCACCGGCGGTGGAGGTGACCGACTTGCTCCACATCAGCTTGCCGGTGTTCAGGTCGAGGGCGCCGATCTGGGTGCACGACGGGTACTTGTCCTCCTTGGTCGGCTTGCCGTCCTCGAAGGCGATGGCCGTCTTGAAGTCCTTGCTCATGTGCCGGGAGGCGGCGCAGAGCTGGCCGGTCAGCGGGATGGACCAGAGCTTGGTGCCCTTGGCCGGGTCGTAGCCGGCGATCTCGTACACACCGGTCTTCACGAACGCCTTGTCGGTGAGCCAGGAGCCCGTGACCGTGGTGGTGTCCGTGACCTTCGGATGGGGCAGCTGGAAGCCGACCTTGGACTTGATGTCGGTCGGCGCCTTCTCGTTGCCGCCGCCGAGGCCGCTGCCCTCGCCGCCCTTGCCCTCGCCGCCGTCGGTGCCGGCCGAGGACACCTCGTTCTTCTTGCTGCCACCGTCACCGCTGGTGGAGGCGTAGATGACTCCACCGCCGACGATCAGCACCACGGCAACGACCGCGGCGACGATGATCTGCATCTGGGTGCTGAACTTCTTGCCGCCGTTGCCGCCCGGCTGCGGTGCCATGTACTGCGGCTGCATCGGCGCGGTCGGGTAGCCGTACCCCTGCTGCGGGGGCATGCCGGGCTGTCCGGGCGGCGGTCCCTGCGGGAAGCCGTACCCGGGCTGGGCCGGGGGCTGTCCCGGCGGCGGGGCCTGCGGGTAGCCGTACCCGGGGTTCTGGGGCGGCTGTCCCGGCGGCGTCTGGGGGGTGCCGTAGCCACCGGGGGGCGGGGGCGGGGGCGTCTGCGGAGCGCCGTAGCCACCGGCGGGCGGGGGCGGCGGGCTTCCGTAGCCGCCCGCGGGCGGGGCCGGCGGTGCGGCCGGAGGCTGCTTGGAGAAGGCGTCGGAGGGCGGCGGCGGTGTGGGCGCGCCGAATCCGCCGGGAGGCGGGTCCTGCGGGGCACCGAATCCGCCCTGGGGCGGCTCGTTGGGCGGCTGCGTCATGGCGTACGTACCTCTGAGGAGTCTGTTGGGAAGGGGCTGCGGGTGCGGCGGGGGGACCGGGTTGCTCGGATGCCGTCGTGATCCGTCACTTGCCGAAGGCCATCATCGTCTTCTGGGCCTTCTCTTCCTCGTCGTTCGAGGCGCTGACGCGCCCGCTGACGATGAAGGAACGGCCGCCCGCGTAGGCGATCTTCGACGTGAAGAAGGAACTCTCGATCCGGGTCGTCGAGTCCGGGTGCTGCAGCAGCACGGTGGGCGCACCACCGGCCGGTGCGAGCGTCGCGATCGCCCCGCCCTTGTCGTACGTGGCCTCCAGGTAGAGCAGCACGTTGCCGCCCTCCATGCGCAGCGGCTTCATGACGCGCTCGGCGGGCGCAGCCGCCTTCCACTTGGGCTTGCCGGTGTTCAGGTTGAACGCGATGACCTTGTTGGTGCGGCTGGTGCCGCTGGTGTCGTCCTCGGTCGCCATGTAGAAGGTGTTGGCGTCGGCAGCGACACCGGTGCAGCCCTCGAGCTGCTCACCGAAGATCGCGAAGTCGTGGCCGCAGTCGACGGAGAACTTGTCCTCCTTGTCACCGACCAGCTGGGAACGGAGCGTGCCGTTCTCCTTGATGGCGAGGATGGACCACTTCTTCTCCTCGCGCTGGGTCAGCGAGACGACGAGCGGGCTCACCGAATAGACCTTGTCGACCTCCCAGCCGCGCTGGGGCTTGTACGTCCACTTGGGCTTCCCGGTGGCCGGGTCGACCTCCTGGACCTGCTGCTGCGGGTTGTCCACGTCGTCGGTGCGGCAGCTGGACGCCGCGATCAGCTTGGGCCCGCCGGCGAACGCGAACGGCTGGCAGTTGCCCGCCTGCTTGCCGAACAGCTCCTTGCCGTCGCTGACCCGGTAACCGTTGGAATTGCTGGTACGGCCGACGGTCACGGTGTCGCCGCTGATCGCCAGGCCGATGTCGGACATCAGGTCCCAGGTGCTGTTCTTCGTGATCGTCTTCTTCCAGCCGGCCTTGCCGGTGTTGAGGTCGATCATCTGCAGGACCGAGCAGTCCGCCTTGTCCGTGGTGCCGTTCTTCACGCCGATGACGATCTTGCCGTCGGTGGTGGCCGTTCCCGGCGCGGCGCACATGTCGGCGGGCAGCGGCAGGGTCCACTTCTGCTTGCCGTCGGCGGCCGAGTAGCCGGAGATCGAGCGGTACATGCCCTTGACGACCGTGTCGCCGACGATCCACGGGCCGTACACGTCCGCGCCGTTGCGCGGCAGGTCGACGTCGTTCGTCGTCAGCCAGAGGACCTTCGCCTCGCCGGGCTTGCGCCCGGCGTTCAGGTCGTCGTCGGCCTCACGGCCGTCGCCGTTGCCGTCGCCCTCGTCGACGGTGGGCGAGGCGGTCGGCCCGGCGGGCGCGGTGCTCGTCCTGGCTATGGGCTTCTTGTCGTCGTCACTGTCGCTCGTGGCGAACCAGATGCCGCCGCCGACCACCAGCAGTGCGGCCACGGCAGCGCCGATGATCATCGCCGGCTTCCCCTTGAAGGGGCTGCCACCGGAGCCGCCGGGTGCGGGCGCGCCGGGGTACTGCTGCTGCGGGTAGCCGTACCCTCCGGGCTGCGTCGGCTGTCCGTACGGGCCCGGCTGCTGGCCGTACGGACCGGGCTGCTGCTGGCCGTACGGTCCGGGCTGCTGGGCGTACGGGCCGGACTGCGCGTCGTACGGGCCCGGGGCCTGGCCCGGCGCCTGCGGGTAGCCGTAACCGGGGGCTCCGGCCGGTGCCTGGGGCGGGTAGCCGTAGCCGGGCCCGCCCGGGGGCGGCGTCTGCGGGGCGGCCGGCGGCATCTGCGGCGGGGCGGCAGGCGGCGGCGTCTGGGGCGGGGACGGCTGGTTCTGGGGCGGCTGAGGAGTTCCCGGCGGCGGCTCCTGCGGAGCCCCGAAGCCTCCCTGCGGCGGTTGCTGGCTGGGCGGCTGGGTCATCAGCACGTCCCCCTTCGTGCGGTGCGGTCCGGTGCCCGGTTCGGTCTCCCCCGCGATTCCGCTGGGCTGAATTCCCCTCGGAAAGGAGCGAATCGGGCATGGCTTCCGCGGCGTTACGACAGTCGAGCGGGGCTTCTTTGTACCACCCGCTCGATGTCGAACACCGGATCGGTCCACCCCCTGTTCCCAAGGGAGAACCGGCCCGTGATGCCGCCGTTACGCGCACACCCGGGCCGTTCGGGACGCCTGTCACCGACGTTGCGTCAACTTGCCCCGCCGCGGGGGCCTTTCACACACCCTGCACTTTTTGCGCCGTACCGCTCCGTGACGCTCCCGCGCGGCGCAGCGCACACGGAATCCTCACGTGCCAAAGACCATCAGAGCCGTCATCGCCTTCTCCTCCTCGTCCTCGTCCGAGCTGATCCGCGTCGGCACGAGGAAGGAACGGCCCCCCACATAGGCGGCCTTCGGCGCGAAGAGCAGGGACTCCGTCCCGGCCCCCGACGCCGGGTGCTGCAGCAGCGTCCTGGGGGTACCCCCGGTCGGCGCGATCACGGCGAGCGCGCCGCCCTTGCGGTACGAGGCCCTCACATGGATCAGTACGTCACCACCCTCCATGCGCAGCGGCCACATGACCTGGTTGTCCGGCGCGGGCGCCTCCCACACGGTCCGGCCGGTGGCCAGGTCGAAGGCGATGACCTTGTTGGTCATCGCCTCCGCGGTGCTCTGGGACTCGGTGGACAGGTAGAACCTCTCCTTGTCGGCCGCGAACCCGACGCAGCCGTCGAGGTTGCTGCCGGACTCCACGGACTCCTCGCCGCACCTCGCGGCGTAGTTCTCGGAGCCGCCGACCAGTTGGGAACGGTAGGTACCGTCCTCGTTCAGGACGGCGATGGCCCCCTGCTCGTCCTTCTTGATCGAGATGACGAGCGGACTCGACGAGTACACATGCGCGACCTTCCAGCCGGCCTTGACCTCGTACGTCCATTTCGGCGCACCGGTGACCGGATCGACCTCCTGGACCTGCTGCCGGACGGGGTCGACGGGCTCGGCCTGGCAGCTGACGGCGGCGATCATCCGGGGACCGCTCGTGAAGGCGAACGGCTGGCAGACGCCCTCTCGTCCACCGAACAGCTTCTTGCCGTCACTGATCCGGAACGCGTCCGTGTTGCTGGTGCGTCCGAAGGTCACCGTGTCCCCGTTGACCGACATCGCGACGTGCGACAGCCCGTCCTGCATCCCGGTGCGATCGACTGTCTTCTTCCAGCCCGCCCTGCCGGTGCGCAGGTCGATCATCTGCAGGACCGAGCAGTCCGCCTCCTTCTCCGAGACGTTGTCCTCGATACCGACGACGACCTTGCCGTCGGCGGTGGGCAGTGTCGGCGCCGCGCACAGATCGGTGGGCAGCTTCAGGGTCCACTTCTCGGATCCGTCGGCCACCGAATAGCCGGAGACCGTGCGGTAGATGCCCTTGACAACCGTGTCGCCCGCGAACCAGGGGCCGTACTCCTCGTCCCCGTACTGCGGCAGGTCGATGCCGTTCTCCCGTATCCACAGCACCTTCCCCTCGCCGGGCTTGCGCTTGGCGTTGAGGCCGGCAGCGGTCGGACCGGTGCTCCTGCCGTCCTCCTTGACCGCCGTGGGCGAGCCGCTCGGCTTCCCGGTGCCGCCCCCGCCTGCGACGGGCTTCTTCCCGGTCCCGCCGTCGCCGCTCGTGGCGAACCAGACGCCTCCACCGACGAGCAGCAGCACGGCGAGCACGGCCCCGATGACCAGCGCGGGCTTGCCCGTGAACGGCCCGCGCCCCCTCCCGGGCCCACCGGGGTTCGGCGACGGGGAGCCGAACCCGGGCCGCGTCGGCTGCGGGTGGCCGTAGGGCCCGGACTGCTGGGCGTAGGGTCCCGACTGCTGGGCGTACGGGCCGGGTTGCTGCCCGTACGGTCCCGGCGGCTGCCCGTACGGTCCCGGCGGCTGGGCGTACGGGCCGGGTTGCTGCCCGTACGGTCCCGGCTGTGCACCCGGTGCGCCCGCTGCGGGCGGGTAGCCGTACCCGGGCGCCGGCGGCGGACCCGGCGCAGGGTCGTACGGCGCCCCGAAGCCTCCCTGCGGTTGCCGGCCGGGCGGCTGGGTCATCGGCACGTCCCCCTTCGAGCGGTGCGGCTACCGCAAGGTCACAACCTTTCGCGCGGGCCTACTTTCCACCATTCGCCCCACGCGTCCCTGCCGCCCCACCTGCATCGAACCGCCCGCCCTGCCCCAGCGGTCAGGCCTCCTCGGCCAGTTCAAGCCAGCGCATCTCCAACTCGTCCCGCTGGGTGACCAGTTCACGCAGCTCGGCGTCGAGTTCGGCCACCTTCCCGAAGTCCGTGGCGTTGTCGGCGATCTGCGCGTGCAGTGCGGTTTCCCTGGTCGACATCTTGCCGAGCTGCCGCTCGACCTTCTGCAGTTCCTTCTTCGCCGCACGCGCCGCCTGCGGCGAAACGGTCTCGGCCGCTGCGGCCGTCGGCGCCGCGAAGGCTGCGGCAGACGGCGTGGCCGCCTCCTCCATCCGCTGCCTGCGCTCCAGGTACTCGTCGATGCCGCGCGGCAGCATCCGCAGGGCACGGTCACCGAGCAGGGCCATCACCTTGTCGGTGGTCCGCTCGATGAAGAACCGGTCGTGGGAGATCACGATCATCGACCCGGGCCAGCTGTCGAGGAGGTCCTCCAGCTGCGTCAGGGTCTCGATGTCCAGGTCGTTGGTGGGCTCGTCGAGGAAGAGCACGTTGGGCTCGTCCATCAGCAGCCGCAGGATCTGCAGTCGCCGCCGCTCACCACCGGACAGGTCGCCGACCGGCGTCCACTGCTTCTCCTTGGTGAAGCCGAACTGCTCGCAGAGCTGGCCCGCGGTCATCTCGCGGCCCTTGCCGAGGTCGACCCGGTCGCGCACCTGCTGAACCGCTTCGAGCACCCGCAGGTTCGGGTTGAGCTCGGTGACCTCCTGGGAGAGGTAGGCCAGCTTGACGGTCTTGCCGACGATCACCTTCCCGGCGGCCGGCTGCGCGTCGCCCTGGGTGCGGGACGCCTCGGCCAGTGCCCGCAGCAGGGAGGTCTTGCCCGCGCCGTTCACGCCGACCAGGCCGATCCGGTCGCCGGGGCCGAGCTGCCAGGTGAGGTGGGTGAGCAGCGTCTTGGGCCCGGCCTGGACCGTCACGTCCTCCAGGTCGAAGACGGTCTTGCCGAGCCGGGCATTGGCGAACTTCATCAGCGCGCTGGTGTCGCGCGGCGGCGGCACGTCGGCGATCAGCTCGTTGGCCGCCTCGATGCGGTAGCGCGGCTTGGACGTACGGGCGGGGGCACCGCGCCGCAGCCAGGCCAGCTCCTTGCGCATCAGGTTCTGTCGCTTGCCCTCCTCGGTGGCGGCGATCCGCTCCCGTTCGGCCCGGGCGAAGACGTAGTCGCTGTAGCCGCCCTCGTACTCGTGGACCGCACCGCGCTGGACGTCCCACATGCTGGTGCAGACCTGGTCGAGGAACCACCGGTCGTGGGTGACGCAGACGAGTGCGGAGCGCCGGGCCCGCAGATGGCCGGCCAGCCAGGAGATGCCCTCGACGTCGAGGTGGTTGGTGGGCTCGTCGAGGACGATCAGGTCCGGCTCGCCGATGAGCAGCTTGGCCAGCGCGATCCGGCGCCGCTCGCCGCCGGAGAGCGGGGCGATGACGGTGTCCAGGCCGTGCTCGAAGCCCGGCAGGGCGAGCCCGCCGAAGAGGCCGGTGAGGACGTCACGGATCTTGGCGCTGCCCGCCCACTCGTGGTCGGCGAGGTCGCCGATGACCTCGTGCCTGATGGTGGCCTTCGGGTCGAGCGAGTCGTGCTGGGTGAGGACACCGAGGCGCAGCCCGCCGTTGTGGGTGACCCGGCCGGTGTCCGCGTCCTCCAGCTTGGCGAGCATCCGGATGAGCGTCGTCTTGCCGTCGCCGTTGCGGCCGACGACGCCGATCCGGTCGCCCTCGGACACCCCGAGGGATACACCGTCGAGCAGGGCACGGGTGCCGTACACCTTGCTGACCTGCTCGACATTGACCAGATTGACGGCCATTTCACTCCTGTTTCGGGGATCCCTGCGTCGGGGACCGCTCTACGTACGCTCGACGTCCCAGGGTAGTCGCCGCGGGAGGTGCGATAGCGTGCGGCGATCGATCATGGGACAGAACCCCTGGTCGGAGCGGTTCGGATCATCTCTGGGGTGGGGGACTTCATGATGCGCGGTGCGGTACGGGCCTTGGTTCCGGCAGTCCTGGCAGCAGTTGCACTGGCCGGCTGTTCGTCGTCGTCCGACGGCAGCGACACGGTTCCGGATACGGGCAGCAGCGGGGACAGCGCCCCCTCGAAGGCCGCGGAGAGCATTACCGTGGAGAAGGGCGTCACGCTCGGTGGCCCGGGCTCGGCCTGCGAGCTGCCGGTGACCTTCGATCTGGCGGCGGACTGGAAGCCGAACGCCGTGGAGGTGGATCCCGGCTCCGACCTCGCGGAACTGGGGCAGCAGGGCTCGGCCACGATGGTCTGCGAGATCGATGCCAAGCCGGCCGGGAACCTCGGCTACCTCCGGGTCTGGCAGGGCAAGGCCTCCGACACCGACCCGCGCAAGGGTCTCGAGGACTTCGTGGCGGGTGACCCGAACGCGAGCAAGGTCTCGTACAAGGAGACGGAGGCGGGGTCGGAGAAGGCCGTGGAGGTCACCTACACGGTGGAAGTCGAGCTGCTGGACGAGCGGAAGACGGAGCGGGCCTTCTCGGTCACCACTCCGAAGGGCCCGGTCGTGGTGCACCTGGGCGGGCTGGACTCCGAGGAGCACCAGCAGATGCTTCCGGCGTACGAGCTGGCGAAGAAGACCCTGAAGCTCGGCTGACGGGGCGGGCCGCCGACGACTGAGCCGCTTGCCCCGTCTCCGCGTGGACGCACTACGTGTGGCGGCAGACCCGGCACGAGGTACGTATCGCCCCGTGCCGCACCGCTACGGCCGCCGGAGCGTCGCGCCCGGCGCCGGGGACACAGCAGCCCGGGCGCTGCGGCATGTGCCCGACGTCAGCAGCGCGTCGGCCACCTTCTCCGCCGACTCCGCGTCCGCCACCAGGAACGCCGTGGTCGGCCCGGAGCCCGAGACCAGCGCGGCCAGGGCCCCCGCTGCGGTGCCCGCCGCCAAGGTGTCGGCCAGCGAGGGACGCAGCGAGAGCGCTGCGGCCTGGAGGTCGTTGCTCAGGGCGCCCGCGAGCGCGGCGGTGTCCCCGGCGCGCAGCGCGGTGAGGAGCGCGGCCGACGCTGCCGGCTCGGGCACCTGCGTACCGGCGGTGAGCCGGTCGAACTCGCCGTACACCGCGGGGGTGGAGAGCCCGCCGTCGGCGACGGCGAAGACCCAGTGGAAGGTGCCGCCGACGTCGACGGTGGTCAGCTGCTCACCGCGTCCGACCCCGAGTGCCGCCCCGCCGACCAGGCTGAACGGCACGTCGCTGCCCAGCTCGGCGCAGATGGCGAGCAGCTCGTCCCGGGTGGACCCGATGGACCACAGGGCGTCGCAGGCCAGCAGGGCGGCGGCGCCGTCGGCGCTGCCGCCCGCCATGCCGCCGGCGACGGGGATGTCCTTGGCGATGTGGATGTGCACATCGGGGGCGATGCCGTGCCGTGCGGCCAGGGCGATCGCGGCACGGGCCGCGAGGTTGCTGGCGTCGAGCGGTACCTGGGCGGCGTCGGGACCCGAGCAGGTGACACGCAGGGCGTCGGCGGGGGTGACGGTGACCTCGTCGTACAGGCCGACGGCGAGGAAGACGTTGGCCAGGTCGTGGAAGCCGTCGGGGCGCGGGGCGCCGACCGCGAGCTGCGCGTTGACCTTGGCGGGGACGCGGACGGTGACGCTCACTCGCTGCCCCCGGAAGGCTTGCTCTCGGCGGGCTTGTCCTCGGCGGGCTTGTCCTCGGCGGGCTTGTTCTCGGCGATTGCGGCGAACTCCTCGACCGTCAGCGCCTCGCCGCGCGCCTGCGGCGAGACCCCGGCGGCAACCAGGGCGGCCTCGGCGGCGGGCGCGGAGCCCGCCCAGCCGGCCAGGGCCGCGCGCAGCGTCTTGCGGCGCTGGGCGAAGGCGGCGTCGACGACGGCGAAGACTTCGGCCCTGCTCGCCGTGGTCCTGATCGGCTCGCTGCGCCGCACCAGGGAGACCAGCCCCGAGTCGACGTTCGGCGCGGGCCAGAAGACCGTGCGCCCGATGGATCCGGCGCGCTTGACGTCGGCGTACCAGTTGGCCTTGACCGACGGCACACCGTAGACCTTGTTGCCCGGCCCGGCAGCCAGCCGGTCGGCGACCTCGGCCTGCACCATCACGAGCGTCCGCTCGATGGTGGGGAAGCGCTCCAGCATGGTGAGCAGGACCGGCACGGCGACGTTGTACGGAAGGTTCGCGACCAGCGCGGTCGGTGCAGGGCCCGGCAGATCGGTCACCAGCATCGCGTCCGAGTGGACCAGGGCGAAGCGGTCGGCACGCCCCGGGAGCCGGGCCGCGACCGTGGCCGGCAGCGCGCCCGCGAGCACGTCGTCGATCTCGACGGCGACGACCCGGTCGGCCGCCTCCAGCAGGGCCAGGGTCAGCGAGCCCAGACCGGGCCCGACCTCGACCACCACGTCGTCGGACCGCACCTCGGCGGTCCGGACGATCCTGCGGACGGTGTTGGCATCGATGACGAAGTTCTGACCGCGCTGCTTCGTGGGGCGTACGCCCAGCGCTGCGGCCAGCTCGCGGATTTCTGCGGGGCCCAGGAGGGCGTCGGGCTCTGTGGTGCTCACCCGTTAAGCCTACGGCCGCTGCGGGGGCCGGGTCCCGCCCCCCGTGACCGGCCGGGTTTCGCGGCGGACGACGACCTCGTCGCCGTCGTCGAGCCCGGTGCCGGGGGCCGGCGCGACGAGGTCGCGGGCGCCGACCGTGACACCCCGGTCGTCCAGGAGCTCCTCGACGTCGTCCGCGAAGGTGTGCACGGTGCGCGGCTCCCCGTCGACGCTGAGCTCGATGGCCTTGTCATGGGCGAGGAACGCGGAGGTGCCGCCGGCCAGGACGGCGACGACCAGAGCCTGCGGGAGGAGCCGCCGCAGGCTCTCCGGGGCGCTCCGGTGCCGCCTGGCCGCCGCACGCCGGGCAGCGGCCCTGCGCCCGGTTGTCGCGTCCGGAGCCGCCTGCCGGGGCACCGGAGGGATGTCGAGCACCGTCGGGTCGTGCACCGGGAAGCCGCCCGGCCGCACTCCGGCGACGATGGTCCGCTCCTCGTGGAGGGAGCGCGGCGATGCCGGAGCCGGAACCTCCTTCGTCTGCCGACTGCCGCGTGCTGCGCGATGACTGCCCTGCGAATGGCCCACGACGCTCCAGGAGTTCCGGCCTGCCGACCCATTGCGCGGGGACGATAGCGGAGCATCGGTCACTGTCCAAAGTTGTGCGACTACGCAGCGTGGTGCGGCAGTTGCGTCAGAAATCGAATGCGCGCGCTGTGTTGTCGTAGACCGCGGCGGCCAGGGTGTCCTCGTCGGTCCCCCGCACCTCGGCCATCGCACGGAGCGTCACCGGAATGAGGTAGGGCGCGTTGGGCCGTCCGCGGTACGGCGCAGGCGTGAGGAAGGGGGCGTCCGTCTCGACGAGGACGAGCTCCGTCGGAGCGACGGCCAGGGCGTCACGCAGCGGCTGGGCGTTCTTGAAGGTGACGTTGCCCGCGAAGGACATGAAGTACCCGGCCGCCGCGCAGATCCGGGCCATGTCGGCGTCACCGGAGTAGCAGTGGAAGACGGTCCGCTCCGGCGCACCCGCGTCGGCGAGGATGCGCAGCACATCCGCGTGGGCATCCCGGTCGTGGATCACCAGGGCCTTGCCGTGCCGCTTGGCGATCTCGATGTGGGCGCGGAAGGACTCCTCCTGGGCGGCCATGCCCTCGGGGCCCGTACGGAAGTAGTCGAGCCCGGTCTCGCCGACACCGCGTACGTGGTCGAGGGCGGCCAGTGCGTCGATCTCGGCGAGCGCCTCGTCCAGCGCCGCCTTCCCGCCCGGCTCCCGGACCCCCTGCCGCGCCGAGCCCTCCGGGTCCCCGTGCACGATGCGGGGCGCCTCGTTGGGGTGCAGGGCCACGGAGGCGTGCACGGACGCGTGCGCGGCCGCGGTCCCGGCGGCCCAGCGCGAGCCCTTCACGTCGCAGCCGACCTGGACGACCGCGGTCACATTGACCGCTGCGGCCCGGGCCAGGCCCTCCTCGACGGTTCCGTCCTGCATGTCCAGATGGGTGTGCGAATCGGCGACCGGAACCCGGAGGGGTTCGGGCAGCGGCGGGGCGTCCGTACGGCTCATGCCCACGACTCTACGAGGGCATGAGCCCGGTCTCACCGCCGGTGGAAGGGATGCAGCAGATCGGACAGCTGCCAGTGGTGCGGAGCGGTGCCCGATGCCAGGACGGCGGCGGGTTCGGCCGCTTCCTCCACGGCTTTCTCGGGACGCTTGGCCTTCTGCTGCCACAGCAGCTGCTGCACGGTGGAGACCCGGCCGGCCCGCATGATCCGGACCACATGCCCGCCGCAGTTCGTGCACGTCGGAGTGGACAGCGGAGAGGGCACGCGCTCCCCGTCCGCCTTGTACACCACGAACGCGTGGCCGGAGCCGTCCACGTGGTGCTCTATCTCGTAGGCCTGTTCCCAGCCGTACCCACACCTCATGCAGGCGAAGGCGTACGCCTCATGCACGGTGGTTGCTGCGATCTCACTCATGCCTGCTCCTCTTGTCCGTCGGACAAGCACTCCGGACAAGCACTCCGGGTGGTGCGTTCCACCCTCCAGTGGACGCCTTTCCCGGCGGCAACGCACCAGGTCTGCCGAGTGTTGGAACGCTCTTGGCCCCTCCATGGCCAAAGGGCCCGGTACGCGGCTCGGGCTTTACATTTCAGGTTAGTCCTTTGCCCTCCGCAGGGCCGGTCCTGGCCGCGTTCTTTGCCGCGACGACCGCATCGAAGACCTCGCGTTTGGGCAGGCCCGCATCGGCGGCGACCGCCGCGATGGCCTCCTTGCGCCGCTCCCCCGCCTCCTCGCGCACCTGCACCCTGCGCACCAGCTCGGCGGCGTCCAGCCCCTCGTTCCCGGAGTCCGTGGCGCCCTCGACCACCACGGTGATCTCGCCGCGCACCCCCTCGGCCGCCCATTGCGCCAGCTCGCCCAGCGGCCCGCGCTTCACTTCCTCGTACGTCTTGGTCAGTTCACGGCACACGGCGGCCCTGCGGTCCGCGCCGAACACCTCGGCCATCGCGGCCAGGGTGTCGTCCAGCCGGTGCGGTGCCTCGAAGAAGACCATCGTGCGGCGCTCCCCGGCGACCTCGCCCAGCTTCCCCAGCCGCTCGCCCGCCTTGCGGGGCAGGAAGCCCTCGAAGCAGAAACGGTCGACCGGCAGGCCGGACAGCGCGAGCGCGGTCAGCACCGCGGACGGCCCCGGTACCGCGGTGACCTTGATGTCCTTCTCCACGGCCGCGGCGACGAGCCGGTAACCGGGGTCGGAGACGGACGGCATACCGGCATCGGTGACCAGCAGGACACGCGCGCCGTTCATCAGAGCCTCGACGAGTTCCGGCGTACGCGCCGACTCGTTGCCCTCGAAATAGGAGACGACACGCCCCGTCGTGTGGATGCCCAGCGCCTGGGTAAGCCGGCGCAGCCTCCGGGTGTCCTCGGCGGCCACGACATCGGCCGTCTCCAGTTCGGCGGCGAGGCGTGGCGGGGCGTCCGCCACGTCGCCGATGGGGGTCCCTGCGAGTACGAGCGTTCCAGTCGTTCCAGTCACATCGGCCATCCTCCCAGCACGGGCGGCACCACTCGCACAGATGCGTTCCCTACGATGGCGCGGTGACGAGTACTGCGCCCGAAGCCCAGCAGGGCCACGACGCCGGGAACGATGCCGGCGACCAGCCGCCTTCCTGGCAGCAGCGGCTGCGCCGCTTCGGCCATTCCCCACGGCCGGAAACCGGGCTGCGCGAGCGGCTGATCCCGCCGTACACCCGCCCCGGAGGCCAGTTCTGGGACGTGCTCGCGGTGCCACCGACCCTGGCGAACCATCTGGTTCGCTGGTCCGCCTGGGGCGGGCCGCTCCTGGTGGCCCTGGTGGCCGGGGCACTGCGGTTCTGGAACCTGGGCAGCCCGAGGGCCGTGATATTCGACGAGACGTACTACGCCAAGGACGCCTGGGCGCTGGTCAACCAGGGGTACGAGGGTGCCTGGCCCAAGGACGTCGACAAGCTGATCCTCAAGGACCCGTCCTCGGTGGACATCCCTGTGGATCCGGGCTACGTCGTGCATCCGCCGGTCGGCAAGTGGATCATCGGCTTCGGTGAGCAGTTCTTCGGCTTCACGCCGTTCGGCTGGCGCTTCATGGTGGCGCTGCTCGGCACCGTCTCGGTGCTGATGCTGTGCCGGATCGGCCGACGGCTCTTCCGCTCGACGTTCCTGGGCTGTCTCGCGGGCGCGCTGCTGGCCGTGGACGGGCTGCACTTCGTGATGAGCCGCACGGCACTGCTCGACCTCGTGCTCATGTTCTTCGTCCTCGCGGCCTTCGGCTGCCTCCTCATCGACCGCGACTGGGCCCGCCGCAAACTGGCCGCCGCACTGCCGACGGACGAGGACGGCGTGCTGCGTCCGGATGCCCACATCGCCGAAACGCTCCGGCTCGGCCTCCGCCCCTGGCGGATCGCTGCCGGCGTGATGCTCGGTCTGGCCTTCGCCACGAAGTGGAACGGCCTCTACATCCTCGCCGCCTTCGGTGTGATGGCGGTGCTGTGGGACGTGGGCGCGCGGCGCACAGCGGGTGCGCCGCAGCCGTACCGGGCCGTGGCCCTGCGGGACCTGCTGCCCGCGTTCGTCTCGACGGTGCCGGTCGCGATCGGCACCTACCTCGCCTCGTGGACCGGCTGGATCGTCACGGACAAGGGCTACTACCGCAACTGGGCGGCCACCGAGGGCAAGGGCGGCAGCTGGACCTGGCTGCCGGACTGGCTGCGCAGCCTGTGGCACTACGAGAACCAGGTGTACGACTTCCATGTCGGCCTCACCTCGGGCCACACGTACCAGTCCAACCCGTGGAGCTGGATCGTGCTGGGCCGCCCCGTCTCGTACTTCTACGAGGAGAAGGCCTGCGTCACGTCGGAGACCGGCAAGTGCGCCCGCGAGGTGCTGGCGATCGGCACCCCGCTGCTGTGGTGGGCCGGCTGCGTGGCGCTGCTGTACGTGCTGTGGCGCTGGTTCTTCCGCCGCGACTGGCGGGCGGGCGCGATCGCGTGCGGTGTGGCGGCGGGCTGGGTGCCCTGGTTCTTCTACCAGGAGCGGACGATCTTCCTCTTCTACGCGGTCGTGTTCGTGCCGTTCCTGTGCCTGGCGGTGACGATGCTGGTCGGCGCCCTGCTGGGCCCGGCGGCCGGTACCGGCACCAAGCGCGAGCTGGGCCTGAGCACCGGTGATCCGACCGGCGAGCGCAGACGGACGCTGGGAGCGGTCGCGGCCGGCGTGCTGGTGCTGCTGATCGTCTGGAACTTCGTCTACTTCTGGCCCCTCTACACGGGAACGTCCATTCCGGACAACTCCTGGCGGGATCGGATGTGGCTGGACAGCTGGGTGTAAAGACGGGGGAGAGCGCTCTCGCGGAGACCGTCGCGGTCCTGTAACAACCCCCTCAGCCGTCACTGCCGTCCCGTACAGTGCCGATGACATCCCCCCTGAACACGTTCAAGGGGGACTCCTGGGGAGGGGACTGCACGGATGCGCAGTGGAGCGAAGGTCGCCGTAGTGGGCGGGGTGTTCGTGCTCGTGGTCGGAGGACTCGGCTACGGCGTGTACAGCGTGGTGCTGGACGGTGACGGGACCGAGGGCACGGAGGCCGCGTCCACGTCCTCCGAGGTGAGGACGGGACCGCCCAGCAGGTCCGAGATCGAGGAGACCGCGAAGGGGTTCCTCACGGCATGGGCGTCCGGCGACGCGACGACCGCCGCCCTGCTCACCAACAACCAGGCTGCCGCCGAGCCGCTGCTGACCGGCTACAGCGAAGAGGCCCACGTCACCGAAGCGGTGATCACCCCGGGCCCGGCCGTCGGCACGAAGGTCCCGTACACGGTGAAGGCCACGGTGTCGTACGAGGGGAAGACCAAGCCCTGGTCCTACTCCTCCGAACTGTCCGTGGTGCGCGGCCTGACCACCGGCAAGGCTCTCGTCGACTGGGCCCCCACGGTGATTCACCCGCAGCTGACGGAGGGCGCGTCCCTGAAGACGGGTGAGTCGTCGACGGCGGCGATCGAGGCCGTCGACCGCAACGGCAAGGTGCTGGACAAGGAGACGTACCCGTCGCTGGGCCCGGTCATCGACGCGCTGCGCAAGAAGTACGGGGACACCACCGGCGGTTCGCCCGGCATCGAGACGTGGGTCGAGCCCGATGCCGAGGACGTACCGAACACCACCCTGCTGACCCTGGCCAAGGGCAAGCCGGGCCGGCTGCAGACCACCCTCGACAGGGACGTGCAGGCGGCTGCGGAGCGGGCGGCGAAGCAGTTCCCCGAGACGTCCGTGGTGGCGGTCCAGCCGTCGACCGGTGCGATACAGGCCATCGCCAACAACCGGGCGGACGGCTACAACGCGGCGATGACGGGCCAGTTGGCCCCCGGCTCCACGATGAAGATCGTGACGGCCGCGATGATCATCCAGAACGGCCTCGGGAGCATGAACGAGAAGGTGGAGTGCCCTTCCACCGTGTCGTGGGAGGGAGTGCCCTTCCACAACCTGAAGGACTTCTCGATTGCCGACGCCACCCTGCGGGACGCCTTCGCCCGGTCCTGCAACACCACGTTCATCAAGCCCGTCAAGTCGCTGGGCGACCGGGCCGGTACGGCCCTCGGCCAGGAAGCGCGCGACTACTTCGGGCTCGGCCAGGACAACTGGAAGACCGGCCTGCAGTCCTTCGACGGCAGCATCCCCGAGTCCTCGGGAGCCGAGACGGCGGCCTCCTACATCGGCCAGGGCAAGCTCCTCATGAGCCCGCTGAACATGGCGTCGGTCACCGCGACCGCGAAGCACGGCGCCTTCAAGCAGCCCTACATCGTTCCCCGCGAGCTGGACGCCCGGCAGTTCGCCACCGCCCGCCCGCTGCCGGGCAACGTGGCCCAGCAACTGCGGGAGATGATGCGCTACACCGCGACCAGCTCCAGCGGCACCGGCAGGGCCGCCATGGCGACGGTCGGCGGCGACAAGGGTGCCAAGACCGGCTCGGCCGAGGTCGACGGGCAGGGCACGTCCAACAGCTGGTTCACCGGCTTCAGCAACGACCTCGCGGCCGCCGCGGTCGTCCAGTCCGGCGGCCACGGCGGCGACGCGGCCGGCCCGGTGGTGGCAGCGGTGCTGCGGGCCGGGCCCTGACCGAGGCCGAGGTCGTGGTGTCGTCCCTGTCGCAACAGGGACGAGCCGGAACTGCCTGGTGCGGGAGCCGGGCCGTTCAGTAGCGTGCTGGCCATGAGCACATCCGACATGACCCCCGCCGCGACCTCGTCCGATGCCCATCCCAGGTTCGCCGAAGCCCTGCGTGAGCTGGGTCTCGACGTCGAGGTACGCCGCTTCCCCGACGCCACCCGCACCGCCGTCGAGGCCGCTGCCGCGATCGGCTGCGAGCTCAGCCAGATCGTCAAGTCGCTGATCTTCGAGGCGGACGGCGCCCCGGTCCTCGTCCTGATGGACGGTTCGTCCCGGGTGGACGTCGAGCGCGTACGGAGCGAGCTGGGCGCCGCGAAGGTCGAGCGGGCCGGGGCCGATCTTGTCCGGGAGAGCACGGGGTACGCGATCGGCGGCGTACCGCCCTTCGGTCACGTGACGAAGACCCGGGTGCTGGCCGACCGCGGGCTGCTCGACCACGCCGTGGTGTGGGCAGCGGCGGGCACTCCGCACACCGTCTTCCCGCTCGACCCGAAGACCGTGATCGCGCACGCGGGCGGCACGCTGGTGGACGTACGCGAGCAGACCGCGTGACCCCGCTGGTGGCGGCGGCCGTCCTGGCCGCCGCGATCACGCACGCCGGCTGGAACGCGATCGCCCACGCCATACGTGACCAGTTGCTGTCCTTCACCCTGATCTCCGGCGGCGGGGCGCTGATCGGGGGACTCCTGGCGTGTTTCGTACCGCCTCCAGCAGCCGGGGCCTGGCCGTACCTGTTCCTCTCCGCGGGCCTGCACGTGGCCTACATGGCGCTGCTGATGCGCTCGTTCACGCTGGGCGACTTCGGCCAGATGTATCCGATCGCCCGGGGCACGGCGCCCCTCGTGGTGACGGTCCTGGCCGCCGTCCTCCTCGGTGAGCGCCCGGACGCCTGGGCGACGGCGGGCGTCGCGGTGGCCTCGGCGGGGCTCGTCGGGCTGGCCCTGTGGGGGATCCGCGGTTCCGGTACGCGACCGCACGGGCCCGCGATCCTGGCGGCCCTCGCGACGGGCCTGGCGATCGCCGGATACACCACGGTCGACGGGGTAGGGGTGCGCGCCTCGGGGTCGCCGCTCGGCTACATCGCCTGGCTGATGCTCGTACAGGGCATGGCGATCCCGGCGTACACGTACTGGCGCCGGCGCGGTGAACTGGCCGCCCAGCTCTCCCCGTTCGTGACGCGCGGACTGCTGGGCGCGACCCTGTCGTTCGCCGCGTACGCGCTCGTCCTGTGGGCACAGACCAAGGCGCCCCTCGCCCCGATCGCCGCACTGCGGGAGTCCTCGATCATCGTGGGAGCCGCGATAGGGACGCTGTTCTTCAAGGAACGCTTCGGCGCTCCACGGATCGCGGCTGCCGGGCTGATGGTGGTGGGCATCGGGCTGATGCTGCACACGAGCTGATCCGGTAGGACGTCGAGGGCCCGGGCCCGGGGCCGCCTCAGAACTTCCCCGACTGCTCCTCCGTGCGGTGGCCGAGCTCCCTCCGGAACTCCACGAGGAAGCGAACGCTGAGCGGCGGCCACCCCCAGAAGTCGAACGCGAGCGCGCCGAGGTCGAATCCGGACCCGAACTCCCAGTCGGTGACCGGCGAGGAGACTCCGCAGGCGGAACAGGGCACCGTGCCCTCGCCGGTCTCCTTCCAGGCCGCGATGCCGTCCCTGAACGGCTGCCAGACCTGCGCCGGCCGGTCCGGTCCGTACGTCCGTGATCGATCAGCGAGGGAGGGTGGACCTCCGTCCCGGTCAGCGGGTCTCCCGGCCCTCCGACATCGCCCTGCGGAAGCCGGTGTTGACCCCGAGCAGCCCGCCGTCCACCCGCAGCGTCGTTCCCGTGATCCAGGCCGCGTCCCGGGAGGCGAGGAAGGCCACGGCGGACGCGATGTCGTCGGGGGCACCGAGCCGGCCCAGCGGGTAGAGGGCGCTCACCCGCTCGAGTTCGGCGTCGCGGCCCGCCCAGGCTTCCGTGCGGATCGTGCCGGGGGCGATGAGGTTGACGCGGACGCCGCGCGGGCCCGCGTGGCCGGCCAGCGTCCGGGTGAGACTCGCCAGGCCCGCCTTGGCGGCACTGTAGGCGTGGCCGCCGAAGTCCTGTTCCCCGTTGACCGAGCCGATGTTGACGATCGCGCCCCGGCCGGAGGCCACCAGGTGCGGCAGCGCGGCGCGGGAACAGCGGTAGGGGCCGGTCAGGGTGACGTCCAGGGTGTGGTCCCAGGGCTCGTCGGCCTCGTCCTCGAAGAGCGGGGCGTCGTCGTGGTTGGCGTAGGCGTTGTTGACGAGGACGTCGAGCCTGCCGAAGGCGGCGACCGCGTGGGCGACAGCCGCCTCGACGGCGGCCCGGTCGCCCACGTCGCAGGCCATGGATGCGGCCGTACCGCCCCGCTCCCGTATCTCCTTCGCGCTGCGCGCGGCCCGGCCGGCGTCCAGGTCGGTGACGAGGACGGCCGCACCCTCGGCGGCCAGCCGGTGGGCCGTGGCGGCGCCGATGCCCTGGCCGGCGCCCGTGAGGAGTGCGGCGTGCCCGTCGAAGCGTGCTGCGCAAGGAGGAGAAGTCATAGAGCCGAACGTACTGCCCTGACCAGGGCCTGGGCACGGGGGTCGGCGGTGACTCCCTTCTGCAGACCGTTCGTCACATAGCCGAGCGCGATGCCCGATTCGGGGTCGGCGAAGCCCAGCGAGCCGCCGCGGCCGGGGTGGCCGAAGGAGCCGGGGGCCAGGAACGGGGCAGCCGTGCCGTGCAGCATGTACCCGAGGCCGAAACGGGTGTTGACGACCAGGACCCGGTCGGGGCCCTCGGACTCCTCGGTGCGGGCCAGGGTGAGCGTGGCCGGGGCGAACAGCCGGTGGCCGTCCACCTCACCGATCATCGCGGCGTAGCAGCGGGCGAGGCCGCGCGCGGTGGCGACGCCGTTGGACGCGGGCAGTTCGGCCGCACGGTAGGCGGGGTCGTTCTCGTCGGGGAAGGGGTCGATCGCCCCGAAAGCACGCCGGGTGAGCGAGGCGGGGTCGCGGTAGGCCTCGGTCACGGAACGCTTGGGGCGCATGCGCAGGGCACCCCCGTTCCCTTCGGTCACGGGCGGTTCGACGGGGCCGATCCGTCCGACCCGGTGCGCCTCGTCCGCCGGGAGCCCGAACCAGAAGTCCAGACCGAGCGGGCGGGCGATCTCCTCGGCGATCCAGCGGCCGATGGTGCGTCCGGTGGCCCTGCGCACCAGTTCGCCGATGAGCCAGCTGTAGGTCTGGGCGTGGTACCCGTGGTCGGTGCCGGGTTCCCACAGGGGCCGCTGGGCGGCGACGGCCCGCGGACCGGAGATCCCGTCGGCGGCCTCCTCGGGCGTCAGCGTCCCGTCGAGTGCGGCCAGCCCCGCACGGTGGGCGAGGAGATGGCGTACGAGGACGCGTTCCTTGCCGTTCGCCTTGAACTCGGGCCAGTACGTACCGACCGGGGCATCCAGGTCCACCTGGCCTCGCTGGTGCAGCAGCAGCGGTACGGCGGCGGCGACACCCTTGCCGGCCGACCGGACGACCTGGACGGTGTCGACCGCCCACGGTTCGGCCCCGTCGACATCTCTCGTACCGGCCCACAGATCCACGACCTTGCGCCCGTGACGGTAGACGGCCACGGCCGCTCCCCGTTCCCCGCGCTGTTCGAAGTTACGGACGAAAGCATCCCGTACCGCCTCGAATCCGGGCGTCACCGTGCCCCGTACATCCACGCCTGCTCCCGCGCTCCCGCTCATCCCCCCATGGTGCATCGCGCCGCAGGTCGGACGGCTGGCGGGTCACCCCATGTTCACGGATGCGGAACGGAGACGGAACGGGGGTCGAAGCCGAAGGGCAGCTCCAGCCGGTGCCTGCGCATCAGCTCCTCGTCGCAGAGCAGGTCCTGTGTGCGGTCGTCGGCGGCGATCACTCCGTCGCTGAGGATGACGGCCCGCGGGCAGAGTTCGAGGGCGTACGGCAGGTCGTGGGTGACCATCAGGACGGTGACGTCCAGGGAGCGCAGGATGTCCGCGAGTTCGCGGCGGGAGGCCGGGTCCAGATTGGAGGAGGGCTCGTCCAGGACGAGGATCTCGGGCTCCATCGCAAGGACGGTGGCGACGGCGACCCGGCGCCGCTGGCCGAAGGAGAGGTGGTGCGGGGGCCGCATCGCGAACTCGTCCATGCCGACCTGCTTGAGCGCGGCCGTGACCCGCTCCTCCAGCTCGGGGCCGCGCAGTCCGGCGGCAGCGGGTCCGAAGGCGACGTCCTCGCGGACCGTCGGCATGAAGAGCTGGTCGTCGGGGTCCTGGAAGACGATGCCGACCCGGCGGCGGATCTCGGCCAGGTGGCGCTTCTCCACGGGCAGCCCGGCGACCCGGACGCTGCCGGCGCCCGCGTCGAGGATGCCGTTGAGGTGCAGGACGAGAGTGGTCTTGCCCGCCCCGTTGGGGCCGAGGAGCGCAACCCGTTCGCCACGGGCCACGGTCAGGTCGACACCGAAGAGGGCCTGGTGACCGTCGGGGTAGGCATAGGCGAGGCCACTGACCTCGAGGGACGGGGCGGCGGTGGTGGGCAGGCTCATACGGTCCATCCCAGCAGACACACGGCGAGGGCGATCAGGGGGAGTGCCGAGGCGTACGCCCACTGGGTTCGGGAGGCGGTCACCTCGTCGATGACGGGCATGGTGCCGGTGTAGCCGCGGCTGACCATCGCGAGGTGGACCCGCTCGCCGCGCTCGTAGGACCGGATGAACAGGGCGCCGGCCGTTTTGGCGAGGACACCCCAGTGCCGCACGCCGCTCGCCTCGAAACCGCGGGAGCGGCGGGCGATCGACATCCGGCGCAGCTCGTCGGTGATCACATCGCCGTACCGGATCATGAAGGAGGCGATCTGGACGAGCATCGGCGGCAGCCTGAGCCGCTGGAGCCCGAGCAGCAGGGAGCGCAGCTCGGTGGTGGAGGCCAGGATCACCGAGGCGGCCACGCCGAGGGTGCCCTTGGCGAGGACGTTCCAGGCGCCCCAGAGGCCGGGAACGCTGACGGAGATGCCGAGGAGCTCGGTCTGCTCACCGGGCACCACGAACGGCATCAGCAGCGCGAACGCCACGAACGGCACCTCGATGGCCAGCCGCTTCAGCAGGAACCCCGCGGAGATCCGGGCCAGGCCCGCGACGACGCCGAGCAGGACCGCGTACAGGGCGAAGGCCCACACGGCCTCGCGCGGGGTGGAGACGACGACCACGACGAAGCACAGGACCGCGGCGAGCTTGCAGTGCGGGGGAAGGTCATGGACCGGTGAGTGCCCGTGCCGGTAGAGCTTGTGCGCGTGGCCGGCGCCCATGTCAGACGGCCCCGGTGGCGGGGGTGGCCGGTGCCTCGGAGGTACGGCGTCGGCGCACCGCCCAGAAGACTCCGCTGCCGACGGCGACGGTGGCGCCGACACCGATCACTCCGGCGAGACCGCCGGAGAGCCGGGCGTCACCGATGTCCTTGACGCCGTAGTCGGCCAGCGGGGAGCCGGCCGCACCGTGCTCCTGGACCTTCTCGTCGATGCCCTTGTCGGCGGCGACCTTCTCCAGGCCGTCCGGGTCGGCGGAGGCGTAGAAGGAGACGAAGCCCGCGAGGACGAGGGCGGCGACCAGGCCGGTGGCCCAGACCTTGCGCGTGGAGCGTGCGGCGACGGCGACGGGGGTGGGAGCTGCGGCCGGGGCGTCGACGAGCTCGCCGTCGATGCGGAGCTTGAGAGGGGCGGCGAGTCCGCGGGCGCCGTGGACGAGGTCGGGGCGGACCGCGATGACGGCGCCGACGGTCAGCGCGGTGATCGCGGCCTCGCCGATGCCGATCAGGACGTGGACGCCCACCATCGCCGTCAGAACCTTGCCGATGGGGACGTCGGTGGTCCCGCCGATCGCGTAGATCAGGGTGAAGGCGGCGGCAGCGGCCGGCACGGAGACCAGTGCGGCCACGAAGGACGCGACGGTCGTCGAGCGGCGCCCGCGGGGCAGCACACGAGTCAGCCCGCGGAAGAGGGCGTACGCGACGACCGTGGTGACGACGCCCATGACCGTGATGTTCACGCCGAGCGCGGTGAGACCGCCGTCGGCGAAGAGGATTCCCTGCATCAGCAGGACGACCGCTATGCAGAGCACCCCGGTGTACGGCCCGACCAGGATCGCTGCCAGTGCCCCGCCCAGGAGGTGGCCGCTGGTGCCGGCGGCGACCGGGAAGTTCAGCATCTGCACGGCGAAGACGAAGGCGGCGACCAGGCCGGCCAGCGGGGCCGTGCGCTCTCCCCCGATCCCGGTTCCGTCCGAGAGGGAGGTGCCTCCCAGTTCTCGCCGGGCGCCCCGGAGGCTGACGGCGACCGCGCCTGCGGCGACGACGCCCGCGACGGCGGAGACGGGTGCATTGATGAATCCGTCGGGTACATGCATGGAGTGGCTCCGCTTTCGGGCGTTCGAGGGCGGGGTCGGGAACCGCTCAATGATAGTGCCCTGTTGCAAACCGTTCGCAACAGCGTAGGCGTGACAACTGCTTCACCTTCCCAACATGCCCAAAATGGGAGATATGGCACATTGGTAGGGAAAGGTGCATATACAGGAGGAGCCGGCCCATGACCCTCGTGATCCATGAACAAGCAATAGCCCGGCTCATCACCGACGGACCCGACCCGCGGCTGGTCCCCGTCGAGCTCACCTGCGACGCCGACGCCCCGCAGACCGTCCACGTCGGACTTCCCGGCGACGTCGACTGGGCGTTCGGCCGTGACCTCCTGGAGGGCGGACTCCGCGCCCCCGTCGAACGCGGCGACATACGGGTCTGGCCGTGCGGCCGTGCCCAGCTGGTCCTGGAACTGCACTCCCCGGACGGCGTCGCGGTGTTCCAGTTCGACGTCGCGCCGCTGATCCGGTTCCTGCACCGTACGCACGAGGAGATCGAGCGCCGGGCCCCCGCTCGCTCTGCCCCCACCACTCCCGCCCCGGCCCCCACTCCGGCCGCCTCCGTCACCCGCGCATGACGCCGGGCGGCGCCGGCGGCGCTGCATGACGAAAGCCCCCGTGCCGCGTGCACGGGGGCTTTCTGTCGCTCCGGTCCCCCGTCCCCACAGGTAACCGGTGCACCGGGGCCGCGTTCCGCTCGGACGCGGACCCGGGGTATGTGCGGATCAGACGCGGACCAGTTCCCGCTCCCCGCCGTCCGCCGGGCCGTCGGCCAGGTCCTTGCGCAGCCCCTCGCCCTCCACGTCCACGTTGGGCAGTGCGCGGTCCAGCCAGCGCGGCAGCCACCAGGCACGCCTGCCGAGCAGGGCGAGCACCGCCGGCACGATGGCCATGCGGACCACGAAGGCGTCGAAGAAGACGGCGATGGCCAGCGAGAAGCCGATCATCTTGATCATCGATTCACTGGAGCCGATGAAGCCCGCGAAGACCGCCATCATGATCACCGCGGCGGCCGTGACCACCCGGGCCCCGTGCCGGAAGCCGGTGACGATCGCCTGGCCGGGCGACTCCCCGTGGACGTACGCCTCCCGCATCCGGGTGACCAGGAAGACCTCGTAGTCCATCGCGAGACCGAAGACCACACCGACCATGAAGATCGGCATCATGCTCATGATCGGCCCGGTCTGCTCGACCCCGAAGAGCGAGGCGAGCCAGCCCCACTGGAAGACCGCGACGACCGCACCCAGGGCCGCGACGACCGAGAGCAGGAAGCCGAGGGCCGCCTTCAGCGGCACCAGCAGCGAGCGGAAGACCACCATCAGGAGCAGGAAGGCCAGGCCCACGACGAGTGCCAGATAGGGCAGGAGCGCGTCGTTCATCTTCTGCGAGAAGTCGATGTTCATCGCCGTGGCACCGGTGACCAGCACCTCGGCACCGGTGTCGCTCTTGATGTCCGCGCCCGCGTCACGGATCGCGTGGACGACCTGCTCCGTCTCGCTGGAGCTCGGACGGTCCTTCGGGATGACGGTGATGGTCGCGGCGTCGCCGGCCTTGTTGAAGGTGGCCGGGGTGACGGCCTCGACGTGACCGATGCCCTCGATCTCCTGGGAGACCTGGTCGACCGCGGTCCTGCCGTCCGAGCTGTTCTTCGTGTCGACGACGACCAGCAGCGGACCGTTGAACCCGGGCCCGAAGCCGTCGGACAGCAGGTCGTAGGCCTGGCGCTGCGTGGTGCTCGTCGGCTGGGAACCGTCGTCCGGCAGGCCCATCTCCAGCGAGGCCGCAGGTACGGCGATGACGCCGAGGCCGATGACCCCGGTGAGCAGCACCCACACCGGCTTGCGCAGTACGAACCGCGCCCAGCGGGTGCCCATGTTCGGCTTGGCCTCGGGCTTGTTCTCCTCCTCGGCGGCCTTGCGCGCCTTGCGCCCCAGGACCCGCTTGCCCGCGAAGCCCAGCAGCGCCGGGACGAGGGTGAGCGCGATGAGGACGGCGATCGCGACGGTGCCCGCGGCGGCGAAGCCCATCTTCGACAGCATCGGAATGTTGACGACGGCGAGACCGACCAGGGCGATGACGACGGTCAGACCCGCGAAGACGACCGCGGATCCGGCTGTGCCGACGGCCCGGCCGACGGCTTCCTCGCGCTCCCGGCCCTCGGCCAGTTCGGCACGGTAGCGGGAGACGATGAAGAGCGCGTAGTCGATACCGACCGCGAGGCCGATCATCATCGCGAGTGTGGACGTGGTGGAGCCCAGGTCGAACACGTTCGCCAGGGCCGTGATCAGCGATACACCGATACCGACGCCGATGAGCGCGGTCAGCAGCGGGAGCCCCGCCGCGATCAGCGAGCCGAAGGTGATCACGAGGACCACCGCGGCGATGGCGACACCGATGATCTCGGTGGCCCCGGTCTCCGGCATCACCTGGAGCGCGTCACCACCGATCTCCACGGTCATTCCGCTGCTCTGCGCGGCCTCGCCCGCGTCCTCGAGCGCCTCGCGCGTCCCGTCGGTGAGCTCCATCGAGCTGACGTCGTAGGAGACCGAGATGTACGCCGTCGAGCCGTCCTTGCTGACGGCGTTCGCCGTGAACGGGTCGGCGACGGAGGCGATCTGGTCCGAGCCCGACTTCAGCTCGGCGACGATCTCCTTGACCTCGGCCTTGTTTCCGGCGTCGGTCACCTTCTGAGATCCGGGGGCCTTGAAGACGACCCGGGCGGTCGCACCGTCGGCACTGCCGCCGGGGAAGCGCTGTTCCAGCAGGTCGAAGGCCTTCTGGGCCTCCGTACCGGGAATGGAGAAGGAACTGGAGGTGGCGGTGGACGCGGAGGCGGCACCGAACCCGGCGAGCGCCAGCAGCGCCACCCAGACAAGGGCGACATAGCGGCGGCGCCGGAAGGCAAGCCGTCCGAGCTTGTAAAGGAATGTGGCCACGGAGGGGTACTCCCGGTCAGGTCGTTGAGTGGAAAAGGGCGTGAGGAACCAGCCCGACGACGAGAGCGGCGTGTCAGGTGGAGCTTCGGGGAGGGGGTCCTCGGGAAAGAAAAGGGGACGTCAGACGCCGAGGGCGGGGAACACCACGGCTTCGACATAGTCGACGAGGAACGCCTGGTCGACGGAGCGGTCGTCGACCAGCTGCCTGGCGGCGAAAGCGCCGATCATCATGTGCGGTACATAGGGGAGCGCCGGATTGTCCGGACGCACTTCACCCCGGTCCACGGCCCGCTGGAGCAGCGCCCCGAGACCGGTCATCTCCGGCTCGATCAGCAGCTCGCGCAGCGCCTGGAACAGATCGGGATTGTCATGGACGGCATGGGTCAGGCCCCGCATCAGCGCGGAGTTCTTCTCCATCTGACAGTCGTCGGTGCGCAGGAGAACGGCCTGGAAGTCGCCGCGCAGCGAACCGGTGTCGATCTCGGCAAGATGCACCGGCTTGTCGTTCCGGAGCGCCTTGACGACCAGCTCGGCCTTGCTCCCCCACTGGCGGTAGAGGGTGGCTTTGCTGGAACGGGTGCGGGCGGCAACGGCATCCATGGTCAGGGCCTCGTATCCGACCTCGCCGAGCAGGTCGAGCACAGCGGTGTACAGCTCGCTCTCGCGTTCTGGCGTGAGCCGGCTGCGTGCCATGTCCCGACCTCCTTGTCCGTTGTGCCTGCTGGATCGTACGTCAGTGGCCGATCACCGGAATGATCAACCACGGGAACGAAACTGTTTCGTACACTTTGAGGGTACTCCCCTCCCCTGGCGAAACGAGACAGTTTCGCTTGTGTCCTGCACCACAAGTTGCCGGAGCCCCTTCGCACGGAAAGCATTGGAGGGTGAGTGACGACGTCGCGTATCTCCGTTTCCCGCACCTCCACAAGGACTTGCTCTGCTTCGCGGCCGAGGACGACCTCTGGGTCTCCCCCCTCGCCCCGGCAGGGCAGCGGCCCGGCCGGGCGTGGCGGGTGACTGTCGACCGGACCAGGGTCAGTCATCCGCGCTTCTCTCCCGACGGGAGCCGTATCGCCTATACGACCTGGCGCACGCTCGATCCAGAGATCCATCTGGCCCCGGTGGACGGAGGGCCTGCCCGCAGGCTCACGTACTGGGGCTCGACCGACGCGCGGGTCTGCGGCTGGAGCCCCGATCCCGGCGACACGTCCCAGATCCTCGCCGTGTCCTCGCACAACCAGCCGTTCTCGTACTTCTCGTGGGCCTACAGCGTCCCCACGGACGGCAGCCCCGGCGGCAAGCTCCCCTGGGGCCCGGTCTCCGACATCGCGGTCGCCGACATCGACGGCGAGCGGCGCACCCTCCTGCTCACCGGCAAGCCGCCGCACGAGCCCGCCGCATGGAAGCGCTACCGGGGCGGGGCGACCGGGCGTCTGTGGCTGCACGGCGAGCGGCTGCTGCCGGACATCGGCGGCCATCTGGACTCGCCCATGTTCGTCGGGCGCCGGATCGCGTTCCTCTCCGACCACGAAGGGGTCGGCAATCTGTACTCCTGTCTGATGGACGGCAGCGACCTGCGCCGCCACACGGACCACGACGCGTTCTACGCCCGTCACGCCTCCAGCGACGGACACCGGGTCGTCTACCAGTGCGCGGGCGATCTGTGGCTGGTCGACGACCTGGAGGCGCCGGGCGCCGCGCCTCGAAAACTGGAGGTACGGCTCGGCGGGCCGCGGGCAGGCAGGCGCACGTACCAGGTGCCGGCCGCCAGCCATGTCGACTCGCTCTCCGTGGACGAGACGGGCCGGGCGAGCGCCGTCTCCGTACGCGGCAGCCTCTACTGGCTCACGCACCGCGACGGGCCCGCCCGCACGATCACCGACACTCCGGGGGTACGGGTCCGGCTGCCGGAGATGCTCGGCAGCAGCGGCAAGGTCGCCTACGTGACGGACGCGGACGGCGACGACGCGATCGAGATCGCCTATCTCCCCCGGGCCAGCGGCGACCGCGGTCCGCTCCGGCTGGCCACCGGGCAGCTGGGCCGGGTCCACGAGATCACCTCGGATCCGGAGGGTGAGCGGCTGGCCATCGCGTCCAACGACGGCCGTCTGCTGCTGCTGGACACGGCCGAGGAGGTGGAAGGGGAGGTGGAAGGACAGGCGGAAGGAGAGGCGCCGGACGGGGCCGGGGCCGCCCCGCCGACCTCCCCGGTCTCCTCGGAGGGCGTGGTCACCGAGCTCATCCGCTCCGTCAACGGTCCGGTCCGCGATCTGGCGTTCTCGCCGGACGGAGCGTGGCTGGCCTGGTCCCACCCGGGCGTGGGCCGGTCACTGCGGCAGATCAAGCTGGCCCGGATCTCGGGTCCCGACGCCCCGGTGATAGTCGATGTCACCAATGGCCGCTTCGAGGACGAGAACCCCGTCTTCACGGGCGACGGACGCTATCTCGCCTTCCTCTCCTGGCGCGGTTTCGACCCCGTGTACGACGTCCACACCGGCGATCTCTCCTTCCCGCTGGGCTGCCGCCCCTATCTGGTCCCGCTCTCCTCGGCCACCCCGTCCCCGTTCGCACTGCTGCCGGACGGCCGGCCCGCGGCGGGAGGGCTGGACCCGGTGGACATCCCCGAAGGAACGGTCGAGGGGACGACGGTCATCGTGGAGTTCGAGGGGCTGGAGAGCCGGGTGACACCGTTCCCGGTCTCCGCGTCGAAGTACTCGGGGCTGCAGCCGGTCAGCGGCGGCGGGCTGGTCTGGCTGCGCTGGCCGATCTCCGGAGCCCTGGGCGAGACGTTCGCGAACCCTGCGGACATGTCGGGCAGGCCCACACTGGAGCACTTCAACATCGCCAAGGCACGCAAGACCGAACTCGTCGACCACCTGGACTGGTTCGCGGTCAGCGGGGACGCCAGCCGGCTGGTCGTGATGGACGACGGCGAGCTGCGCGCCGTGCCGTCCAACGAGCCCGGCGACAACGACTCGACGGTCTTCCTCGACCTGCGCCGCATCCTGCACGATGTCGACCCGGCCGCGGAGTGGCGTCAGGCCTACGGGGAAGCGGGGCGCATCATCCGGGCCTACTTCTGGGAACCGGACATGTGCGGCATCGACTGGGACGGCGTGCTCGACCAGTACCGGCCGCTGGTCGAACGGGTCGCCTCACCCGATGAGTTCGCGGACCTGCTGCGCGAGGTCCTGGGCGAACTGGGCACCTCCCACGCGTACGTCTCGCCCGCCCGCCGCAACGAGGGCCCGCCGCACTACCAGCGGGCGATCGGGCTGCTGGGCGCGAACCTCGTGTGCCGGGACGGCGACTGGACGGTGCAGCGGATCCTGCCCGGTGACTCCTCGGACTCCAAGGCCCGTTCACCGCTTGCCGGTACGGGCATCCGGGAAGGGGCCGTCCTCAGCCACATCGACGGCCGCCCGGTCGACCCGGTGGCGGGCCCGTACCCGCTGCTGACGGCAGCGGGCGGCACCACGGTCGAGCTGACGTTCCGGCCGGCCGGGGGCGAGTGCGGCGGCCGGTCCCGGCGCATCGCGATCGTCCCCCTGGTCGACGAACGGCCCCTGCGCTACCAGGACTGGGTGGCCAAGCGCCGTGAGGTCGTACGGGAGCTGAGCGGCGGCAAGTGCGGGTATCTGCACATCCCGGACATGGGCGGCTCGGGGTGGGCACAGTTCAACCGCGACCTGCGGCTGGAGGTCTCGCGACCCGCCCTCATCGTGGATGTACGCGGCAACGCGGGCGGCCACATCAGCGAGCTCGTCGTCGAGAAACTCACCCGCACGATCCTCGGCTGGGACCTGACCCGCAACGCGCAGGCCGTCAGTTACGCGTCCAACGCTCCGCGGGGCCCTGTGGTCGCGCTGGCGGACGAGGCGACCTCCTCCGACGGTGACATGATCACGGCCGCCTTCAAGCTGCTGAAGCTGGGGCCGGTGGTGGGACAGCGCACCTGGGGCGGTGTGGTGGGCATGACCGGGCGCCACCGGCTCGGCGACGGCACGGTGATCACGGTGCCGATGAACGCGGCCTGGTTCGACACGTACGGCTGGTCCGTCGAGAACCACGGCGTCGGACCGGACCTGGAGGCCCTGCGCACCCCTCTGGACTGGGCGGAGGGCCGCCACGCGGTCCTGGACGACGCGGTGCATGTGGCCCTGGACCTCCTGGCGGACCGCCCGGCGGCCATGCCTCCCACGTACGCGACGGCCCCGGTCCTGCGCCGCCCCCCGCTACCGCCACGTTGACCCGGCACCACCGAGTCCGGCACCACCGGACCCCGTTGCCCTCAAGCCCGCCCGGCGCTCGAGGGCAACGGGGTCCGGTGGCGGAGCCCACGGTTCCGGGAAGGGCGGGCAGGGGACAAGCCCCGCACAGCGGCCCACCCCGCGGCACCCGCCCGCCCCCGCGCGCACGCAGGAGGGGCGCACCCGGTCCTCCGGATGCGCCCCTCGCAGCAACGCAGACGCGTCAAACGCCTGGCGCCGCCGAGCTCGGGTCAGCGGTCGGAACGCTCACGCGCCTGGTCCGCCGCGCCCTGCGCCCGCTCCCGCGCGCCGGACTGGCCCGAGGCCCGGTCCGAACGCTGCTCGTCGGCGTCGGACGAGCGGTCGTGCCGCTCGTCCCGCTTGCCGCCGGCCTTCTTCTGCTGCTTGGCCTGGTCGGCAAGCTCCTGCGCCTTGTCCTTGAACTGGTCTGCGATGCCCATGCTGTTCACTCCTATGTGGGTGCGTGGGGTTGGCCCTGTTGGGGCCTCGATCAGAGTTACACACCCGCACATTCACCGCATTTCGATCATTGACGCTGGGCCCGCGCCTCCCTGTCCGCCTCGCCGCCGGCCCCCACGAGCCCCTTGCTCACGCCCTCGAGCCGCGGCCCGAACCGCTTCATCTCCCGCTGTCCGACAGTCCCGATCAGCATGGGCAGGTAGCCCCGCACCGACTGCATTCCGCGCAGCCACCACTGCGCGTACACATGCGCGGACCGCCGCTCGATCCCGGCCACTATCCGGTCCACCGCCGGACCCAGCGGATACGTACGGTTCGTCGGCCACGGCAGCCGCTGCCGCAACTCCCGCATGACGTCGTCCTCGTCGGCACCGCGCACCATGTCCGTGTCGGTCCAGGACAGATAGCCGACCCCGACCTTCACCCCCCGGTAGCCGACCTCCGCCCGCAGGCTGTGCGCGAACGCCTCCACGCCCGACTTGGACGCGCAGTACGCACTCATCATCGGCGCCGGAGTGATCGCGGCCAGCGACGCTATCTGGAGGAAGTACCCACGGCTCTCCATGAGCACGGGCAGGAAGGCCCGCCCCGTCACCGCACCACCGATCAGGTTCACCTCGATGACCCGCCGCCAGGCGACGGGATCGGAGTCCACGAACGGCCCTCCCGAGGCGACCCCGGCATTGGCGACGACTATGTCGACCTTGCCGAAACGTTCCTTGACCTCGCGGGCGACCCGGGCCATCGCCTCGTGGTCGGTGACATCCGCGTACCAGTGGCCGCTCTCCCCGTGCAGCCGCTCCGAGACCTTCTTCAGTTCGTCCGGCTCCAGCCCGACCAGGGCCAGGGTGGCGCCGCGCGCCGACAGCTTGCGGGCCAGCAGCTCGCCCACGCCGCGGGCCGCGCCGGTGACGACCACGACCTGCCCTTCGAGACTCCGCCTGCCGCTCATGCGATCTCCTCCTCGCGCACGGCCTGCGCCGTGCTGTCCGCAGTGACGTACGTGGCCACCAGTTCCCGGATTTTCGCGGTGACCACCTCGGGCGCCTCGACCGGCGTCATATGACCCATACCCGTCAGCTCCGTGAGCCCGAGGCTCTGGGGCAGCGCCGCCTCGATGGCCCGCGCGTGCACCGGCGGCGTCAGCCGGTCCTCCGCACCCGCGATCACCGCGGTCGGCAGCCGCAGCTCCCGTACGCCCGACTCGAGATCGAGCTCCGCGAGCACATGCCCCCAGGCGACACGCGCCTTGCGCGGACACGCATGCACGATCCTGGCACAGGCGTCGACCCGCTCCGGGGCCGAACCGCGGCCCATTGTCGCGTACTTGAGGATGGCCCTCGAGATCCCCGTGACCGGCCCGAGCGGTGCCCGCGCCCCGAGAACCTTCTCGGTCAGCCGCGTACGGAGGGCGCCGGCCCGCATCGGCAGCACCAGCGACTCGGCGGTCAGCCGCGAGCTCCCGGTGCTGCACAGCAGCACGGCGGCCCCGTGCTCACGCACGGCGTCCCGCCCGGCTGCGGCCATCAGCGTCATCCCGCCCATCGAGTGCCCGGCGAGCACCGCCTTCTGGCCGGGCGCGAGCGTGGCCCTCAGCACCGCCTCCAGATCGTCGGCCAGCGCCTGCGTGCCGTATCCGTCCGCACCCACCTCCGGCGTACGGCCGTGGCCCCGCTGGTCGTAGACGACGACCCGGTGGTCCGCCGCCAGGTCGCGCACCTGCGCGGCCCAGAAGTGCGTATTGCAGGTCCAGCCGTGCGCCAGGACCACGGCGGGTGCACCGTCGGGTCCGTGCAGCTCGACGTGGATGCGCGCGCCGTCGACGGACACGGCGGTCAGTTCGCGTACGGGCACGGGCGGGGTGTCCGCCCGGTGCAGCAGCCGGCTCATCGGGCAACCTCCTCGGTGACGGACTTCTCCGCAGTGCTGACGGCGGGCGGCCGGATGACCTCGTACTCCCCGAGGTCGACCGAGCGCGTGGCCCGCCGGAATTCGGCCGTCGTCCCCGGCCAGACCGTGGTGTTGCGCCCGTTGGCGTCCAGATACCAGCTGGTGCAGCCGCCGGTGTTCCACACCGTCCGCTTCATTCGCTCCTGGACCCGCCGGTTCCACGCGCCGACGGCGGAGGTCCGTGCACCGAGTGCGGCGCGGCCGCCCAGGACGTCCAGCTGGCGCAGGTAGTCGGCCATGTAGTTCAGCTGGGACTCGATCATCAGGATCATGGAGGAGTTCCCGAGTCCCGTGTTGGGCCCGATGACCGTCATCCAGTTGGGGAAGCCCGCCGCGGAAGCGCCGCGCAGCGCCTGCATGCCGTCCTTCCAGGACTCGGCGAGCGTGATGCCCTCCGCACCGACGACCCGGTCGGCGATCGGCATGTCCGTCACATGGAAGCCGGTACCGAGGATGATCACGTCGGCCTCGGCCTCCGTGCCGTCGGAGGCGACCACGGTTGAGCCCCGCACCTCGGCGAGGCCGGAGGCGACCACGTCCACATTCGGCTGGGCGAGCGCCGGGTAGTAGGCGCTGGAGAGCAGGATGCGCTTGCAGCCGATGCGGTACGAGGGGGTCAGCTTGGCCCGCAGCTCCGGGTCCTTGACCGCCCGCGCCATGTTGGCCTTGGCTATCCGCTCCACGAGGCCCAGCTGGTCGGGATGCTTGGTGAACGCGCCGACCTGCAACTCCCGTATGCCCCACAGCAGTCCGCGGCGCGCGGTGCCGGTGAACGGGAGCGTGCGGTGCAGCCACTTCTCGGCCCCGCTGATGGCGCGGTCCATGCGCGGCATGACCCAGGGCGGGGTCCGCTGGAACAGCGTGAGCCTGCCCGCCTCGGGCTGGATCTCCGGCACGATCTGGATGGCGGAGGCGCCGGTGCCGATCACCGCGACGCGCTTGCCGGTGAGGTCGTAGTCGTGGTCCCACCGGGCCGAGTGGAAGACCTTGCCGGGGAAGTCCGCGAGCCCCGGGATGTCCGGCAGCTTCGGGTCGGAGAGCGGGCCGGTCGCGGAGACGACGACATCTGCGGTGACCGTGGCGCCGTTCGCCGCCTCGATCACCCAGTACAGCTCGTCGCTGTCCCAGCGCATGACCGTGACCTCGTGGTTGAGCCTGAGGTGCGGGCGCAGCCCGAAGGTGTCGGCCACGTGCTCCAGGTAGGCGCGTATGTGCTCCTGCCCGGAGAAGGTGCGCGGCCAGTCGGGGTTGGGCGCGAAGGAGAAGGAGTAGAGATGGGACGGCACGTCGCAGGCGCAGCCGGGATAGCTGTTGTCGCGCCACGTGCCACCGACGGAGCCGGCCCGCTCCAGGACCAGGAAGTCGGTGATGCCTTCACGGCGCAGCCGGACAGCGGCCCCGAGGCCCCCGAATCCGGATCCGATCACCGCCACTCGTACGTGCTCGTGCTGGGCCATGCTGCCGCCTCCCCGCGGTACGTCCCACGACTCTGCCAGCAATCACTGGCATTGTTGGGAGGGTAGAGCAGGACCGTACCGATGGGTAGGGGTCGCACCAAGGAAAGTTACCGGCGGTACAACATAGGGTGCGGGTGTGGCTGAAGGACGCGAGCACCGCGAATACCGCATGGACGAGCTGGCCAAGGAGGCCGGCATCACCGTGCGCACCCTGCGTTTCTACCGGGAGCGCGGGCTGATCCAGCCACCTCGCCGCGAGGGCCGCATCGCCTGGTACGACGACCACCACCTCGCCCGGCTGCGCACCATCACGGGCCTGCTGGAACGCGGCCACACCCTCAACGGCATCGCCGACCTCGCCACCACCTTCGACAGCGGCCGCGATGTCGCCGAGGTGCTGGGCCTGGGCGAACCGACCGAGGAGACCCCGGTCCGGCTCACCCCCGAGCAACTCGCCGACTACTTCCGGGACGAGGCCACGGCGGAGAATCTCGCCGCAGCCCTGGACCTCGGCTACCTCGCCACCGACGGCGACGAGATCGTGCACATGAGCCGCCGCCTGCTGGAGGCCTCGTCGGAGCTCGTACGGCAGGGAGTGCCGCTCTCCGCGGTGCTCTCCTCCGGCCGCCTGGTCCGTGAGCACGCCGACGCGCTCGCCGATCTCTTCGTCCGGGTCATGAACACCCACGCCGCGAGCACCGAACCGGACCGGCTGCGCAGCCTCGCCCACGCGGTGGTGGACGCCGAACTGTCCATGGCCCTGGACCGGCGGCTGCGCAGCGAGGACGGCACGGGCACCCGGGAGGAATGAAGGGCCCGGGGCTCCGCAGCAGCGCGCGGACAGGGGAACCCCGCGGCACGGAACGCCCCGCGCTCCGCAACGGCGGGCGGGTCCCGGCCCGGGACACCGAACCGCTCGGCTACCGCTCGTACGTGACCGTCACCGGCGCATGGTCGCTCCACCGCTCGCCGTGCGTGGCCGCCCGCTCCACCCAGGCCTTCACGGCGCGGGCGGCGAGCCCGCCGGTCGCCACCTGGTAGTCGATGCGCCAGCCCGCGTCGTTGTCGAATGCCCGTCCACGATAGGACCACCAGGAGTAGGGCCCCTCCTCCTCCGGGTGCATCGCCCGCACCACGTCCACGTACGCGGCCTCGTCGAACACCCGGGACAGCCACTCACGCTCCTCGGGCAGGAAGCCGGAGCTCTTCCTGTTCGACTTCCAGTTCTTGAGGTCGGCCTCACGGTGGGCGATGTTCCAGTCGCCGCACACGACCACCTCACGCCCCTCGGCGGCGGCCCGCACCTTGAGGCCCTTCAGGTAGGGCAGGAAGGCCGCCATGAAGCGCTCCTTCTCCTCCTGCTTCTCCGTACCGACCTCGCCGGACGGCAGATACAGGCTCGCGACCGTCACGCCCGGCAGGTCCACCTCGACGTACCGGCCGCTCTCGTCGAACTCCTCGCTCCCGGCGCCCCCGAAACCGCCGAACCCGATCTGGACGCGCTCCGGCGCGTGCCGCGTAAAGATGGACACACCGGCGCGCCCCTTGGCCGAGGCCGGAGCGTGCACGGCGTGCCAGCCCTCGGGGTCACGCACCTCTTCGGGCAGCTGCTGCGGTTCGGCCCGGACCTCCTGGAGGCAGATCACGTCGGCCTCCGTCTGCGCCAGCCACTCGACGAAGCCCTTCTTCGCGGCGGCGCGGAGCCCATTCACATTCACACTGGTTACGGTGAGCATCCCGGCACAGTACCGACACCCGCTAGTGCATACCTGTACCATCACTCGCATGAATATCCAGCCTCGGCCCTACGACCACCCTGACGCGGTCAAACTCAACGACCAGGTGCAGCTCGAATACGCCGAGCGCTACGGGGACGAGGGCGATATCACACCGCTCGACGCCACCATGTTCGATCCGCCGCGCGGACTGTACCTGCTCGCCTACGACGATCAGGGCACGCCGGTCGCCACCGGCGGCTGGCGCTCCCAGAAGCGGAACGCCGAGGGGTACTCCGACGGCGACGCCGAGATCAAGCGGATGTTCGTCATACCCGAAGGCCGCGGCCACGGCCTGGCCCGGCGCATCCTCGCCGCCCTGGAAGCCGACGCCCGAGCCGCGGGCCGCAGCCGCATGGTCCTGGAGACCGGCGACCAGCAGCCCGAGGCGATCGCCCTGTACACCTCCAGCGGCTACGCACCGTGCGCGAAGTTCGGCCACTACCGGACGTACGCGAGCAGTATCTGCATGGCCAAGCCGCTGCAGCAGTCCTCCTAGGGGACCCGCGCCACACCCACGTGGAACCCGCTCCGCTCGTACGCCGGCGCGGGCTGCTCCCGGTACCACTCGGTCGCCGATACCAGACCCGGCCCCACGAGATCCAGCCCCTCGAAGAAGGGCTCGACCTCGCTGCGTGTCCGCATCCGCAACGAGATCGCACCCTTGCGGTACGCGGACTCGGTCTCCTGCCGGAGCTCCGGGTGCTGATCGGCCGTCCCGTGCGAGAGGACCAGGTAGCTCCCCGACGGCAGCGCGCCGACCAGGGTCCTGGTGATGCCGTACGGGTCCTGGTCATCGGGCAGGAAGTGCATCAGCGCGATGAGGGACAACGCGACGGGGCGCCCGAAGTCCAGGACCTCACCCGCGCGTTCGAGGATCGCCTCGGGCTGCCGCACATCCGCATGGATGTACTCGGTCGCACCCTCGGGCCGGCTGACCAGGAGCGCTTCCGCATGGCGCAGCACGATGGGGTCGTTGTCGGCGTAGACGACCCGGGCCTGCGGCGTGACGGCCTGGACGATCTGATGCAGATTCGGGGAGGTGGGGATGCCGGTGCCGATATCGAGGAACTGGTCGATGCCCTGCTGGGCCAGCCAACCGGAAGCACGGTGCATGAAAGCCCGGTTCCGCGCCGCGTTGGCCCGCGCCTCGGCAGGCAGCTTCTCCCCGACCTCCTGGTCGACGGGGTAGTTGTCCTTGCCGCCCAGGAGCCAGTCGTAGACGCGCGCCGGATGGGGCTTGCTGGTGTCGATTCGAGAGCTGGGCATACCGGCAGTCACGGGGCGCTCCTCCGTACGGAATCGCGGGCACTGGGCGCTCGTCCTGGCGCGGGGCGACCGTCAACTGCGGCCACCGGGCGGCCAGGTGAGCACGACCACCCTAAGCGCCCCGGTAAGCGATTGCTTCACCCTGAACACATCGCGCACGACTCCCCTACAGCTCCGGCCAGGTGTGCGGCTCCAGGTAGACGTGCTCCCCCCGGAAGAACCAGTCCGCCAGATCCGTGATCCGCTCGATGCACGCGGCGTAGTAGTCCGCCGGCTCCGGCCGCGGGAAGTCGGGGTGCGCCGTCCACGAGGGAACGTCCGTCAAGACGTGGTAATACCCCTCTGCCAGCCATCGGGGAAGGTCCTCGGCCTCCTGCAAGGAGCCGCAGACAGTGCGCATGGCTTTCTCCAGCTCGGAGAATGCGACGTGGTTCCAGACCAGATCACTTCGCAGTCCCAGCAGGAAGCTCCCGGGCTCGGCACGGAACTCGTGTTCCAGGGTCTTCAAAGCTTCGTCCATGTCCGGCATGCTGCCAGGCCCCGAGGCCCATACGCTTTACGACGCCAAAGAGCCCCTACCGGGTTTCCCCGGTAGAGGCTCTGAGCTGCGGTGGACCTGTGGGGATTTGAACCCCAGACCCCCTCGATGCGAACGAGGTGCGCTACCAGACTGCGCCACAGGCCCTTGCAACGAGTGAAACTTTAGCACCCCCACCGGGGTGCCCGGAAATCCGTATGCCGCAGGTCAGCCGAGTCGGCGTCGCCGCCGGTCTCACTCGTTGGCTGCACGGGGCCGGTCCCCGTCGTCGTACTGGTCGAAGAGCGGGGTCCGGCCCCGGTCGCGAGTGCGGCGGGGCTGGTTGACGCGTCGGCGCGGCGCCGGGTCCGCCGAAGGTGCGGCGGGGTGCTCGGTGTCCGCCTGGGTGGGCTCCGCCGTGCTGGAGCGTGCCGCGCTCCAGGTGTCCGGGTCTCCGACCTCCACGCCGCCCGCGGCGCGCGGGGCCACCGGGGCGGTGACATAGGTCGGGAGGGGGACCGGGACCGGCTCCCAGCTGTCGCCCTGGGCCGGCCCGCGTTCACGCTGCTGGTCCACCCACTCCGCGTGGTCCGTCTGCTCGACGAGGGCGCGGCGGCCTGCCTCCTGCGGGGAGACCGTGGGGACGGGTGCGGGATGAGGGTCGCGCCCTTCGGGCTCCTCGTCGGGCTCGGCCGGAGCCGTTGCCGCGGGCTGGTGCCTGCGGGGACGGTTCTCGCGGAGCCGCTGCGCGGCCACCTCTGCCCGGCGACGGTCCATGGTGAAGGCGAACCGGCGCCGCTCCTGGGCACGCAGATGCACGATGTACGTGCTCAACATCAAGGCCGGAACGGCGGGCGCCCACAGGAAGCGGAGTCCGCCGACGGCCGCGACGACCGCGCCGAGCGTGAACGCCAGGAACAGGACGATGGTCGTGCGCCGGCGGCGTGCCAGCACCTTCGAGCGCCGGGCCCGCCTCTCCCGCTCGGCTTCCGCGCTTGAGGTATACGCGCGATGTACGGGCGCGGGCCGCGCCGACTGCGCGCGCGGGGGCTCCGCGGCGCGACGCTCACGGACCGGGTCGTGCAACCGGGCTTCCGTGTGCGCCGGGGGCGCGGAAAAGGCCCGGACGTCCGCGGAACCCAATCGGTCCGTGACGGCATCCGGGTCGACGTCGCCGGGCGCCTCCTCGGCATCGCGCTCCCGCAGCTCCTTGGCGTATCGGCGCTCCATCGCCGCCCGTCCGGACAGCAGCCGGATGGCGGTGCTGAAGCGTTCCGTCGGACGGGCCTCATTGAGCTCGTCCTGCCTGCGGAGCCACATCGGCACCAAGTAGGCGGCCCAGGCCCCGACAATGACTGCGTAGATGAGGCCGCTGCTGCTCACGCTCACACCGTAGAGGGGTTTGCACGGCGGCATCCGCCAATTGGCCCGGTGTGTCGCTCGATCCGGCTGATATCACGGACTTTTTTGCGATTGTTCAGATCAGCAGTCGCCGCGAGTGGGTCCCTTAGCGTTCAGAGAGCGATCAATTTCGAACACTTATTTCATTTCCCCGGGAGTGTGCGGCGCCTCCGGTCGTACTCTGCGCCAGCGCCGGAGCAGCCCGTCAGGGACTTCTTCGGCGGTCAGGGCAAAGATCAGATGGTCCCGCCACGCGCCGTCGATGTGGAGATAGCGGGGACGCAGCCCTTCCTCACGGAATCCGAGTTTCTCCACGACTCTCCGGCTGGGGCCGTTCTCAGGCCGAATGCACACCTCGATCCGGTGCAGACCGACGCTGCGGAAACAGTGGTCGACGGCGAGCGCCACCGCGGTCGGCATGACACCGCGGCCCGCCACGCTGCGGTCCACCCAATAGCCGACATGGCCCGAGCACATCGATCCCCAGGTGATCCCGGCCACCGTCAGCTGTCCGACGAGACGCCCCTCGTACTCGATGGCGAAGGGCAGCATCCGACCGGCGTTCGCCTCGGAGCGCAGATGACGGATCATCTGACGGTAGGTGGGGCGCTGGGCAACCGGGGCGCCCGGCGCGGCCGGCGGGACGGTCGCTTCCCAGGGGCGCAGCCAGTCGCGGTTGCGACGGTTGACCTCACGCCACATGCGCTGGTCACGCAGCTTTATCGGGCGCAGGGTGATCTCGCCGTCGGTCAGGATCACCGGCCAGGTCGGGACGTTCAGCTCGAGCTCCCCGGTCGGGGGTGATCGCCGCCGCGCACCTGATCGACGGCGTGCACCAGAAGCCTGCTCAGGACCGCGAGGCCGTCGCGCACCCCGCCGGTGGACCCCGGCAGGTTCACGATGAGGGTGCCCCCCGCGATACCTGCGAGGCCGCGCGAGAGTGCGGCCGTGGGGACCTGGTCCCGGCCTTCGGCCCGGATCGCCTCGGCAATGCCCGGGATCTCGCGTTCGATGACGCGGCGGGTGGCCTCCGGGGTGCGGTCCGTGGGCGAGATGCCCGTACCACCGGTGGTCAGGACCACGTCGTAGCCGGCTGCCGCGCCGGCCCGCAGGGCCGCCTCGACCGGGTCGCCGTCCGGGACGACCTGGGGGCCGTCGACGGCGAATCCGAGACCGATGAGCGCCTCGACGATGATCGGGCCGCCCTTGTCGGCGTAGACCCCGGCCGATGCGCGGTTGGACGCGGTCACCACGAGGGCGGCGTAGGGAGCGGTCAGCGCTCCACCGGACGGGGACGGCCCTGCCGGTTCCGGTGCGGGCCGCTCGGCGGCCGCCGGGTTCTCGTCGGGGACGGTCATGCGTCCGCACCCTCCGGCGCGGGGCGGCGGTAGTCGCCGGACTTGCCGCCCGACTTCGCCTCCACCCGGACGTCCGTGATGACCGCGCTCTTGTCGACCGCCTTGATCATGTCGATCACCGTGAGCGCGGCGACCGAGACGGCGGTCAGGGCCTCCATCTCGACCCCCGTACGGTCGGTGGTCTTCACGGTGGCGAGGATCTCGACGGCGTCGTCGGTGACGCTCAGATCGACCTTCACACCGGAAACGGCGAGGGGATGGCAGAGCGGGATCAGGTCCGGGGTGCGCTTGGCCCCCATGATTCCGGCGATCCGCGCGGTGGCGAGCGCGTCGCCCTTGGGGACGCCCTCACCCCGGAGGAGCTCGACCACACGCGGCGACACGAGGACCCGGCCGCTGGCCCGGGCGATGCGCGCCGTGACGTCCTTCTCCGACACATCGACCATGCGGGCCGCGCCCGCCTCGTCGATGTGCGTCAGCCTGTTCTGCGTACTCAACTACTCCGCCTAGCGGTAGGGCGCCGGTTGCCCACTCGGCCCGCACACACGTGCGGACCGGGGGGCCGGGGGGCTTCCCCCGGTAAGGCACAGCGCCAGATACCGTACCGCCACCGCGCGGAAGTCAGCGGAGGAGGATCACCTCGGTCTCCGCGCCGGGCTCCGCGGAGGTGACGTCCTCGGGCAGCACGATCAGCGCGTCCGCCTGGGCGAGCGCGGCGATCAGATGCGATCCGGAACCGCCGACCGGGGTGACGGTGCCCGCCTCGGCGTCGTACGTCCCCCGCAGGAACTGCCGCTTGCCGGGCGGCGAGACGAGCGCCTTGTCCGTGCTCAGCGTGGCGCGGACCGTCGGGCGGCGGACGTCCTTCAGCCCCATCAGGGCCCGGATCGCCGGCCGTACGAACAACTCGAAGGAGACGTACGAGGAGACGGGATTGCCGGGCAGTGCCAGCAGCGGGGTGTGATCGGGACCGATCGAGCCGAAGCCCTGCGGCTTGCCCGGCTGCATGGCCAGCTTGCGGAAGTCGATGCCGCTGCCCGGGTCGTCCTCGTCGCCCACGGAGGACAGGGCTTCCTTGACCACGTCGTACGCACCGACGCTCACGCCCCCGGTGGTGACGACGATGTCCGCGCGGATCAGCTGGTCCTCGATCGTGGCACGCAGCGTCTCCGCGTCGTCGGCGACCGCGGGCACCCGGTAGGCGATGGCCCCGGCGTCCCGGGCGGCGGCTGTCAGCGCGAAGCTGTTGGAGTCGTAGATCCGGCCGCCGGTCAGCTCCTCACCGGGCTGCACCAGCTCGCTGCCGGTGGAGAGCACGACGACGCGCGGGCGGGGCCGCACCTTCACCGTCGAGCGGCCGATCGCGGCGAGCAGCCCGATCTGCGGCGGCCCGACGACCGACCCCGCGCGCAGCGCCAGATCCCCCGGCCGGACGTCGCTGCCCCGGGCCCGGACGTGGGCGCGCGCCTCGACGGGACGATGGATACGGACCTCACCGCTCGCCCCTTCCGGGGCGTCGCTGTGGGCGCGCATGGCCTCGGCCGGGCCGCCGCCCGTGCCTCCGTCGGTCCACTCGACCGGCACGACGGCGTCGGCACCCGCGGGCAGCGGGGCGCCGGTCATGATGCGGGCTGCCTCGCCGGGGGCCACCGACCGGCCGTCGGCGAGTCCGCCGTCGCCCGCCGCGACATCGCCGATGACGGTGAGGACGGCGGGGAACTCCTCGCTGGCGCCCTGGACATCGGAGATCCGGACGGCATATCCGTCCATCGAGCTGTTGTCGAAGGGCGGCAGAGCGACCTCGACCACGACGTCCTCGACCAGGACACATCCCTGTGCGTCGGGCAGCTGCAGCTCGATGGGCTCCAGCGGCCTCACCGCGGCGAGGATGTCGTCCAGGTGCTCGTCCACCGACCAGATCGTGGTGCTCAAGCTGTTACAACTCCTCGGTGACGTAACTGCGGAGCCAGGTCCGGAAGTCCGGGCCCAGGTCTTCACGTTCGCACGCGAGTCTGACAATGGCACGCAGGTAGTCGCCGCGGTCACCGGTGTCATAGCGGCGGCCCTTGAAAACGACGCCGTGCACGGGGCCGCCGGCCTTCTCGTCCTCGGCCAGCAGCTGCAGGGCGTCGGTGAGCTGGATCTCGCCGCCGCGGCCGGGCTCGGTGTGACGGAGTATGTCGAAGATCGCGGGGTCCAGGACATAGCGGCCGATGATGGCGAGGTTGCTGGGTGCGTCGGCCGGGTCGGGCTTCTCCACCAGCCCGGTGATCCGTACGACGTCGCCGTCGGCGGTCACCTCGGTGGCCGCGCAGCCGTACATGTGGATCTGCGCCGGGTCGACCTCCATCAGCGCGATGACGCTGCCGCCCTCGCGCTCCTGGATCTCGACCATCCGGGCGAGCAGCGGGTCGCGCGGGTCGATCAGGTCGTCGCCGAGAAGGACCGCGAACGGCTGGTCACCGACGTGCGGCGCGGCGCACAGGACGGCGTGACCGAGACCGCGCGGGTCGCCCTGGCGGACGTAGTGCATGGTGGCCAGGTCGCTGGACTCCTGGACCTTGGAGAGCCGTTCGGCGTCTCCCTTGCGGGTCAGTGCCGACTCCAGCTCGTAGTTCCGGTCGAAGTGGTCCTCCAGGGGACGCTTGTTCCGACCGGTGATCATCAGCACGTCGGAGAGGCCTGCTCCGACCGCCTCTTCGACGACATACTGGATGGCGGGTTTGTCGACGACAGGCAGCATCTCTTTGGGAGTGGCCTTGGTGGCCGGCAGGAACCGGGTGCCGAGACCTGCAGCCGGAATGACAGCTTTGCTGATCCTGGGGCGCGACTGAGTCATAGGCAGACTCTAACGGGTGCGTATGGGCGGAAGATGAGCGTCCGGTTAACTTCGTACTCATACAACCCCATACGAGAAGTATGCGAGCACCCGTGAACCATGACATGTCCGGAAAGGCGCCCATGCGGCGCGAACTGCTCGCCGCACGACGGCTCCTGACCTCTCAGGACGTCGAAAACGCCGCCGCGGTTCTCTCCTTTGCCGCACTCGCCCTTCCGGAGCTCGCCGGGGCCCGGACCGTCGCCGCCTATGTGTCCGTGGGGCGCGAACCCGGGACCCGCCCGCTCCTGGACACGCTGCGTGCGCGGAGCGTACGGGTGTTGCTGCCGGTGCTCATGGCGGACAACGACCTGGACTGGGCGGCCTACGAGGGCGCCGAACACCTTCTGCCCGCGGGACGGGGGCTGCTCGAGCCGGACGGGGTGCGCCTCGGGCCGGCCGCGGTCCTCGATGCGGACGTGGTCCTGCTGCCCGGGCTCGCGGTGGACCGGCGCGGGCTGCGGCTGGGCCGGGGCGGCGGCAGCTACGACCGGGTACTGGCCCGGCTGTCGGCGGCCGGAGCCCACCCCGCCCTCGTCGTCCTGCTGTACGACGACGAGGTGGTCGCGCAGGTTCCGGAGGAACCGCACGACCACCCCGTGGATGCCGTGATCACGCCGGCCGGAGCACGGCGCTTCCATGCCTAGCCAGGTTTCTTGAGTGTCAGGGTGTCGACCGTGGACTGCCCGACAGCGTTGGTCCCGAAGGACCAGTCGAGCAGTTCGCCGTCGACCCACTTGTCGGTCTGATCGGTGTAGTGCGCGCTGAACGCGTGCCCCGAGGCGCCGGTCAGGTTGATCCAGCGGGACTTGTCCCAGTCCCCCACGTTGACGACCATCCGCATCGACGGGACCCAGATGACGTCGTAGCCGCCCGCCGCGTTCCAGCCGGTGGCGTTGACCGCGGCCTCGCCGCCGCCGAGGTGCCAGGGACCCCGGTTGAGAGCCCGCTGCAGAAGACCGGGGCCCTCGGTGCCGAGCGTCTGGTTGCGCAGGGTCAGCTGGTGCAGCCGGCCCCAGCTCCAGGTCGTGATGTCCTTGCCGAGCTCGGCCGTCAGCTCCCAGCGGGCGTCCTCCATGGCGCGGGCGAAGAGCTCGTCACGGTTGTCGATCGCCTCTTCACGACCCCTGGCCGGAGCCTTCCACCACTCGTTGTCCGTGTCCTCGAGGATGGAATCGACCACCTCGTACCAGCGGTCGCCGCCGTCCGGCTGGGCGGCGTCCGGGGCGCGCTGACCGCATTCCCGTACGAGCCTGTTCTGCTCGTCCACCGGACCCGTGCCGGAGGCGGGCGGCACGTTCAGGCAGTCACCCTCGGCGCGGAGCTCCTTGGGGAGCTTGTTGCCGAAGGCCAGTTTGAGGATGTTGCGCCAGACGCCGTTGAAGTAGGCCGCGGCTGCCGAGTCGGGCTCCTGGGCGAAGTCCCAGTTCTCCAGCAGCTTCTGCGCCTCACGGACGTTCTTGTCGGAGATATTGATCTTCAGCAGTGCGGGCACCAGCTCCACGGCGATCGCGCTCTGGTTGTCCATCTGCATCTTCTGCATGTCGTCGGTCGAGATCTTCCCGCCGCCCTTGATCTTCGACTCGATGAGGTCGTTGATCCGCTGGCTGCGGGCGCCGTAGCCCCAGTCCTTGGTGAGCAGCTCGGGGTACTTCTCGTCGATGACGGCCTGGTTGGCGGTGACGATGTAGCCGCGCTCCGGGTCGTACTCGTACGGCAGCTCGTCGAACGGAATCGGGTCGGCCTTCCACCCGTAGTCCGAGGTCCAGCCGGGGCTGGGCAGCGTGCCGTCGCCCTTGATCCGGACCGGGATCGTCCCGGGGGCCTGATAGCCGATGTGGCCCTTGGTGTCCGCGTAGATGAGGTTCTGCGCGGGCACCTCGAAGTGCTCGGCCGCTGCCCGGAACGACGGGAAGTCCTTGGCCCGGTTGAGCTCGAAGACGGCATCCATGGACTTGCCGGCCTTCAGCGCGGTCCATTTCAGGGCGACCGCGTATCCATCGGCGCGGTCCGGGGCGGAGTTGGTGACGGGTGCCTTCTGGCCGACCTTCTCCAGCTCGCTGCTGCGGTCGGAGACCACCGGGCCGTTGTTCGTCTCGCGCACGGTGATGTGCCGGCTGCGGCCTCCGGCGACCTCGATGGTCTCCTTGCGGGTCTTGAAGGGCTTGGTCCTGCCGTCGTACTGGTAGCCCTCGCCCGAGACCTTCTCCAGGAAGAGATCCGTGACGTCCGCGCCGAGGTTGGTGAAGCCCCAGGCGATGTCCGCGTTGTGGCCGATGATCACACCGGGCATCCCGGAGAACGTGTAGCCGGCGGTGTCGTACTGGCAGGTCTCCGAGATCACCCGGCAGTGCAGCCCCATCTGGTACCAGAGGGAGGGAAGTTGCGGCGCCAGGTGCGGATCGTTGGCCAGCAGCGGCTTGCCGGTCGTCGTGTACTCGCCGGAGACGACCCAGGAGTTGGAGCCGATGCCGCTGCCGTTGGGTCCGAGCAGCGCCGGGATCTCGTCGAGGGTCTCGGAGAGCGCGGAGAGCTGGGTGTTGAGGCCCTCGGCCGCACCCTCGGGGGTGGTCGAACCGATACTGTCCGACGGCTCGGCCTTCGGGTCGAACCTGCCGGTGACCGGGGAGATGGCGCCCTGCCGGACGATCGGCTTGTTCTTCGCGTAGGGGTAGGCCGGGTAGAGGTCCTCGATCTGCTTCTCGCTGAGCCTGCTGGTCATCAGCGAGCGGTCGATCTCGTCCTGCATGTTGCCGCGCAGGTCCCAGGCCATCGCCTTCAGCCAGGCGACCGAGTCGACCGGAGTCCACTCGGTGGGCCTGTAGTCGTTGGTCAGGCCGAGGGCGGCGTACTCGACGGAGATGTCCTTGCCGTCCTTGCCGCCCAGATACGCGTTCACCCCCTCCGCGTACGCCTGGAGGTTCTTCTTGGTGTCCTCGTCCAGCTTGTTGTCGTACTCGTCCTGTGCGACCTTGCGCCAGCCCAGCGTGCGCAGGAAGGCGTCGGTCTCGACCTGGCCGGAGCCGAACATCTCGGAGAGCCGCCCGGACGTCATATGACGGCGGACGTCCATTTCCCAGAAGCGGTCCTGGGCCTGGACGAAGCCCTGGGCGCGGAAGAGATCGCTGTCGGAGTCCGCGTAGATCTGCGGGATCCCGTAACTGTCGCGTTTGACGTCGACGTTGCCGGTAAGACCCTCGAGCTCGATCGAACCGGTCGTCTGCGGGTACGAGGCCCGAACCGTGGATACGGACCAGAACGCGCCGTACCCGACACCCGCGACAAGCGCCAGCACCAGGACGATCACGAACAGGCGGGCGCGTCGCCCCTTCTTCCTGCCGGGCTTCTTCGCATCGGAAGAACCGGAAGAGGCGGTTGTGTTGGCGGGCATCGCTGTCCTTCGAGGGGCAGGGTGGTCCTGGGAGTGCAGGAGCAACCATAGGCGCCCCGCCGAAGCCACTCGGACGCGGTATGGGGATGCATCCATTTGCGCACCGCTCGCACGAACACTCGAAGGCGTCAAGAAAACGTTAAAGATTAGGTAAGGTAACGAAGTACTGGCCCCCGGAGGTCGATCCGGAGGGCGTACGCAGGGAAGGAACGGACCCTGACTGTCCACGCGCTCAACGAACTTCTGCTCGTCTGCTCGCTCGTCCTGCTGGTCGCTGTGGCGGCCGTACGCATTTCGTCCCGCAGCGGGCTTCCCAGCCTGCTCCTGTACCTCGGCATCGGCATCGCCATGGGGCAGGACGGCATTTTCGACGTCAAGTTCGACAACGCCGAGCTGACCCAGGTGATCGGCTACGCCGCGCTGGTCGTCATCCTGGCCGAAGGCGGTCTGGGCACGAAGTGGAAAGAAGTCAAACCCGCGTTGCCGGCAGCGGCCATGCTGTCGACCGTCGGGGTGGGCATCAGCGTGGGCGTCACCGCGGCCGCGGCACACTATCTCGTGGGCCTGGACTGGCGGCAGGCACTGATCATCGGTGCGGTCGTCTCCTCGACCGACGCAGCGGCTGTCTTCTCCGTGTTGCGCAAGGTCCCGCTCCCGTCCCGGATCACGGGCGTACTGGAGGCCGAGTCCGGCTTCAACGACGCCCCGGTGGTCATCCTGGTGGTGGCGTTCTCGACGGTCGGCCCCGTGGAGCACTGGTACGTACTGGTGGGCGAAATAGCCCTGGAGCTGACCATCGGCGCGGCCATCGGGCTCGCGGTGGGCTGGCTCGGCTCCTTCGGACTGCGCCACGTGGCGCTGCCCGCGTCCGGCCTCTATCCCATCGCCGTGATGGCCATCGCGGTGTCCGCGTACGCGGCGGGCGCCATGGCTCACGGAAGTGGATTCCTGGCCGTCTATCTCGCCGCGATGGTCCTCGGCAACTCCAAACTGCCGCACTGGCCGGCCACCCGGGGCTTCGCCGACGGGCTCGGCTGGCTTGCCCAGATCGGCATGTTCGTCCTGCTGGGCCTGCTGGTCACCCCGCACGACCTGGTCGACGACTTCTGGCCTGCCGTGGTCGTGGGGCTGGTTCTCACCGCGGTCGCGAGGCCCTTGTCGGTCTTCATCAGCCTGGCGCCGTTCCGGCTGCCACGGCGGGAGAAGGCCCTGATGTCCTGGGCCGGGCTGCGCGGCGCCGTGCCCATCATCCTGGCGACCATTCCCATGGTGTCCGAAATCGAGGGCAGCACGAAGGTCTTCAACATCGTCTTCGTCCTCGTCATCGTCTACACCCTGATCCAGGGCCCGACCCTGCCCTGGCTCGCGAAGGCCCTCAAGATCGGCGAGGATCCGTCCGAGGCCGCCGACCTGGGCATCGAGTCGGCGCCCCTGGAGCGGTTGCGGGGGCACCTGCTGTCCGTCGCGATCCCGGGGAAGTCGAAGATGCACGGCGTGGAGGTCGGCGAGCTGCGACTGCCCGCCGGGGCCGCCGTCACCCTTGTCGTACGGGACAAGAAGAGCTTCGTGCCCGCGCCGTCCACCGTGCTGCGACGCGGGGACGAGCTGCTGGTGGTGGCGACCGACCCGGTACGCGACGCCGCGGAAGCACGACTGCGGGCGGTCGGCGAGGGCGGCAAGCTGGCCGGCTGGCTGGGCACGGGCGGTCACCGGGACAACGGGTCGCTGGGCTTGGAGGTACCGCACGTGGTGAAGCTCGCGAAGAAGCTGGGCAAGAGCGGCAAACACGGGGACACACGGACGCACCACTGATCGGAGGTGGTGACGGGTACCTCGTGCGCAATCACAGGCACATGCAGCCCGTGACCTGTAAGATGAAGGATTGTTACCGAAGATCCACCCGTATTAGTCTTGATCGACCACATTGATCAACACATCTTGATCGACCAACTCTGTCTGATGCAGAGCTGGCGCGACCGTATGGCGGTCGTGGCGTCCTTTCGCCTCTGGAGCGAGCGCCCGGCATCTACCGCAGTTCCGCGCGAAGAGGACAGCTCTCGGCAGCTCCCGCACGAGCCGCGCACTCCGGTGCCGGCCGCGCCCGGGAGCACGGCTACCAGGCGGCAGAAAGGCAAGGACCGTGGCATCCACGGTCTCCGACCGCCCCGGTTACGGGCAGTTGCTGCGCACCCCTGGTGCGTGGACCTTCCTCCTCCCGGGCTTCGCTGCCCGGCAGCCCTTCGCGATGCTGACCATCGGCATCGTGCTCCTGGTTCAGCACACCACCGGTTCGTACGGCAGCGCAGGCGCTGTCGCCGCCGTGTCCGGCGTCTCGATGGCGCTGTTCGCACCGCAGAGCGGCAGGCTCGCCGACCGTCTCGGCCAGCGCGCCGTGCTCCTGCCCGGCGTTCTCGTGCACGCCCTGTCCGTGGGCGTCCTCACGGCGCTCGCCCTGGCGCACGCACCCCTGTGGGTGCTGTTCCTGGCGGCCGTACCCACCGGAGCCTCCATCCCGCAGATCGGGCCGATGGTCCGGGCCCGCTGGGCGGCCCGGCTCGGGGCCGCCCCGGGGCGGCCTGCGTCCCCGCTGATGTCCACGGCCGCCGCCTTCGAGTCCGTGACGGACGAGTTCACCTTCGTCGTCGGCCCGGTCCTCGCGACGGCACTGTGCACCGGCGTGCACCCGGCGGCCGGACTGATCGCCGAAGCCACGCTGACGCTGATCGGCGGAGTTCTCTTCGCCGCCCAGAGCTCCACCCAGCCCGCTCCCCGTAGCGCCGCGACCGCCGCCGAACCGCACCGCTCCGCACTGTCCGTACCGGGAGTCCGGGTGCTCGCCATCACCTTCCTGGGCATCGGCGCCGTCTTCGGGGGAATGCAGGTCTCGCTGACGGCGTTCTCCGAGGAGATCGGCAGGCCGGGCGTGAACGGACTGCTGTACGGGGTGTTCGCGGCCGGCAACATGCTGGCCGGGATCGCCTGCGGGGCCATCGCCTGGAAGAGCAGCCCGCGTCGCCGGCTGATCGTCGGGTACGTGGCCCTGACTCTGACCGCCTCCGGGCTCTGGGCGGTGCACTCCGTACCGCTGCTGGCCGGTCTCGGACTGCTGGTCGGTCTGTGCATCGCCCCGGCATTGATCAGCGGTTACACGCTGGTCGAGGCCTTGGTGCCGGCATCGGCCAGGACCGAGGCCTTCACCTGGCTGACGGGCGCAGTGGCGCTCGGCCAGGCGGCCGCTGTCACGGTGGCCGGGCAGCTTGCCGACTCCCACGGTGCGAGCACCGGTTTCGTGGTGCCGCTGGTGGGGACGGCGCTGGCGCTGGCGACCTTGCTGGCCCTGCGCTCGCGGTTGACGCCGAGGTACCGGGGACGGACGGTGGCACGTGGGATCGGTCACCGCGAGCCGGTCACGGTGGACTGATCGCTCGGAATACGTCAGTATGGAACGTCGTTAGCACTCACTGAGTGAGAGTGCCAGGAGGAGCAAGTGCCGACCTATCAGTACCAGTGCACCGAGTGCGGCGAGGGCCTCGAGGCGGTGCAGAAGTTCACCGATGATGCCCTGACCGTGTGCCCGAACTGCGAGGGACGCCTGAAGAAGGTGTTCTCGGCGGTCGGCATCGTCTTCAAGGGATCCGGTTTCTACCGGAACGACAGCCGCGGCTCCTCGTCGAGCAGCACGCCGTCGACGTCGCCCGCGAAGGCATCCGGTTCCGCGTCCGCCACGTCGACGTCCTCGTCGGGGTCCTCGGGTTCGGACTCGAAGCCCGCCGCGTCGAGTTCTTCTTCGTCGTCGTCTGCGTCCTCGTCGGCGCCGTCGTCCTCGTCTTCGTCCTCGAGCAGTACATCGGCTGCCTGAGGCTGCGCACGTACACCACACGCTTCACCCGGACCCCGCTGATCGACTCGGCGGGGTCCCGGTCGTGTGTGCCCGGTTAGTGTGACGGCATGGTGAACGCAGAAACGGGTACAGCGGATATCGGTGTCATCGGCGGATCGGGCTTCTACTCCTTCCTCGAGGACGTGACCGAGGTCCAGGTGGACACCCCGTACGGGGCGCCGAGCGACTCCCTCTTCCTGGGCGAGATCGCGGGCCGCCGGGTGGCATTCCTCCCGCGTCACGGACGCGGCCACCACCTCCCGCCGCACCGCATCAACTACCGCGCCAATCTCTGGGCCCTGCGTTCCGTCGGCGTACGCCAGGTGCTCGGCCCGTGTGCCGTCGGCGGGCTGCGCCCGGAGTACGGGCCGGGGACCCTGCTCGTACCGGACCAGCTTGTGGACCGCACCAAAGCCCGTACACAGACGTACTACGACGGCGTGACCCGGGCGGACGGAACCGAACCGAACGTGGTGCATCTCGGCTTCGCCGACCCGTACTGCCCTCAGGGACGCCATGCGGCGCTCAAGGCCGCACGAGGGCGCGACTGGGAGCCGGTGGACGGCGGGACCCTGGTCGTCGTGGAGGGGCCGCGCTTCTCGACCCGCGCGGAATCACGCTGGCATGCGGCGATGGGCTGGTCGGTGGTCGGGATGACCGGGCATCCGGAGGCGGTGCTCGCCCGTGAACTGGGGCTCTGCTATACGACGCTGACATTGGTGACGGACCTCGACGCGGGGGCCGAGGCCGGCGAGGGCGTCAGTCACGGGGATGTGCTCAAGGTGTTCTCCGCCAACGTCGACCGGCTGCGGTCGGTGCTGTTCGACGCGGTGGCAGCGCTGCCTGCGAACACGGAACGCGACTGCGCGTGTGTGCGCGCGCTGGACGGACTCGACACAGGGATCGAGCTGCCTTGAGACCGCCGACGTCACCCCGGTGAACCCGGCAGCCGTCGACCACGTCGCAGCCCGGCCCTGGACGTAGAGGGCCTGGTAGATCGTCTCGTGGGCCACGTGCATATCCGGCCGGTCGGGAAACCGGGACCGCAGAGCCTGGCAGATCTGCTCGGGGCTCGACCGTAGGTCCAGGTGACGCCGGATGAAGTTCCTCAGCGCGGCACTCTTCTTCCCCGGCTCGGGGCGGGGGGACGGGCCCGACGAAGGCGGCGCCTCCTGATGGATCGGAGGCGCCGCCTTCTCACTGCCTTTGCAGGCGTGGCGGCCGTTGCGCCACTTCTTTCACGTCCGCACTCGATACCGGCGATCCGACAGGCTTCCCTGCTGGCCCTGTTGCATGAGCTGGAAGTACCTCGCCCGCTCACGGGTCAGCTTCTTCCGTCCCTGCGGCTACCGGTCCCTCCGGATCTCGAGGTCCATCGCACCCCTTAGCTGGGGTGTTGCGACGCCCACGGAAACCCAGGCTTCCGCGCCGAGGCCCTGAGATGGGTGCGCCGATCGGGAACGGCGGACCGCCGGCATGGGTTCCGGCGGTCCGTCGTCCCTCTCTAAGCGAGCGTGATCGCGTAGATCTCGACGCGGGAGTCGTCCGGCAGCGAGACCGAACGGACCGTCTTGCCCCCGTCGAGCTCGGCGGCCGTGCCGAAGAGCCGAATGGACGGCCCGTCGACACCGCTGCCCCGCTTGATGCGGTGCGGCATGTCGAGGACGACCGTGCTGCCGTCCGGCGCGGAGCCCGCCCAGTCACCGAACGTCACCGGTGCCTCCGTGCTGCTGCCGTCCGTGTAGTGCACGGTCAGTGTGGTGGTCACAGGACCGTTGTGCGCCGAGCCGACGAGCCGCAGCGCACTGTGCTGTCCGGCGGGCAGCAGGAGGGCCTGCCCGCGCGCTTCGAGGAAGTTGTTCGCCGTGCCGGTGGGGTCCGGCGCGTCGTACGTCACCCCGTCCCATGTGACCGGCCCCTCCTTGGGCAGCAGGTCGCCGTCATAGCTCCAGCCATGCCCGTCGAAGTCGCCCTCGTCGGAGTTCGCCACCGTGGCCGTGCCGTCGTGGCCGAGGTCCGCGCGCAGGTTCACGGCGCACTGCCCGTTCGCCTCACTCGCGCAGGTCGTGGCGGCTCCCACCGCGACGGTGGCCTTGCGCGTGACCGCGTTCGCCCCTCGGCCCGCGACCTTCACCTCCACCGGGTAGGACCCGGCGGCGACGCCCGGCGGCACGGTGATGTCGAGCGACACCTTCTTCTGCACCGGAAGGTGTCCGGAATCGATCACCAGGGGTGAACGCGGTGCCGTCGTGGCCTTCCAGCCGCTGGGCACCTTCGCCGTGACCGACACGTTCAGCTTGCCGGGTGCCTGCCCCAGGACGTCCAGCGTGAACTTCGCGGTCTGCGCGGTGTCGCCCGTGGGGACGACCGCCGAGGCGGGACGCAACGACGCGTCGACGTGCTTGCGGCTGTCGGGGGACGCCTGGTTGACGGATGGCGGCTGGGCGTCCTTGCCCGTGCCCCAGGAGGACGGGGAGGTCCCGAGCCGGTGGGCCAGGGTTCCGCCGTGCGCGAGCTTGTTCCAGCTCAGCCAGGTCTGGGGTACGTCCCGGCCGTTCAGGGCCACGCTCTGCACGTACCGCTTCGTGTCGCTCGCTCCGGGCGCCTCGATCGTCAGCGTGCCGCCCTGGCCCTTGGTGCCGGACGCCTTGGGATAGCTGCCGATCCGGACGGTCGCCGACTCGAACTGCGGGCTGGACACGGCCAGGAAGTTGCCGCCGCTCATCGTCGGGTAGATGCCGAGCGAGGAGAAGACGTACCAGGCAGACATGGTGCCCAGGTCGTCGTTGCCCGTCATCCCGTCCGGCCCGTTGGTGAACAGCGTCATCGCCGCACGCACCACGGTCGCGGTCTTCGCCGGAGCGCCGACCCAGTTGTACATGTACGGGGCGTGCAGATCCGGCTCGTTGTTCGGGTTGTACGTCGGCTTGCCGTAGTAGTCGTACGGCTGCGAGATCCAGTCGTTCCGAGCGGTGCCCGCCGGGTCGGTGAGCAGTTTGTCGTGGACGAAGAAGGAGTCGAGCCGCTTCTCGGTGGCGCTCCGGCCGCCCATCAGGCTGACGAGACCAGCCGGGTCTTGCGGCACCAGCCACTGGTACTGGTACGCGCCGCCCTCGTGGAACTGGTGCGCCGCCTCGACCGGGTCGTACGGCGTGAGCCAGGTGCCCTCGGCCGTCCGCGGACGGAACTGCTGGATCGAGGAGTCCCACAGGTTCCGATACCACTGCCCGCGCGCGGCGAACATCCGGGCGTCCGACTTGTGTCCGAGCCGGTCGGCCATCAGCGCGAGCGACGCATCGGCGGCGGAGTACTCCATCGTCGCCGACGCCGGGTGCTTGCAGTCGTTGTCGCCGCCCTTGTCCGCGCAGTCCTTGCCGAGCTCGAGACCTGACGGGATGTAGCCGCGCTCGGTGTAGTGGTCCGAGCCCGAGCGTCCGTTGTACGACGAGTCGGCGGGCGGGGTGCTGGTCGCGTTCTTCTTCAGCAACGCGTAGGTCTCTGCCTCGTGTCCGGCGAGGAGACCCTTCGACCAAGCCTCTACGAGGAAGGGGGTGACCGGGTCACCGGTCATGATGTTGGTCTCGCTGTTGGCGAGCGCCCAGCGGGGCAGCCAGCCGCCGTCCCGGCCGGCCGCGACGACCGACAGCGCGACGTCCCGGGCGACCTTCGGCTCCAGCATCTGCAGAAGCTGGTTCTGCGGCCGGTAGGTGTCCCAGAGCGAGAAGTTCTGATACGGCGTGTAGTCCTTTGCCGTGTGCGTCTTGTTGTCGAACCCCTGGTACAGGCCGTCGACGTCACCGGCAAGGTTCGGGTGCAGCTGGCTGTGGTACAGCGCGGTGTAGAAGGCCTTCTGCCGGTCCGCCGCGCCTCCGCTGACCCGGATGGAATCCAGCTGCTTCTTCCAGGTGTCCTGCAACGCCTTGCGCGTGGAGTCGAAGTCGAAGGACTCCTTGGTCTCCGCGGCCAGGTTCTTACGGGCGCCCTCCACACCTGTGTAGGACAGCCCCACCTTGAGGACGGCGTCCCGGTCGGTGGTCGCGTCGAAGGTCACCCAGGCACCGTTCTGGCCGCTTCCCTCCGCGTCGCGGGTGTCGGGCTCGGGGTCTGCGCCGTCCCACGTGCCGTAGGCCTTGAAGGGCCGGTCGAAGGTGGCACTGAAGTACACCGTGTGCTCGTCGTGTCCGGCGCAGAAGCCCCCGGCGTGCACCCGGCCCTCGATGGTGCGGTCGCCAACGACGTGCACCTCGGAGTCCAGCACGGACTGGTTGGCCTTGCCCGTGTTGAACAGGACGTTGGCCGAACCGGTGGAGGGGAAGGTGTAGCGCTGCCACCCGGTGCGTTCGGTGGCAGTGAGTTCCGCGTCGACGTCGTACTTCTTCAGCCCCACCCGGTAGTAACCGGGGCTGGCCTGCTCGTCGTCGTGGCTGTACGGGGAGCGGTAGGCGTTCGGGTCCACGGAGTCGACCGCGCCCGTGGTCGGCATGATGGGCAGCTCGCCCATGACACCGCAGCCGACGCCGGAAAGGTGCGTCTGGCTGAATCCGTAGATCGAGTCCTGCTTGTAGTCGTAGCCGCCCTGGCCGCCGGTGTCCGGACTGACCTGGACCATGCCGAACGGCGCGCTCGCCCCGGGGAAGGTGTTGCCGAAGTTCTGGGTTCCGACGAACGGATTGACCAGATCGATCGGTTCCGCGTCCGCGGCGGCGGCGGGCTGGGCGATGCCGACCACTCCACCACCCACGAGTACGGCGGCCATCAGACCGGCTGTTATACCGGAAGTACGGGGACGGAACGGTCTGAAAGCAAACCGCATGGGGTATTTCCCTTCGAGTCCTGACACACATGACAACGTTGTCACACTGTTGGTTGGCACCGTAACCCCCGACCCCCCCGGATGTCACTGGTTGAGCGGAGGTCAAATCCTGACGCGACGAATGGACTCCGCAGAATGTGGTGCCCCGCGTCCTACCACGACGTGTCCGGCGATCGGGTTGGTGGCGTCGGGCTCGAGCTCCAGTCGCTTCGCCTCGTCGTCGGTGGGTAGCCAGGAGCGCATGATGTGGCTCCAGCTCAAGCCGATGGGCGACCTCTTCGGGCGCCCGTTCGGCCGTGATGGCACAGGGGTCCTGGCTCGTTTCCCGGCCGAGGCTTTCGAGTGAAGCCCTCATCCGTCGAAGTCGACGGGGAACCTGCCGCGGGACGATCCGGGTTCCGCGGGAGCGGATGCGCCACTCAACGGCACATGGAGGGCGGGCGTAGCTCGCCGGATCGAGCTGCCTGAGCTCGCTCCGGACCCGGCGGGGTGACCGTAGCCATCAGAACCATGACACCCCCGCCGGCTTGCCATGTCATGGCTCGTTCGGGTACCGGGGTTATCCACAACGTGTGGGTTTTCCACAGGCCGCGGCCGGATTCCCGCGGAAGGTGGATCGTGAGGGGCGTCCGGCGTTGTTGCCGCCGGACGCCCCTCACGCTCTGGATTTCCTTCACCGCAGGTGGTGTTTGCCATGTTCCCGTCCGTGCCCGATACACGTCCGGCTCCTCCCGCACCGCGCGGGGTGCCACCGTTCGACCCCCTGCACGTTCACGGCAGCCGTGCCGGACGACTGCGCCGGGTCATACGCCGACAGCGCCGCGCGATGGCGGCGGGAGTCGCCCTGGCCTCGGCCGCGCTCGCCGCTTCGGGCCTGAGCGCCTCGGAGACCGGCACACCGGGTGCGGGCGGCGTCGCCGTTGCGGGCGGTGTGCCGTCGGCTCCGGAGCGGCGTCCTGGGCGCATGGTGTCCGCGCCGGTGCGGATCGCGGATGCGGCGACGGTGCGGTTGTTGCGTGCGGGGGACCGCGTCGACGTGATCGCCGCGCAGGACGGCGATCCTGTTGCCAGGGTGGTGGCGAAGGATGTGGAGGTGGCGGACGTGCCGCGCCGTTCGGAAGACGGCGGGCAGGGGTACCCGGCCGCGGACGGCGACGGCGGGACAGCCGCGGAAGGCGGTGCCCTGGTGGTCCTGTCCGTGGAGCGGGACACCGCCGCGGCCCTGGCCGGCGCGGGCGTGTCCGGTCGTCTCGCGGTCGCGGTCTCCCACACCGAGCAGAGCTGACATGTCGTCAACTCACGCGTTGGGTTTACCTGATTGGACAGCGTCGCCTTCCGCCGCCTTATGTGAAGGAGCAGTTCGCCCCCCTTGCGGCACATACAGAGGAAGACTCATCGATGAGCGAGAAGAAGGTCAGTCTGCTGGAGGGCTTCAAAGCCTTCCTGATGCGCGGCAACGTGATCGACCTCGCGGTCGCTGTCGTCATCGGTGCCGCATTCACCAACGTCGTGAACGCAGTCGTCAAAGGGATCATCAATCCGCTGGTGGGTGCCTTCGGCACCCAGGACCTGGAGAAATACAGCTCCTGTCTCCGAGGGCCCTGTGTCGTGGATCCGGACACCGGCAGGATGGACGGGATCGAGATCCTGTGGGGCTCGGTGCTGAGCGCCGCGCTCAGCTTCTTGATCACCGGCGCCGTCGTCTACTTCCTGATGGTGATGCCGATGGCGAAGTGCCTCGCCAGGAGGGCAGCCGCGCAGGCTGCCAAGGAAGGCGTTCAGGAAACGATGGAGGTGAGCGAACTGGAGGTGCTGAAGGAAATCCGCGACGCTCTGGTATCCCGGCGCGACCAGCCGTAACCAACGGGCCACAGGTCCTGGATCACACGTGTTGGTTCACACGTGGTGGGGCGGCTTCTCGTCGAGGAAGCGGGCCAGATCGGCGGCGCTGCCGCCGGCCGGAGCCCGCTCGCCCCACCCCTGGTCCGTATCGTCCGCGGACTGCCTGTCCAGCGGATCGTCGAAGATCAGAGGCGGCTTCGGCCTGGGCTCCTGCAACGGCTTCGAATCTCGCGGTCCGGAGGCGGGGGCGGTACTCATACGTCAAGGGTACGGCGGCGCTCACCGGTCCTTCGGATCGAGCAGCCACAGGCCGAGGACGACGAGGAAGGACAGGCCGAGGAAACCGGCGCCCCACCAGGCTGTTCCCGTGTTGCCCTCCATCCATTCGTCGATCACCACCGTCAGCCCCCAGAGCTGCCCGACGACCACGGTCATGGCAAGGACCAGCCGGGCCGTCAGCTTCGAGGAGCGCTCGGGTTCCTGGTCGGTGCCCGCTCCGGGGCCGGGACCGGTGTGCCGCACCCGCGGGTCGCCGTAACCGCTGGTGGCACGGATCTGCGGGTAACGCTCGTGTACGGGGCGGTTCAGTTCGGGGCTGGTGCTGCCCGGCCGGTACTCGGGGTATCGGTGTCCGGAGGCCTGCTGGGCAGCGGTGGGCTCCGGGGGATCGTGGGGCTGTCGGGGGTTCGTCATGACCGCCCGCCCGCGGCTCCGGTCCCGCCGGTGGTGCTGTCGGACGGCTCGGCGCCCGGCACACCTGCTTTCGACGAGACCGCCGGGGGTGGCGCCTCCACGCCTCCGCCGACTCCGGGGCAGCCGATCCGGGCAGCCAGGTCCGGGCGGTCCTCGCCGATCTGGCGGCACAGCCCCTGCTCGATGCTTTCGCCGGAGCGGGTGGTGCCCACGGCCCAGATGCTGCCGTCGGTCTGCTCGGTGAGCGCCACCTTGGGCAGTCCGCGAGGCGGCGGTCCCGCAGTGACTTCGCCGGTCCGGGCGTCGAAGACACCCTCGTGGCAGGGGCAGTAGAGCTCCCCCTCGGTGCCCCGGTCGTTGCGCCAGATCACGGCGCAGGCGAGGTGGGTACAGATCGCGGAGTAGCCGACGAGGGTCCCGTCATCCAGCCGTACGGCGACTGCCCGGTCCTCGTCCTCGGGGTAGCGGAAGGCGATCGACTGGCCGGGCAGCAGCAACGGGGCGATCCGCTTCGGCGCAGGCGCCTTGTCGTCCTCCTCGTCGCCGGGGCGGTGGAGGATCCCGCCCGCCACCCCCAGGCCGCCGAGCGCGAGGCCGCCGGAGACGGTGGTCACGATCCGGAGATACTCGCGCCGGGTGGTGAGCGAGTCGGCGGCAATCCGGTCGTGGAGCGCCTCGCGGGGATCGCCGCCGGAGTTCCGGTCGCTGCCGGGCTGCTGTTCGGTGACACTCATCGGCGGACGTCCTTACCGTTGATCTCGACGACGGGAAGACCGCCGGGCACGGGCCACTGGACCCGGTCCGCGGGGACGACCATGGCCACGCCGGTGCGGACCTCGCTCTCGCCGAAGACGAAGGTGTCGGCGACCTGGACACCGGGGCGCTCGGCCTGGAGCTCCTCGACGGTTCCGTAGAAGAGCGCTCCGGTCGGGCAGACGGTGGCGCACATGGGAGCGAGTCCGTAGGCGGTGCGGTCGTAGCAGAGGTTGCACTTCATCTGCAGCTTCGCCTGGAGGTCGATCTTCGGGACGCCGAAGGGGCAGGCGTTGACGCAGTTCGCGCAGCCGATGCAGCGGGTGGTGTCGGCCTGCTGCACCACACCGTCGGCGGTGACCAGGATCGCGTCGGCGGGGCAGACCTCGGCGCAGGGGGCCACCGGGTCCTCGCAGTGCATGCAGACCGTGGGGAGGGAGGCGACCGAGTTGCCCTCGTCGGTGTAGTCGAGGTGAATCATCGACTTGCCGCGGTGCGAGTCGCATTCCCGGCAGGCGGAGACACAGGCCTGGCAGCCGATGCAACGCCCCGGGTCGATGAAGATCGTTCTGCCCATCATGCGGCTTCAGCTCCTGTCCGAGGTGCCACGGCCCTGCGGAGACGTGGGCGGCAGCGGGTCGGTCCGGGACACCTGGGTCTCGGGGTAGGCGACATGGCCGGGTGCGACGGGGGGCGCGGGCACCTCGTCGATCTTTTCGGCGTGCTCGATCCTGCAGGCGCACACCTTGTACTCAGGGATCTTGGAACGGGGGTCGAGGGCATCGATGGTGAGCGCATTGGCCGAGGCCGGAACCGGCCAGTGGTACGGGATGAAGACGGTGTCGGGGCGGATGGCCTCGGTGACCAGTGCGGGGAAGACTTCGCTGCCTCGCCGGGTGACGATGCGGACGGGTTCGCCGTTGCGGAAGCCGTGGGAGGGGTGGATCTCGGCCCAGGGCCGCGGGGTCTGTTCGACGAGGGCGCCCAGCCGGCGGGTCTGGTTGCCGGAGAGGAAGTGGGCGACGGTGCGTCCGGTGGTGAGCGACATGGGGTACTCGTCGTCGTAGGGGTCCATCGGCGGGTGCCATTCGACGACCTGCATATGGATCCTGCCGTCGGGGTGGTAGGTCCTACCGTCCTCGAAGAGGCGTGGGGTGCCCGGGTGGTCGGTGGCGGGACACGGCCAGGCGATGCCGCCGGTCTCCTCCAGCCGTTCGTAGGTGATGCCGTAGTAGTCGATGACGGTCCCGGCGGAGGCCGTCCGCAGCTCGTCGAAGACCGCCCGGGAGTCGGCGAACGCGAACTTGTCGCCGGCGCCCAGGCGCCGGGCGAGTTCGCAGATCACCCAGGTGTCGGTCCGTACACCGGGGGGCGGGTCCTGCGCCTTGTTGTGCTTGACCACACGGGCTTCGGCATTGGCCATGACCCCCTCGTCCTCGGCCCAGGTGGTGACGGGGAAGACGACATGCGCGTTGGCAGCGGTCTCGGAGAGGAAGAAGTCGAACTGGGCGTGGAACTCTGTGGCGTCGTAGCCCTCCTTGACCACGCGGTAGTTGGGGAGGGAGACGAAGGGGTTGTTGCAGATGCCGATCAGCCCGCGGATCTCGCGGCGCTGCATCTGCCAGACCATTTCCATCATCGATGTCCCGGCGGACGGAAGTTCGGATTCCTCGATGCCCCAGATCTCGCAGATCTGGCGCCGGTGTTCCTCATTGAGGATCGAGCGTCCTCCGGGCAGGAGGTCGGACTTCTGGCCGTGCTCGCGGCCGCCCTGTCCGTTGCCCTGCCCGGTGAGGGTGCCGTAACCGGCGCCGGGTCTGCCGATGTGGCCGGTAGCGGCGCACAGGTTGATCACGGTGAGGCAGTTCTCGACGCCCTGCGAGTGGTGCTCGATGCCCCGGGCGTGCCATGCCATTGCTTTGGGGGCCCTTGCGAAGGCTCGGGCCACCTGGACGATCTGCTCCTCGGGGATGCCGCAGATGTCGGCGGCGCGGGACGGCGGGTACTCCGCGGCCTTGGCCCGGACCTCGTCCCAGCCGGTGGCGTGGGCGGCGAGGTAGGTCTCGTCGGTGAGACCTTCGGCGATGATCACGCCGAGCACGGAGTTGAAGTAGGCCGAGTCGGTGCCCGGCTTGAGCGCGACATGGATGTCGGCGGTGCGGGCGATCGCTGTCTCGCGCGGGTCGATCACGATCAGGGTGGCGCCGCGGTCCCGGGCTCCCCAGACGTACTGGGTCAGCACGGGGAAGCACTCGCCGACGTTGGAGCCGGCGATCAGCAGGCAGTCGGTGAGCAGGATGTCGGAGAAGGGATTGCCGGCCCGGTCGATACCGAAGGCGAGTTTGTTGGCACCCGCGGCGCTGACCATGCAGAGGCGGCCGTTGTAGTCGACATGCCGGGTCCTGAGCGCGACCCGGGCGAACTTGCCGACGAGATAGGTCTTCTCGGAGAAGAGGCTGGCGCCGCCGAGAAGCCCGAAAGCGTCATTTCCGTGGGCCTGCTGGATGCGCTTGATCTCGGAGACGGTGAAGTCGAGCGCCTCGTCCCAGGAGACCTCGCGGAAGTCCTCGTCGCGCGATCGGCGCATGAGCGGGGCGGTGAGCCGGTCGGGGTGGTTGACCTGCTGGTAGGCGTTGATGCCCTTGGGGCAGAGCCGCATCCGGTTGATGTCGTGGTTGCGGGGCTCGACCCCGAAGACCTTGCCGCCGCGGTCCACCCGCAGGTACATCCCGCACTGGACACCGCAGAAGCAGCAGTGGGTGGGGACGAGCGTCTCGCCGTCCTGGTCGGCGTGCCACTGGTCGGCCGGAATGCCTCCCGCGTCCCGGAAGCCGCGGGTGCCGGGCGGTGCGAGGGAGGGGTCGAGGGGCACGACCGTGCGGCGGTCGGCAGCGCGTGGATCCGCGGTCACTTGAAGCCCTTCTTCACCTGGGAGAGGTAGGCGCTGCCCCGCAGCACCCTCTTGCAGCGCGGGCAGTACTCGGCCCATGCGTCGAAGCCGAGGTCGAGGTCGCGCATGGTGCCGCGCAGGTTCTCGACGTACGGCCCGGTGTCGATGGGTTCCTCGCAGCGGCGGCAGGCGAAGACCTGGTCGTCCTCGCGGCCGGTGTACTTGAACAGCTGCATCCCGACCGCCGCCGGCCGCTGCACGATGTGGAAGAACTTCCCGAACGGGATGTAGATGAGGGTGAAGACCACCGACACCATGTGCAGGATCGCCAGGAACTGGTAGCCGCCGCCGTGCAGGAAGAGCGAGGAGAAGGTGAGCAGCAGGCCCGTCACGGAGATGACGATCAGGGCGAGCAGCGGCACCATGTCGTACGCGAAGCGCTGACCGGTGATGGCGCCGCGGTCCTTCATCCGGCGCCAGAGGAAGTAGGCGGCTCCGGGGATGACCATGACGGCGGCGATGTCGAGGCCGTGGAACATCAGCCAGCCGAGGATGTTCAGCGAGTCGAAGCCGAGGATCTTGAAGCCCCAGATACGCATCTCGTAGCCGGGGCCCGAGCCGCTGCCCGAGGTGAAGGTGAACCAGCCCCAGGTCAGCGGAAAGGTGATCAGCGAGGCGAGGATGCAGCCCCAGAAGATCAGCTGGTGGGCGGCCCAGCGGGCGTGCGACCGGGCACCGAGGAACTTCTGGAAGCCCAGGTAGGTCGCGATCATCTTCGGCAGGGCGGTGGGTGCCCTGCGGAAGTTCTCGGCCGAGAACAGACTGCCCCAGCCGCGGGTGAAGAGCCTGCGTGCGCCGGGGGCGGAGATCCAGACCGTGTAGCGGTAGGCGACGCCGAAGGCGAGGAAGACGGTTGCCACGGCGTACGGGAGGAGAGCCGAGTCGAAGTTGTGGAGCAGGCGGCTGCCGAGCACGATCGCGAGGATCAGCAGGACGGAGACGACGACACCCGCCAGTGCGGCCCGGCCGTTGACGGACCGCGGGACGATGCCCGCGGCCTTCGCGGCGACGGCGGAGGCGGGACCCGGGTTCCGGCCGTCCGTCCCGCCGGGAGAGCCGGTGCGGGCACCGGGGTCGGACTGCTCGGGTGCGGCGGGCTCTTCTGGTGGCTCGGTCACCCGGCCACCGTAGGACCGTATGGTGCGCTTGGTCCTGTTATGGGCGTCCGCAGGATGAGTGAGTCGCCCGTGTGGCCCCAGCCCCACAGGCCCGGCGGCGACCGCACGTTCCCGCTCCCTCACGATCGCCTGTACGTTCGCCGGGACACGGCAGCACCGCACCTCACGAGGAGCCCGGAATGACCGAGGAACTGCGCCCCTTGGGACCGCTGGACGCGCTGACGGACGTGGCCGGGATCCGTGTCGGCCATGCCCGGGTGCCCGGCGAGGGTGCGCTGAGCGGGAGCACCGTCGTCCTGGCGCCCGAGGGCGGCGCCGTTGCCGCCGTCGACGTACGCGGCGGCGGCCCGGGCACCCGGGAGACGGACGCTCTCGATCCGCGCAATCTGGTGCAGCGGGTCGACGCGGTGGTTCTCACCGGCGGCAGCGCGTACGGGCTGGATGCCGCGTCCGGGGTGATGGCCTGGCTGGAGGAGCAGGGGCGTGGCGTCCGGGTCGGCCCCGACCCCGCCCAGGTGGTTCCGGTCGTGCCCGCCGCCTGCCTGTTCGACCTGGGCCGGGGCGGTGACTGGCGGGCCCGGCCCGACGCCTCGACCGGCCGCGCCGCGGTGGAGGCAGCCGCGGCATCGGAGCCGGGGGCAGCGGTCGCCGAGGGCACGGTGGGCGCGGGCACGGGCGCGGTGGCCGGGCAGCTCAAGGGAGGCGTCGGCACGGCGAGCGTGCGGCTGGCCTCCGGGGTCACGGTCGCAGCCCTGGTCGTGGTGAACGCGGCCGGCTCCGTCCTCGATCCGCGGACCGGGGTGCTGTACGGGGAGTACGGCGCGGGCGAGCCCCCGGTGCACCCTGCGGCCGGAATCCACGAGGCCGCCCGTCTGCGGCTGGCGGAGCTCCGGGAGGCAAAGGGGGGACGCCCCTTCAACACCACGATCGCCGTCGTCGCCACCGACTCCGCTCTCACCCGCGCCCAGGCGCAGAAGCTCGCGGGGACGGCGCACGACGGAATGGCGCGCGCCGTGCGGCCCGTCCATCTGCTCACCGACGGGGACACCGTTTTCGCCCTGTCCACCGGCCGGCTTCCACTGCCCCAGGAGCCCGTGGCCGAGCTGAACGACATCCTGGCAGCGGGCGCTGACGCGCTGGCCCGCGCCATCGTGAAGGCCGTACGCGCGGCCCGGGGCGTCGACGGTCCGGGGGGCACCTTCCCCTCGTACAGCGACCTCTACGGCACTGCCTGACCAAGCCGGGAACTTTCTGCGTGCGCGGTACGTTTTTCGCGAACCCCGGTCACGATGTCAGACCCAGGGACTACGTTATGCACGCATCGAGTAACGCGCGGCGACGGCCTGGAGACAGCACCTTGAGCGATCCGTACGAGACAACCGAGCAGCACCTCGAGCGACTCCTGCGATGCGCCCTCAACTCCTTCGACCTGTCCGACAGCACGATCGACCGGCTCGGGACGGCGCTGGCGCACAGCAGCGCACTGCACTCGTCCCACCACAGTTCCGCACTCCACCGCGAGACCTACCGGCACACCTACCTGCTCTCCGACGGCACCGCACTGACCCTGTGGGAGCTGGTTCACGGCAGCAGCCGGGATACCGGATCATCCCGCAGACACGAGCTGTACGACGACGAGGGCGATGCCCGGATCGCCGCCGCACGGCTGGCCGGAAGCTTCTGGGACACCCCGGCCTTCGGTGACGAGAGCCTCCAGTCGGATCTGGAGGTCCTCACCCTGTTGATGGCGGCGCCCCCGGTCCCCCTGCCCCGCATGTACGCCCCGGACAATTCGGCGGACCACGCCCGCCGTGTCCTGCGCCGCGCGGAGAACAGCGACCACCCGGGCGCCGGGACGGCCGGGCTGCTCCGGGCCGCCTTTGCCCACCACATCACACAGATCTTCGGACGCCAGTGCCGTATCGAGGGACGTGATGCCGGATTCACGCTCTACGAGCACGCCTTCCTGCTCCTGGACGGCAGCGAGACGAGCCTGTGGGAGGTCGAGCACACGGCCACGCCGGACGGCCGCCACATGTGCGAGGTGTACGGGGACGAGGACACCGCACGCCGGGCCATGGAGAGCCGCACCCGAATCTGCTGACCGGCGCTCGCGGGCAGCGCGGACGAGCGGCACGGATCCACGACGCGCGGCTGCCCGTCCGTCCCCGGGCCGGGGGAGTACGGGCAGCCGCGCGTCGTCAGTGGATCAGCGCGTCAGCGCGGGGTCCTTGGAGATGCCGCCGTCCGGTGTCGGGGCCACCGGCTCACCGCCGCCCTCGACGTGCACCTGCGGCCTGGCCGGCAGGGCGAACATCACCAGGAAGATCACCACGAGCACTCCGGCCACCCACCACAGCGACTGCTGGAACGCGTCCACGAATGCCGGGCCCACCGCTTCCGGTGCCAGCCGGTCGCTGATCGATCCGAAGAAGACGACCGAGACGAGGCCGAGCCCCAGGGCCGTACCCATCTGCTGCACCGTGTTGATGAGCCCGGAAGCCGATCCGGAGTGCTCCTTCGGTACCTCGGAGAGCACCGCGTCCGTCAGCGGAGCCACGATCAGCCCCATCCCCACACCCATGACCACCAGGGGTGCGGCCATCTGCCAGGCCGTGATGCCCATGCCGTACCGCGCCGCCTCCCCGATGTAGAGCAGCAGCCCGGCGATCATCAGCAGCGCGCCCGTCTGGAGAACCTTGCGGCCGAAGCGGGGCACCAGCTTCTGTACGGAGATGCCGGCCGCGACCGAGACGGCGATCGAGAACGGGATCCCGGTCACACCGGCCCGCAGCGCACTCCAGCCGAGCCCCATCTGCATGTAGAGCGTCCAGACCAGGAAGAAGATGCCGAGGACGACACCGAAGGTCAGCTGCACGGCGACACCTGCGGCGAAGCTCTTGACCTTGAACAACGACAGTTCGATGAGCGGCGAGCCGTCCCTGCGCGCCTTCTGGCGTTCATACGCGACGAGCCCTGCGAACACCAGGAGGCTGGCGGCCATCGACACATGGCCCCACACCGGCCAGCCGAGGTCGCGACCGCGGGTCAGCGGGTAGAGCAGCATGAGCAGCCCCAGCGTCACCAGGGCCACACCGGCCAGGTCGAGACGGAGCGCCTTCGGCGCCTTGGACTCACTGATGAACTTGCGCCCCAGGATGAGTCCGGCGATACCGACCGGCAGGTTGATCAGGAAGATCGGCCGCCACTGCAGACCGAAGAGATTCCACTCGGTGAGCAGCGCACCCAGCAGCGGCCCTGAGACCGCGCCGAGCCCGACGATCGCACCGAAGAGGCCGAAGACCTTGCCGCGCTCGTGTGCCGGGAAGGTGGCGTGCACGATCGACAGCACCTGCGGCACCATCAGGGCGGCCATGCCGCCCTGCAGGATGCGGGAGGCGACCAGCATCTCCGGGTTCGCTGCGAAGCCGCAGAGGGCGGAGGCGATGGTGAAGCCGCCGATGCCGATGAGGAAGAGCCGCTTGCGGCCGTAGATGTCCCCGAGCCGGCCGCCCGTGATCAGGCCGGCCGCGAAGGCCAGGGCGTATCCGGCGGTGATCCACTGGATCGAGGAGAACGAGGCGCCGGTGTCCCGAGTGATGCTCGGGATGGCGATGTTGACGATCGTGACATCGACCAGGTCCATGAAGGCGGCGGTCATCACGATGGCGAGTGCGAGCCAGCGGCGCCGGTCCGCCGGAGCCATCGGCGGCGTGCCGGCTGCGGGGCCGGCCACCGAGGACGGCAGGGATTCGGAAGAAGTCATAGGAAGAAACTACCGACCCATTAGGTCAGATCGTGTCCTGTTGGACCGGCATCCTGGAACCATGACCGATACCCCGGCACGACTGCTGAATCTGCTGTCGCTCCTCCAGACACCGCGCGAGTGGCCGGGCAGCGAACTGGCCGAGCGACTCGACGTCAGCCCGCGCACCATCCGCCGTGACATCGACCGGCTCCGCGACCTCGGTTATCCGGTCGAGGCGTCGCGCGGCTCGATCGGCGGCTACCGCCTGGTCGCGGGCACCGCCATGCCTCCGCTCCTGCTGGACGACGAGGAGGCCGTGGCCATCGCGGTGGGGCTGCGGGCCGGAGCCGGGCATGCCATCGAGGGCGTCGACGAGGCGTCCGTACGGGCGCTGGCCAAGCTGGAGCAGGTTCTTCCCTCACGGCTGCGCCACCGGGTGTCCTCCCTGCAGAAGGCCACCGTGCCCCTTACCCGCGGCGACGGATCCACCATTGATCCGCAGACGCTGACGGCGATCGCGGCGACGGTCACCGGGCAGGAGCGGCTGCGCTTTGCCTACCGCTCCGGGGACGGCACCGCGTCGAAACGGCAGGTCGAACCGTACCGGCTGGTGAGCACGGGCAGCCGCTGGTATCTCGTGGCCTACGACCTGGAGCGTGAGGACTGGCGCACCTTCCGGGTGGACCGGGTGAGCGATCCGTTCGCCACGGGGGCCCGTTTCACCCCGCGCGAGCTGCCCACCGAGGGCGGGGACGCCGCGGAGTTCTTCGCCCGGTCGATGTCCCGGATGCAGCCGGATCTGCGCATCGACGTGACGTTCAGGGCCCCGGCGGACTTCGTGACGGCACGGCTGTCCACGGCGCTCGGCGCTCCGGAGCCGACCGGTGAGCACAGTTGCCGGCTGCGCTCGGTCTCCTCGGACTCGCTGGAGTGGGTGGCTCTGCGGCTGGCTCTCGTGGACTGCGAGTTCACCGCGCACGGGCCGCCGTCGCTGGTGGCCTACCTGAGCGATCTGGGCGCCCGCCTGACCCGGGCGTCCTCGGCCGGGCCCGGGGCGGAGAAGAAATGAATGAGCCCCGGCGCCGGGGGGGGTGGGCGCCGGGACTCAGCTCATGGGACCGGAATGCGACCGGTCGTCGGGCCGGTGCGAACCGGCTTGATTGGGAGGTTACGGGTTAATGGCTCACGCCGCAGCGTCAAAGCCCGTGTCGTGAGCCATTCGCTTCAATTCGAGTAGTGCGTGCTTCTCGATCTGGCGGATCCGCTCCCGCGTCAGACCGTGCTGCTTGCCCACTTCGGTGAGGGTCCGCTCACGGCCGTCCTCGATCCCGTACCGCATCCGGATGATGGAGGCGGTGCGGTTGTCGAGCTTGCCGATCAGGTCCTCGAGCTCCTCGCTGCGCAGCAGCGTCATCACGGACTGCTCGGGCGACACCGCGGAGGTGTCCTCCAGCAGGTCACCGAACTGCGTGTCACCGTTGTCGTCCACGGACATGTTGAGGCTGACCGGGTCACGGGCCCAGTCCAGGACGTTGCCGACGCGCTCGGCGTTGGAGTCCAGCTCGGCGGCAATCTCGGAGTGCTCCGGGTCGCGCCCGTGCTCACGGTTGAATTCGCGCTGCACCCGGCGGATCCGGCCGAGCTCCTCGACGAGGTGGACGGGGAGCCGGATCGTGCGGGACTGGTCGGCTATCGAGCGGGTGATGGCCTGCCGGATCCACCATGTCGCATACGTGGAGAACTTGAAGCCCTTGGCGTAGTCGAACTTCTCGACCGCGCGCACCAGGCCCGCATTGCCCTCCTGGATCAGGTCGAGCAGGGGCAGGCCCGCTCGGGGGTAGCGCCGGGCCACCGCAACGACGAGCCGGAGATTGGAACGGATGAATACGTCCTTGGCGCGCTCGCCCTCGGCGACCAGCGCCTCCAGCTCCTTGCGCTTCGCTCCGCCGGCCTTGCTCTCCACCCCACCGTCGAGGATCTGCTGGGCGTAGACGCCCGCCTCGATCGTCTGCGAGAGCTCGACCTCCTTGGCGGCGTCGAGCAGCGGTGTGCGAGCGATCTCGTCCAGGTACATGCCGACCAGGTCGCGATCGGCGATCTCCCCGCCCACGGCGCGAACACTGCTTGCCCGGTTGGTCCCGCCGGTGGTGGCGGACGAACGACGGGCGACGGCACGGGTTGCCATGCGTGCTCCCTTACTCAGTAGGTCGCGACACCTTTTCGGGTGCCCTGCATCCGATGGAAACAACGACTGGAATCCGGACAGAATTCCCACGGCGACCATTCACTTTCGCGATCATGCAGTACCCTGTCGGCCCCAGCAGGAGGACAGATGTCACGGATACCGGCAGGAGTGCAGGTCAGGCCCGGCACGGAAGCCGATCTGGAAGTTCTCACGGACATCTACAACCATTACGTCCGTGAGACCGCGCTCACGTTCGACACGGCCACGTTCACTCCGGACCAGCGACTGCCGTGGCTGCGCTCCCACCCTGAAGACGGCCCGCACCGCCTCCTGGTTGCCCAGGACGCCTTCACCACTGACAACGCGCCGAAGGTCCTGGGCTATGCCACCAGCAGCCCGTACCGCCCCAAGGCGGCGTACAGCACCTCCGTCGAGGTGAGCGTCTACTGCGACCCCGGCGCCACGGGCCGCGGCATCGGCACGCTCCTCTACAAGGCCCTGTTCGAGGCGCTGGCCGACGAGGACATCCACCGCGCCTACGCGGCCGTCGCCCAGCCGAACGAGCCGTCGGTACGACTGCACGACGCCTTCGGCTTCCGCCATGTCGGTACGTACACCGAGGTGGGCCGCAAGTTCGGGCGCTACTGGGACGTGTCCTGGTACGAGAAGCCGATGCTCAGCCGAACTGAACCGAGCGCTTCGCCAGACCCATCCAGAAGCCCTCGATGACGCTGCGCCCCTGATCGAGCTCGCCCTCCGCCGCACCCAGCGTCACGAACAGCGGCGCGAAGTGCTCGGTACGCGGATGGGCCAGCTTGCCCGCCGGCGACTTGCGCTCGAAGTCCAGCAGCGAGTCGACGTCCTGCGCCTGGAGCGCCCTGTGCCCCCAGTCGTCGAACTCCGCCGACCATCCGGGGATACCGCCCCCCGGGTGCCGCAGCGCCGCCAGGTTGTGAGTGAAGAAGCCGCTCCCGACGATCAGCACCCCCTGGTCGCGCAGCGGAGCGAGCTTGCGCCCGATGTCCATCAGCTTCTGCGGGTCGAGGGTCGGCATGGAGATCTGGAGTACGGGGATGTCCGCGCTCGGGAACATCTCCACCAGCGGCACGTACGCCCCATGGTCGAGGCCGCGGTCCGCGATGTCCTGGACCGGCGTGCCCGCACCGCGCAGGAGCTTGCGGACGTCGTCCGCGAGCGCCGGGGCCCCCGGGGCCGCGTAGTGCACCTGGTAGTAGTGCTCCGGGAAACCCCAGAAGTCGTAGACGAGCGGCACCGCCTCGGTGGCCCCGAGGGCGAGCGGGGCCTCCTCCCAGTGCGCGGAGACCATCAGGATCGCCTTGGGGCGCGGCAGCCCCGCCGACCAGGCGGCCAGCTCGCCGGGCCAGACCGGGTCGTCGGCCAGCGGCGGTGCGCCGTGGGAGAGGTAGAGGGCAGGCATGCGTTCCGCGGTGTCAGTCATGGCACTCCCATTCCTCGGCCGATCAAGGTATGTGTTATCTACAGGCACCAGGGACGGACGCCTGCCACGGGCACCGGTGATTCGGCAGATCATTTCTTTGAATCTTCAAGTTCCAATCCCGGCAGACCTTAGCTCTATCTAGTTCAACTTTCAAGAAAAGGTCGTACAGTGAAGTACATGACCACGGCATCCACCGGTGGGCCTCGTTGGCTCAGCGACGAAGAGCAGGGCGTCTGGCGCGCGTATCTCCACGCCACCACGCTCCTGGAGGATCACCTCGACCGCCAGCTGCAGCGCGATGCCGGCATGCCGCACATCTACTACGGACTGCTCGTCCAGCTCTCCCAGGCTCCCCGGCGCCGGAAGCGGATGACCGAGCTGGCCAAGGACGCCAAGATCACCCGCTCCCGGCTCTCGCACGCCGTCGCCCGGCTGGAGAGGAACGGGTGGGTCCGCCGGGAGGAGCACCCCTTGGACAAGCGCGGCCAGAACGCGGTCCTCACCGACGAGGGCCACGAAATGCTCGCGCGGTCCGCACCGGGCCATGTCGACGCCGTGCGCCAGGCCATGTTCGCCCGGCTCACCCCCGAGCAGGTGCAGAACCTCGGCGAGATCATGCAGGTCATCGCCACCGGGCTGCAGCCGGAGGACACGGACGCGGATCTGCCCTGGCTCCGCTGAGCGGAACCAGGGCAGATGAACCAGCACGGATATCAGGCGGCTTCGGGCGTCACACCGTCACGCCCGGGCCGGCTCAGTGCGCGACGACCGGGATCTTGAGCTCGTCCTCGAGGCCGTCCGCACGGTCAACCGACCCGTCTCCTGAACCGGTCGCTCCGGTGCCCGGGCGCCCGGTGTTGATCAGCGTCACCGCGATCACCGAGGCCGTGGCGAGGATGCCGACCGCCCACCAGATCGCGCTGGCGTAGCCGCTCACCATGGCCTGAAGCTGCAGCAGCTTCGGGTCGGAGGCACCTGCGGCGTGGTCGGCGATGTACGCGGTGGTGGCACCCGCCGCGATCGTGTTGAGCAGCGCCGTACCGATGGCGCCGCCGACCTGCTGCGAGGTGTTCACCATCGCGGAGGCCACGCCTGCGTCACGCGGCTCGATGCCGTGCGTGGCCAGCGACATGGCCGGCATGAACGCCGTACCCATACCCAGACCGAGCAGCAGCTGTCCCGGCAGGATGACGCCCGCGTACGAGGAGTCGACCTCCAGCTGGGTCAACAGCAGCATGCCGATCGCGGCCATCAGGAAGCCGGGGCCCATCAGCAGCCGCGGCGGGACCCGGGTCATCAGCCGGGCGCCGATCTGCGTGGAACCGGTGATCATGCCCGCGATCATCGGAAGGAACGCGAAGCCGGTCTTGACCGGCGAGTAGCCCTTCGCGACCTGCAGGTAGTACGTCAGGAAGAGGAAGAGGCCGAACATCGCGATGATGGCGAGGCCCAGTGAGAGGTAGACGCCTCCGCGGTTGCGCTCCATCAGGACGCGCAGGGGCAGCAGCGGGGACCTGACGCGCGACTCGGTGACGACGAACGCCAGGAGCAGCACAGCGGCCGCGACGAACATGCCGATGGTCAGCGAGTCCGACCAGCCGGCCGACTCTGCGCGGGTGAAGCCGTACACCAGCGAGACCAGGCCCAGCGTGGACAGGATGACGCCGGGGATGTCGAGCGGCGAGCGGTTGCGGCCACCGGCCGGCTCACGGATGACGAAGTAGGCACCTGCGGCGGCAACGATCGCGAAGGGGATGTTGACGAAGAACGTCCAGCGCCAGTTCAGGTACTCGGTGAGGAAGCCGCCCAGGATCAGCCCGACCGCGCCACCGCCGCCGGCGATGGCCCCGTAGATACCGAAGGCCTTGGCGCGCTCCTTGGCGTCGGTGAACATCACCGCGAGGAGCGACAGGGCGGCAGGTGCGAGCAGCGCGCCGAAGGCGCCCTGCAGGGCACGGGAGCCGAACATCATCGCCTCGCCCTGGGCGGCGCCGCCGATCGCGGAGGCCGCGGCGAAGCCGAGCAGGCCGACCACGAAGGTGCGCTTGCGTCCCCAGAGGTCGGCGATGCGTCCACCGAAGAGCAGGAGTCCACCGAACGCGAGCGCGTAGGCGGTGATGACCCACTGCTTGTTGCCCTCGGAAATGCCCAGGTCCGTCTGGGCGGAGGGCAGGGCGATGTTCACGATGGTCGCGTCGAGGACGACCATCAGCTGGGCGACGGCGATGAAGGCCAGTGCTTTCCAGCGACTGGGATCCGGAAGCCGGGTGTCGGCCGTTTTGGACATGGAAGTAGCCACCTAAGGACGCGCGTGGACGCGAAGAGTCGTCGTGAAGGGTTCGGGATCGGCGGAACGAGCCGGCGGCCGACGCGGGAAGAGGGCGCGCCGGTCCGGCGGTCGGACCTGCTGGTCAGGCCCCGACCTGCTCCTTGTGTGTTCTGTCGGCCGCTGGGGCCCTGTGAGTCTGCTGAGTCTCTGATGTGCCGTCGGCGTCAGTGCCTGCGGCGCAGGTCCTCCAAGGTCGCCGCCGATCCGGGCAGCTCGGAGCGGGCCGGAGCTTCCAGACCGTCCAGGAAGAGCTGGAGATGGCGGTGGGTGAACCGGTCGATGTCCGGACAGGCGATGCCTGGCAGCGGCCGGGTGAGCTGGGAGAGGGCGACGAGTACGTCACCGACGGCGATGTCGGTACGAAGCCGCCCTGCGGACATGGCGCGCGACACGAGCCCTTCGACGGCCTCTTCGAGGCGCCGGCGCGCGGCGAGCAGTTCGGGATGGTCCTTGTCGAAGCCGCCCGACAGCATCGGGCACAGTGCGCCGATCCGTTCGTCGGCCGCCGCGTGCACGAAGCGGCTGAGCGCGGCGAACGGATCGGATTCCGCCGCGACGGCCTCCTGGGCACGCTCGGTGGTGCGGGAAGTGACCGCGAGGACGACCTCATGGGTCAGCGCGGCCCGGTCGGGGAAGTTCCGGTAGAGCGTGGCGTTGCCGACCCCGGCCCGGCGTGCGACGTCGTCGAGCGGCACGTCCGGGCCGAACTCGACGAACATCTCGCGGGCGGCCGCCACGATCCGCTCCCGGTTGCGCAGTGCGTCGGCCCGCGGACGGGGCATACGGCGCTGCGCGGCGCAGGCGGCGGTGTCGGTCTCCACGACGGCGGCCCTTCCCTTTCGGTGTGTGGGCGACCCCTCGGACTAACCGGGGACCGCTTCCCCGTTTCGCGGGGACACAGGTGCAAACGGGGAAAGGATCCCCGGTTATTTCCCCCATCAATGTGACCTGCGCCACACCATTCTATGAGGCAAAAACCCCTCCACCGGCGCACCCAACGAGCGGACCCCCAGGACCCGGCACAGGCTGTTCGCCAGAGTGCAGTCAGGGCCGGCCGACTGCCGCGGACCCCCCCGAAGGCGCCCTATGCAGCAGACCCGCCACCGGATACGCAGGTACCGCCGCACCATCGCCCTCTCCGGAGCAACGGCCCTGGTCATCGCGACCGTGGCATCGGCCAGCTCCACGCTCCCGGTCCCCAGCCGCGCCTCTGCGGGACCGGTGGCCGCACCCCGGGGAACGGGCCTCACCCCTTGCCGGATCCCTGCCACCATGGGCGTGCAGATGTCGGAGGGCATGCCGACACCCCCCGGATACGCGCGCTCCACGGGCGAGATCAAGGCCCTCAACCTGATGATCGACTTCCCGGACGCGCAGGCGACGGAGCCGGCCGCGGACCGGCTCGCGGAATTCTTCCCGCAGACCGCCGACTGGTTCCGCATCAGTTCCTACGGCCGTCTCACCTATGTCCCCGACGCCCCCGTGAAGGACTGGCTGCGGATGCCCCGGCCGTTCTCCGAGTACGGAATAGAGCGGGGCTCGCCGTACGAACCGGGCTACCGCAAGCTCGTCAAGGACCTCGTGAGCACAGCGGACCCGAAAGTGGACTTCTCCGCGTACGACCTGGTCAATGTTCTGGTCACCCCGAATGCCGGCCCCTCCGCGCTGGACACCGTCCTGTCGGTCACGTTCTCCGGCAACGACGACGCCCCGCTCGCCGATGGAGTCCCGCTCGCCAACACGTCCTTCGTCTACAGCCGCCAGGACGACGGGTCGGGCTCGTACGCGGAAACCGGCTACCGGGTCCTGCCCCACGAGAACGGCCATGTCTTCGGGCTGCCCGACCTGTACACGATGGAAGGCGGCGGCTCCGTGGGCCACTGGGACGTCATGTCCGAGGACTGGGGCGCCAACAACGACCTCCTGGGCTGGCACAAGTGGAAGCTCGGCTGGCTCGGCAACAGCCAGATCAGCTGCGCGGCCATGCCCGGCACCAGTGAGCACACCCTCGGCCCGCTGGCCACGACCGGCGGCCCCAAGCTGGCCTTCGTACCGCTGAGCGCCGAGTCCGGCTACGCGGTGGAGGTACGCACCCCGGCGGGCAACGACGAGGCGGTCTGCAGGCCCGGAGTCCTCATCTACAAGGTGAGCTCCGACGTCGACACCGGCCAGGGGCCCGTGTCCGTCACGGACAGCACCGAGGACAGTGGCGGCTGTACCCGGCAGCCCAATGTCCACGCCGAACTCTCCGACGCCCCGTTCGAACCCGGCGAGACCTTCACCGACCGGCCCAACGGCATACGCATATCCGTGCTCGCGAAGAACGCCGACGGAAACTACGAGGTCCGGATCACCCGGCCCTGAGAACCGCGGTGCTCAGCCCCCACTCCCCCGCACATGGTCCCTGACCGTCTCCCGCAGCTCCCGCTTGAGGATCTTCCCGGTCGGATTCCGGGGCAGCGGTTCGTGCGTCACCAGCACATGGGCCGGGACCTTGAAGCCGGCCAGACTCCGGGCCACCTGTGCCCGCAGCTCCTCGACGGTGACCTCGGCGCCCGGGCGCAGCCGGACGACAGCCGCGACCTCCTCGCCCAGCACCGGGTGCGGAACACCGAGCACCGCCGCGTCCTCGACATCGGGGTGGTCGTGCAGGGCCGCCTCGACCTCTACGCAGTACACGTTCTCGCCGCCCCGGATCACCATGTCCTTGATCCGGTCGACCACGGCGACCCGCCCGTCCCGGACCACCGCGAGATCCCCCGTACGGAACCAGCCGCCGCTGAACGCCTCGCGGGTCGCCGCCGCGTTGCGCCAGTAGCCGCGGACCACGGACTGACCGCGCAGCCACAGCTCGCCGACCTCGCCCTCCTCGAGTGCCTCCCCCGCCGCACCGGCGATCCGCACCTCGGTGACCGGCGTCGGAGTGCCGACGCTCTCGGGGTGGGCGCGGTACGAGGCGCCGAAATTGGCCAGCACTCCCCCGCTGGTCTCGGTCAGGCCGTAGCCGTTGCGCGGCTCGATCCGCTCACCGTGCCGGGCGGTGAGCTGCGCGAGCAGATCGGGCGGAGCCGCTGCCCCGCCCGTGTTCAGCATCTGCAGGCTCTCCAGACCGTCACCCGCACGGTCCGCTCCGGCAATCAGCTGGAGCGCGGTGGCCGGTACACCGGCGTAGTGCGTGACCCCGTGCTCACGGATCAGCCGCAACGCCTCATCGGCGTCCCACTTGCGCATCAGGACGAGGGTCCCGCCCGCGGCCATCGCCGCGTAGAGGCTGGTGAACGCCGCGACGTGGAAGAACGGGAACGTCATCAGGGTGACCGGGGCCGGTCCCTGCCCCGGGATGACCCCGCGGCCCAGTGCGGAGGCCGCGGCCTGGTACCGCGGATTGAGAGCGGCACCCGCCTGGGCGAGCTGAGTGGCGACGGCGCCCTTGGGCCGCCCCGTGGTGCCGGAGGTGTAGATGATCGTGGCGTCGTCCTCCGGGCGGATCTCCACCTCGGGAGGCGCGGCCAGCGGGTCGGGGTCGGGCAGGTCCGCGTACCGCTCGGCCCCGTCGGGCAGCCTCCCTCCTCCGAGGGCCTCGTCATGGAAGACGACGAAGCGCGCCCCGGCCCTTTCCCCCCAGGCCGCCACCTTCGGCAGCTGCTCCCCGTCGACCAGCAGCACCCGCGGCTCGCAGTCGTCGAGGGCGTAGCCGAACTCCCCTTCCGTCCACCATGCGTTGAGCGGTACGGCGACCAGGCCGGCCAGCTGCACCGCCCAGAACGCGATCTGCCACTCGGGGTGATTGCGCATCGCGACCACAGCCCGGTCGCCGGGGCTCAGCCCGTACGTCTCGGAGAGTCGCCGCGCCAGCGAGGACGCGGCGGCGAAGAACTCCGCGTACGAACAGGTCCGTTCACCCGCGATCAGGAACGGCTGGTCGCCGAAGGCCCACGTGGTCTCCACGAACTCGCGCAGTGTGCGGGGCCCGTTCGCGTAGACCAGGGGGCCGTGCTCGGCACGGACCACGGCAAAGGGAGCACCGGGTGCGGTCAGCATCGCCTCGGCACGTGCACGGGCGGCCGGATCGTGGGCGGGAGTAGGAGTGGGCAAAGGGGAAGGGGTGGGGCCGGTGTGCGGCACGAACGACCTCTCCAAGCGCTGTCTCAGCAACCCGGCGACGCTATGCCCGCACCCCGCCCCCGTCAAGAAACGGCTGCCCCGCCCTGTCCTTGCTCGCCCGTTCGAATCAGACCTTGCCCTTGGCCCCCGGGAGCTCCTTCATCGCGTCGACCACCGCTCGCTCCGTGATCGCCGTGTGCCCGGTCACCGTGCCGGCCTCGACCCCCTCCACGTCACGCATCTGCACTGTGCGCTCCCCCAGATAGCTGAAGGTCTTCGGGTCGAAGATCCACTCGGTGCGGTCGCCGGAGGTCTCATCGGTCCGGGCTATGGCGATACCGTGCCGCCCCACCGCATCGGTCGTGTCGTCCACCACCACGACGCCAGGGATCTTCGCAGCGGCCCGGTACAACGCGGATGTCAGCTCCGCAGGCATCACCTGCTCCATCACCAGGTCACCGATCGTGGTGAAGGCCTGCTGGTCGGGGCCGTTGCCCTGCCCCTTCGTTTCCTTGTAGATCTTCCTCAGCAGCTCGTCGGGGTCGGTGGTCAGCGTCTTGAGGTAGTCGTAGCTGGGCGCACCGATACTCGGCTCCAGGGCCTCCCCCTCGTCGTCCAGAGTCATTCCGGCCCCGGACGTGGTGCCGTTGCCCGGCTCGATCAGCCAGCCCCTGCGGCCGTCCGGCGACAGCCAGACCTGGCGGGCATGGAGCTTCTGCACATAGGTCTCGTTCTTCCCGGTGTCGGCGTTCTCCGAGATCGACAGCCAGGAGACCTGGCTCCTGATGTAGATGAACTGCCCCGGCCGGGGCTCAGGGAGCTTCTCCTTCACAGCCGCCCCGGAGATCCGGTCGACTGTGCTGCTCAGCCCTTCCGTCGTGCCCTGCGCGACCTGCACCACCGAAGCGGGAACGGATCCTTCCGGCGGACCGGCGGCTTCGACGGTCTCCTGCCCCGTCAACTGCGCGACTCCGATCGCCCCGGCCAGCACGGCGATCGCGACGGCCGCCCCGGCCAACGCGAGCCGACGGCTGCCGGTACGGCGCGGCTGCTCGGGAGGCTGCGGCGGAAGAAGAGCCACCGTCTGCGGCTGCGCTTCGGCTGCCTTCCGGTCCTGCGCCTGGCGGATCTCGTTCATCAAGTGCTCCTCGAGCGTGGTCAGGCGGTCGCGTGAAAGCACCGGATCGCCTGGCGCCGGCAGCAGCGCCGCCGGTTCCACATGGTCGAGCGGCTCCCGGCGCCGCCGCCAAGGGGTGCGATTCATCGGTTTCTCTCCTCGTTCGACCGGACCGCATCGACGCGGCCACCCTGTACTTGTCCGCCCGTCCCGACCGGTTCCCTCTTTGTCCGCCGGCGGCGCAACTCCCCGTCGGTGAGCTTGCGCAGCCGGGTTCTCGCCCGTGACAGACGGGAGCGCACCGTGCCCACAGGCACCCCGAGCGCCTCGGCAGCCTCCGCGTAACCGAGCCCGGACCACACGCACAGCGCGAACACCTCGCGCTCTCCTCTGCGCAACTGCCCCAACGCGGTCTTCGCCGCGGCCAGTTCCTCCGAGTCCGTGATCCGCCCGACCAACTCGTCAGCGAAGTCGGGCAGCACGTCCCGCAGCGGCAGTCTGGCCAGCGCTCTCTCGTGCCGCCGGACCGCGCGCCCCGTGTTGCGCAGCACATTGACCGCGATCCCCATCAGCCAGGGCCGCGGGCTGTCACCTTCGTCCCGTAGTTTCGCGCGCAGCCGCCAGGCCTCCAGAAAGGTCAGCGACACGACGTCCTCGGCCGCGTCCCAGTCCCCCGTGGTCCGCACCGCGTGCCGGTAGACGAGCTGGGCATGGTCGCGGAACAGCTCGCGGAACGCCTCCGGGTCCCCCGCGCGGATGCGGGCATGCATCGAGTAGTTCACCTCCTGACTTGTCCGCCCACGACCCGCAGTTCCTGTGACGTGCATCACAGGACACGGCCGGATGGTCTCCGAGGTCAGGAGTGTCCGGGCTCAGGGAGCGGGCGGCTCGATGTCCGAGTCGAGTCTCGCCCACGCCTGCACCGCGAGCGTGGTGGGATGTTCCGCCCCCATCGTCGCCGCGGCCCGCTCCAGCGCGTCCTGGTGCAGCGCCGTCGCCTCGTCCGACGCTCCGGTCGCCCGCAGATCGAGCGCCAGGTTCGACGCGCAGCCGATCGCGTCGTAGTGGTCGGCGGACAGGATGCGGACGAAGTCGGCGTACGCCTCGCGCTCCAGTGCGACCGCCTCGGCCGTCCTGTTGTTGGTGACCAGATCGGTGGCGTGGTTCATCATGCTCGTCAGCGTGTACGGATTGGCGCCGCCGAGAACCTCCCGGTACTGCTGCAGGGTCCTGTGCGACATGGCCAGCGCCGCGTCCCGGGCCCCGGTCAGCCGCAGGTAGATGGCGAGGTTGTTGGCGCAGGCCAGCGCGAACGGATGACGCTCCCCGAGCTGGGTGCGGTGCCGGTCCAGGGCGTCCTGCGCGAGCGCCCGCGCTCCCTGCGCATCCCCCGTGGCCACCAGCGCACAGGCCAGGTTGGTGGCCGCGGAGAGGGTGTCCGGATGGTTGGGGCCGAGCACTCTCATGTACGTGTCGTAGATGTCTGTGCTGAGAGCCCGCGCCGCCTCGTACTGCCCGGTCCGGCGCAGCACCGCCGCGAGGTTCCGGGCGGCACTCAGCGTTTCCGGGTGGTTGTCGCCGGTGCGCTCCCGGAAGACCGCCACCGTCTCCTGGAGCAGCTTCAGCGCCTGGTCCGGCGCCCCCGTCTCGCGCAGGTCCCTTGCGTAGTTGCTGGCGGAGGTGAGCGTGTACGGGTGGGTGGCTCCGAGCACCTTGCGGCGGGACTCGTACACCACCTTGTCCAGATCACGGGCGCCCTGCCGGTCCCCGGACAGGAAGAGGGAGACCGCGAGGTTGTTCGCGGCGCTCAGGGTCCGCGGAGCGTGCGGACCGTGCACCAGCTGACTGACCCGGTAGGTCTCGCGGTCGATTTCCCGCGCCTGCGTGTAGGCCCCCGTGCTGCGCAGGTCGGCACCGAGGTTCCCGGCGGCGATCAGCGTGTACTCGTCGTCCTCACCCAGCGACTCGCGGGCCTGCTGCCACACCTCCCGGCCCAGTTCGTGTGCCTCCGCCAGCTTTCCGGCGGACCTCAGCGCATTGGCCTTCTGGGTACGCATGAGGATGACCAGGGAGTCGCCCACGCCGAATTCGCGGACCCATTCGGCCAGCGCCCGATCGGCCGTTTCCAGGGCCGCGCTGTGATCGGAGCGCCGCCACAGGTAGCGGACCGCGTCGACGACCCAGCGGCGTACCCGCGCGGACCTGCTGTTGAAGGCCCGCGACGGAGCCATGTGCGGCAGCAGTGCCGCGTGCCGTCCCCAGGAGGCGGGGTCCTCGGCGTACCCGGGATTGGCCTCGGCCAGAATCGCGTGCACGTGGGCGCGCATCTCGGCCCACCGCTCGCGCGGCACCTGGGAGCGCAGCACCTCCTGCACCAGCCGGTGCACGCTGATGGTCCGGTCGCCCTGGTCGGTGCGGGCGAGACCGTAACGGTTGATGTCGGTGAACAGCCTGCCCATCCGCATCGGATCGTCCAGACGGTCGTCGTACTGCTCCAGCAGTTCCGCCGTACGGCTGCCGTACAGCGTCCACATCGGAATCGGGTCCGGGCCGAAGAACGCGCAGATCTCCAGAAGCAGCGCGGCGGCGGGCGTCGCCTCCCGCATCGCGGCGAGCGACAGCAGCCAGGTGGCCGCCGCCGAGCGCGGATAGCTGGTGGGTGGCTCCTGTTCCAGCATCTGCGTCAACTGGGTCTCCAGCAGCCGCAGATATGTCTCCACAGGCATCGCGGACTGCTCCAGCCAGGCCGCCGCCTGCCCGACGGCGAGCGGGAGGTCGCCGAGCGCCTCGGCGACCTGTCCGGCCTCGGTATCCGTCAGATTCGGGTTCTGCCGCCGGAGCAGTCGCACGGACTCGTCCCGGGTGAAGACATGAACCTCCACCTGGACCGCCGTTGTCACCCAGGCCCGGTTGCGCGAGGTCACGAGGACGTGGCCGGGCCCGGCCGGGATCAACGGGGCCAGCTCTTCGGGCCGTTCGGCGTTGTCGTAGACCAGAAGCCAGCGCCGGTAGGGCCGCCCCTGCCGTAACGCCTCCAGCACGGAGGCTGCCGTGGTCGCCACGTCGTCACCCGACGGCAGTCCCAGTTCGACCGCCAGCGCGGCCAGTTCCTGGCGTACGAGTCCGGGCTGACCGGCCGCGATCCACCAGACGGCGTCGTAGTCGGCGGCGAACCGGTGGGCGTACTCGATGGCGACCTGCGTCTTGCCCACTCCACCGAGCCCGAACACGGCCTGCGGCGGCCCGCTCTGGAGCCCGCTCGCTGCGAAGCCGTTGCGCATCTGCTCGAGCGTCCCGGCACGACCGGTGAAGGAGGGGTTGCGCGAAGGCACGTGCCAGACCCGGGGAACGACTCCGGGATAACGCGGTCCGCCCTCCTCGTCGGTCCCCGGCCTCCCGGAGGGCCGGACGGTGCCCGCCGCGGCGTTGTCCGGTCGGCCCACGGCCGCGAGCAGCGCCTGCTCCGCCTCTTCCTGATCCCGCTCGACAAGGTCCACGGCGACCAGACCCGCGAAGGGAGCGGGCAGCGGGGCGTCGTGGACCCGGATGGGGATCAGCATCCGCTGCGAGGCCGCCGGGTCACGGGAGGAGACGGATTTCCACAGCTCGTGGGCGTGCGGCAGCCGGACGAAGTCGGGCGAGAGCAGCACCACGATCCGGCCCGATCCGGCCAGGGCGAGCCGTACATCGGTCATGGTGTCGGCGCCCGCGTGCTCGGCCGAGCCGCTCAGGGCCACCTGATAGCCGGTCGCGGTGAGCCGGGCGCCGATCCACTCCGCCCACATGCGGTCCGCGGGCGCGTAGCTGAGGAAGATGTCGGAGGGGACGGGCGCCTTGGTCCGCTCGTACGAGGCGAGCAGGGCCCGCCTCATCGTCTCCGGCATCGGGCGCTGCTTCGTGACCCGGCCGCCGGTGATCCGGCCGGTGAGCCGCTCGGACGCGGCCAGCAGGCTGTTGCCCTGGTGGGGCCGGTCACCGACGGGGGCGGGTATCTCCTCGTACGCGAAGAAGGGCCGGTAGGGGATCTCCACGTCGCCCCAGTACAGGTCGCGCTCCTCGCGCGTCATGGAGCCCAGGAACGACTGGAACCTGCTGCGGGCCAGGTCCCGCCCGGCCTCCAGCTTGTTCTGCTCGGCGTACTCGACGCGCATCGGGGCGGGCAGGATCCGGATGGGGCGCATCGTGGCCTGGGCCCGCACGGACTCGGCGACGGCTGCGGCACCCTGGATCGACTGGGCGCTCAGGGTGAAGGAGTCGACGACGATGTCGGGCAGCAGGATCGTGCAGATGCCGGCCGTGTCGGACAGTCCCGTGCGGCTGTCGATCAGGACGTAGTCGTAGCGTTCGCTCAGCTCGTCGCGCAGCGCCGTGAGGAATTCGGCGCCCCGCAACTGCGTATAGAAGTGGTCCCAGTCGAACGTGGAGACGGCCGCGGAGTATCCGTCGTTCTGGAGCCCCGCAGGCAGGAAGTCGAGCTGCCCGTCGTCGGCGAAGTCCATCCGCACTCCGACGATGCACTCATCGACATCGGAGTGGTCACGGAACCAACGGTCCCAGTCGACACGCCCTCCGGGCAGGGGCTCGGGACCTGGCCCGGAGGCTCGCATGGAGTAGTCGCGGATGAGGTCGATGACGCCCTTGGTGGAGCCGAGCTCGGGGTCGACGAGCAGCGGATGGAAGTAGCGGTGGAGTCCCGGCGCCTCCAGGTCCCAGTCGATGATCAGGACACGCAGGCCGTTACTCGCAAGGATCCAGGCGGTGTTGACGAGAGCCATGGTGCGGCCGACACCGCCCTTGAACGAGTAGAACGTCACGACGGTGCCGGGCTCGCCGGCACCGGGCTCGCCGGCACCGGCTGCTCCGGCCGCTCCGGACCTCGCCGCCGGCACGTGGACGCCGGCCGCTCCGGACCTCGCCGCCGGCACGTGGGCACCGCTCGCTCCGGACCCCGCTCCGGCCACCCCGGAAGCAGTCCCGAACTCCCCGGAGCCCATGGGCGTGCCCACCACCCGCAGCCCTTCCGCGCCCCCGAACGTGTCGCCGTCGTCCCAGCCGCCCGAAGCATCCCCGCTCGCCGAACCGTCCCTGGTCATCGCCCTGCGCCTCCGTCACCACGAGAGTCGAGCGGCCCGTGCCCGCCGGGCCTGCGAGGCCGGTTCGCCGGCCGATTACCGGAAGGGCCAGCCTGCGGTGTCCCACCGGCCGGCCCCGGAACCCGTGGCGGAGCGCCGCCCGGCATGCTGCCGGCCCCGCTGCTCGGCCCCCGCAGGATCGGGCGCACGGACACCGCCCCCTGCTCACCCGCACCCGGTGCCACCGGGGCATGGCGTTTTCGTATCAGGTTGTTCTGCGCGGAGGACACCATCCGCCCCAGGGCCTGCTTGAAGTCAGCGGCACTGACCCGGACCTGGAACTGCCTGTCCTGTGTGCCGCGCGACGACTTCCGCTCGAAGACCTCGGTGACCCCGAGCCAGAGCTCCCCCCGCTCGCTCTCCTCCCGGGGATGGCAGGGAACGAGGACGCCGGTCGCGGGATGTTCCGTACGGTCGAACTGCTCCAGCTGCTCGCGGTACGGCGACACCGGCGCGCTCCACGCGTCCACCAGCAGGATCGACACCTGGTCGTCGCGCCATGCCTGATTGAGCTGCCGGGTGAGCCCGGTGCGCACTTCCCGGTAGGCGGTCCCGTACCCCTGCGCCGTCACCAGGCGCTGCGCCACCTGGTAGATCGGATACTCCTCCTGCGGGTGGTACGGATTCCAGTCGAGTCCCGCACGGCCGTAGTACGGGGCGCTCCTGCGCTCCTCGGGCAGGGTGTCCGCCGTGCCCGCGGCCACGAAGAACTGGACGGTGCTGCCCGGCCTGGTGGGTGCGGTGCGCGGCGGGAACGACAGGGGTTCCTGCGCCAGCCGGATGCCGTCGGCCACGGGCAGCTTCTCGCGCTCGGCGACGTACAGCACGCGCTGCGCGACGAGCCGGACGGCGTTGCGGTAGTCCTCGCCCGCCGGATCCTTCTGGAGCAGCCGCTGCAGCCCGGCATCGGCGTACCAGGATCCGAAGCCGTCGGTGACGTACTGGATGTGCGCGACCTCGGACGGTATGTCGACGGGGCGCCACAGTACGGGGATCAGCGCCGACGAACCCTTCTGCGTCCGCGCGAAGTACTGGTTCGCGCGCCGCATCATCACCCCGGCCTCGCGCGAGCACCACTCGCTGCGGAAATAGTCGGGCGAGTAGAGCGCCACCATCGAACGGCAGACGCCCAGCACGCTTTCCAGGCGCTCGCTCCAGTGCTCACCGATACGGATCGAGCTGTTGTCCCGGAATCCGACCGGCAACCGGACCGCGCTACCGGCCAGTTCCATGATCTGCGCACATAAGTCGTCGTAGAACCGACGCACATACGCGTCCTGGTCATCGGTCCTGGCATAGCTAAGGAAGAAGTACGGCCCCACCGCGCCCCCACGACTTGATCGGCTGAACGCAGGCCCACAGTGCCCCGGCACCAACTGAATACCCTCGGAAACGGCCAGTTATTGCCCACGGCCACCCACACTGTGCCCACGGTCACGTTATGGCCAGAACTCGACGGTACGCAGCGCAGTTACGGAGCCGGCCGTTTGCCGGTTCAGCTCATATCCCTGTCCCAGTCGCTGATGGTACGACTCAACTCGCCGACGAACTGCTGTCCCTCAACGTTGAGTTCACCACTCTCCAGCAGGGTTCGCGCAGCATCGGCGGTCCGTTCGCGCCAGTGGCCGTACTGCCCATCGGCATAACTCCGGGTCAGCGGCCCGGGCCAGTTGTCCCTGCCCCGCTCCACCCGCCAGAAGTCCGACACCCCGAGATGCGCGTACGTTCCCTGAAGCAGGGCCCCCACAGGGCGCGGATCCGTGCGCCACGGCGCGTGATAGCGCGCCCCCGAGTCCGGCCCGTGCAGCGGCACGAGATCGAGGAGCGCGCCCAGCTGGATGTGCAGGAACTCATGGACCAGCGCAAGCGCGAGCCGCTCGGCGTCGGCAGGCAAGGACACGCCCACGGCGCCGTAACCGCGCCGTACCACCGAGGACACCGCTGTGCCGTCGGGCTTCGGCCGGAGCGGCACCAGCGTGGACACCCCGGCGCCGACGGCCTCGGCGTGCCAGGGATGCCGCTCGACGAGCAACTGCCAGGCATCGGACAGAAGTTCCTCCCACCGGCGCACCGTTGCTCCGTCGAGGGGCCCCGGCACAGGGTCACCGTGCGCCTCGCGGTACGGTCCGCGGTCGTCGATCCGCACGGCGAGGCAGCGCCCCCGCGACTCCACCCGGAGGACCGGGCCGCCTGGATCCAGTAGCCGAGCCAGCCCGGCCGGCGCAGGATCCACCTCGTTGCCGCCGGTCTCCGTGTACAGCGCGCGCAGCGCGGCGGCTGCCCACAGATCCAGATAGGGATGGAGCAGCACCGCCTCCCACCGCTCCGTGGACTCCTGCCGCACCTGCTCGATCCGGTCGTACGTCTCCGCCAGCCGCAACTGCCGCACCACTCCCGGCGCGCGCTCCTCCGCGACCCTGCGCACCGCGCTCAGCAACAGCCGTCTCTTGCTCAACTGCCCGGCCCGCAGAACGGCCACGGCAGAGGCACCGCCCCGCCCCCGGGCCAGCGCCAGGAAGGTCTCGCGCGGAATCAGATGCCGTACAGGCGCCGCCACCGGCCCCTTCACCGCGCCACCGAACCGGCCGGCCGACGCTCCTTCAGCCCGGCCAGATCACGCTCCAGCCTGGGCCGGATGTGCCCGATCAGGGCGGCCATGTCCGCGCAGTAGACCGTGGGGTGTGCGAACGGATCACCAGGCCCATGGCTGTACCGGTGCGCGTACAGCCCTCCGCCGCAGACCCCCACGAGCGGGCAGGAGGCGCAGACCGGCGGCAGCCCCGGGCTGTCGAAGGCCGGATGCGCCTCGGCCACGGCGAACGGATCACGGAACACGTCCAGCGGGGTGGCCGCCGCCCCGTCGTACGACACCTTCAGGCTGTCGGCCAGCTCCAGCGAGCCGTCCGTCTCCACGACGACGAGGTCCAGCGGCCCGTTGCCCACCATCTCGCTGCTCGCCCGGCCGCCCAACAGCAGCATGATCAGCTCCTCGAAGAGCCGGATCCCGGTCTCACGCCGGGGCGCCCCGTACCAGCGGTCGAAGACGGCACACAGCCAGTCGGCATACGGGGTAGCCACCGGGCCGTCCTGCGGGCCCGGCGGCCTTCCCGGTGGAACGCGCCGCGCCGCAAGACCCGGCGGGGGGACGTCCCATGTGCCGTGCGGCAGCAGGAGATCCATCCGCGGCGGCGAGAACTCGAGCAGCGCCTCGTAGGTCTCCACGGGGTCGGCGTCGAGATCGATGGTGCACAGCACTCCGCTGAAGAGCTCCTGGTTGGCCTCGTCCCCGAGCACCCGCAGCGCCCGGGCAACGGCCCCGTGGCTGCCTCGCCCGTCTGCGAACGTCCTGTACCGGTCATGCCCGGCGGCCGTCCCGTCGAGGCTGACCCCGACGCGCACACCGTACCGGCGCAGCACCCGCAGCAGCTCCGGATCCTGGCCCAGCAGCACCCCGTTGGTCTGCATCCCCCAGGCGACCTCACCGGTGCCGTCCAGCGCATCGCGCAGAATCTTCAGCGTCCCGTCGAGATGCCGGTGCCCGACGAGCAAGGGCTCACCGCCGTGCAGAATGACCGAAATCGGCCCACCGGCCCGTTCCGCCCCGGCCCCGCCCCCCGGCGACCGCCGGTAGTCGGCGATGCGGGCAGCCACCTGCCGCACCGTGGAATGTTCCATCCGCCGTGGCTTCGTCCGCCAGCTCTGATCAGCAGCCTCATAGACGTAACAGTACGTACATGCCAAATTGCAGCGCGTATGCAGTTTGAGGAGGAACTGACGGAACGTCATGGCCGCTCGCGGGTCCGCTCCCGTTCCCCGGCCGCAGGGTCGAGCGCCGACGTAAAGGCGGACACCGGCTCGCTGGAGGGGGTGAGCACTTCTTCCCTGAGCCGCGACACCATGTCGGCGAATACGGTGTCCGGCAGCTCGGCCAGCTCCGCGTCACTCAGCCCGCTGACATCTGCCAGGACCGAGACCAGCGGGGCGGAATTGATTGACTTCATGCTCCCCTGCCATCGCTTTTCGCGCGAGCATATAACACAGCGTCAGTGATCGTTTACACCCATCGGCACACCCTTCGGCGACCCCGACTCACACCCACCACGGACGGCCCAACGCCCGTCACCACACACCCCGCCGACCAGCCTCGACCCTGCCCGCGCGTCCGTTCGGCAACCCCTCGGAACGGACCCCGCTCCGGGCGCGGCGGAACAACCTGAGCGGACCCAAGGGTTCTTTTGTGGTTATTTCTTTCGATCCGGTCAAATCATTCGACAGGGGACGCGGCCGAATGGCTTTACGCCTCCCGCATTACCGAAAATAGACGGACCCCACTCTTCTGCCAACCATCCCGCCGCACCCCGACCCGCGGATACCGGCGCACGAACTCCCGGGACCCGGGGCATCCCGCACACCCGGGCTCCCGCTGGGCCGGGGGCCGGCGCTCGGGGCTGGGGGCTGGGGCCCGGGACTGAGGGCGTGGCTGGGGGCGTTGGCCCGCCCTACTCCTGCCAGCCCGCAGTCACGGCGGCGCGCTCCCGCCACTGCCGCACACCCGGACCGTCCGGCTCCCAACGGTGGCAGAACTGCCGCAGCACCTCGCACCTGGCGAGCATGGCGGCCCGGCGGGCCGGCCAGGCCGGCACAGAACCGTTGTAGGCATGGAAGAGCTGGGGGAGCGCCTGGCCGTGCTCGGGATGGTGCATGCGCACGACCCACTCGCATCAGGCCAGGTCCTCGACCGGATTCCCGAGGTGGGAGAACTCCCAGTCGACCACCGCGGTGACCTGGAAGGTCAGGGGGTCGAGCAGCAGGTTGTGGGGGCCGAAGTCACCGTGCACGAGCACCTTGCCCGCCTCGGGCTCGCCCACTGCCGGTCCGCTCGGCGCGGTCTCATGGATGCGGCGCAGCAGGCCCCCGCAGCTCTCCAGTACCGCCGCAGCGTGACCGGCATCCAGCAGCTCCGGGCCGGGGACACCGGTCACGAACCCGAGCGTAAGAGCGCCCGCGCCCGCCGCCCGTTCCGGCGGCACGGGCAACAGCCCCTGGAGCCAGGTCAGCAGCTCGTACTCGCGATCACGCCTGAGCTCGGCATCAGGACCCTGATAGGCCTTCTCCACGACGACTCCGTCGCCGAGAGTGTGGTTGGTGTAGCCATGCTTCAACGGACGCATCCACCGATCATCAGTCACAGGGCAGGAGCGACGATCAGCTTCGTCCTCGGCGCCTGACGCCGCGGGCTCGGCAGTCCCGCACCGTCATCCGTCGGCCGGCAGCACCCCAGCTCACACACCATGGGCTCGCGATCTCGAACCCGAGGGACCGACGTCACCCCACCCGCTACACTGTCGGCGGTGGCCCAGCCTCATGGGTCAGGCCACCGCAAACCTGTCGGCATGCTGACCTGAAACCCATCGGCCACCACACCGGGTTTTGAGTACGCTTTCCGACGGATCCCCGCCTTCGTAGCTCAGGGGATAGAGCACCGCTCTCCTAAAGCGGGTGTCGCAGGTTCGAATCCTGCCGGGGGCACCGGTTCAGAAGGGCCCCAGCTCCGGATTTTCGGAGTTGGGGCCCTTCTGACATCCACAGCTGACATCAACGGTGTCGGTCACTCACGGCCGGGCCGCCTCTTGAGCAGCCGGTCCATGTGGCTGATCGCCTCGCGCTGCGTGTCCTGGACGACGTGGGTGTACACATCCATCGTGACGCTGATCTGGCTGTGCCCGAGGATCTCCATCACAACGCGAGGAGCCACCCCGGCCGCGGTGAGGATCGTGGCGCAGCCGTGCCGGGCATCGTGCAGGCGGATCACTCGGAGGCCGGCGGATTCGGCAACGCGGGTGAAGGAGCGGTAGACGTTCCGCGGCTCCACCGGGCGACCGGTCCGAGTGACGAAGACATGCCCGCCTTCCTGCCACGACTCCCCCGCTCGAGCCTTGGCGGCAACCTGTCGCATCCTGTGCCAGCGAAGGGGCGCGATGCACATGGCCGGGAGCGGCACAGCCCGTCGGCGTCGCCCCTTGGGATCGTCGTCGTAGAGAACACCGCGCCGCCGCTGGGTCTGCTGGCGGACGTAGAGGACTCGGTTGTCCAGGTCCACGTCAGTCCAACGAAGCCCGACCAGTTCCCCGCGCCGCAGACCCATGGTGATGGCGAGGACGAACGCGGCGTAGAGCGGATCCTTGCGCGCCGCAGCCAGGAAGTTCAGGGTCTCGTCCAGGGACCAAGGGCTCAGCTCTCTCGACTTTGCCCGGGGTGGTTCAACGAGGCTGGCTACGTTCCTAGTGATCAGTTCTTCCCGACAGGCCGCAGTGAGGGCGGTGCGCAGAACCCGGTGCGATTCCTTGGCAGTAGCCGCGGTGGTCTTGTTCTCCAGCTGGACGAGGAAGCGCCGGACATCAGCGACACCGAGCGACTCCAGCCGCTTCCCTCCGAGCATTGGCACCAGGTACAGCCGGACGTGCGCTTCGTACTTGTCGTACGTGGCCAGGAGCCTCAACTAGCTAGACACAAGGGTCTGGCTTGCCTCGGTACCTCACAGCTTCGCGTTGAGGGTCATGAATGAGCGACGCTCGATGAAGTGCTTAAACGTCGGCTCGGGGGATTCGCCGGACAGGTCCAGGCCGCACATGTAGAGCTCTGGGCGATTCGACAGCAGCTCGAAGTCACGCACGGCATCGTCGAAAGCACAGATGACACCGGGTTCGGTTGCAGAGTCGATCACCAGGACGTGGTCATGAGTTCCCATCGGCGTTGCTCTCGCCCAACGCACTGCCTCGTCGTCTGAGACGCCATCGAGCGCGAGGGTCCGGCCCGGTAGCCCCCGCCAGTCGATGCCTTGCCCCGCCCAGGGGAGGGTGCAGAGATAGGCGTCGAACGCCGCAGCGAGCTCGACTGTACTGATCAAAGCACCGCGGTCGGCGATCCAAGTGGAAATCTCTTCGGCGCGCACTCGCGCAGGTTAGCCGAGCCGCCCAACAAGCCGGTGACGTGCCCCTTGCGTGCCCGTTCGGTCGGGAAACAGCGGGGAGCCACGGTCACTGACGGGCAACGCTCACGAGAAGGGCCCCGACCGGGATACCTGGTCAGGGGCCGTTCATCTGCGGTGGGTGTGGGATTTGAACCCACGGTCACATCGCTGCGACGACGGTTTTCAAGACCGTGCCGCCTTGGCCTGCCGCGATCCCCTGACCTGGCCTTACGACCTCCGCAGCCTTTGGGGCGTCCGCCCTGGCCCACACATGGCCCGTGACAAGGCTCGCGGCTCCTGACGGCGGCTGCTCCACCAACCCGCTTTCCAACTGTCCGCGTGACCGTACGGGGGCGTCCGTGGAGGGTCAGGCGGCAGTCAGTCGAAGTGCGCGCATGGAGGTGAACGGTGGCGGCCGTCAGCGCACTGGACAAGACCAGGACAACGAGCGGTCCATGGCCGAGGTGGTCGGACGGCTGTATCCGGGTCCTTGGGGACCGCGGGAAGGGTGGGCCAAAGAATGGCGTCCGCACCGTAAGGATGGTGTTCACCTCAGCAAGGCAGCACCAGCATCCGAACCAGTCCCGTTCCGCTGCTCATCGACGACAACGCCTTGCCGATGATCGCGCCAACTGCACGGCCGCGATCATCTACTCGCCTGGCGAACCCCTCGGTTGGCGAGGTGGTGAGCAAATCGCCTACAGAGATGGCCCCGTAACGGGCATCCACCTTGGCGTATACCTGCCCGGCTAGCGCCACTGTCACTTGATGTGATGCGTTGATCTGACTCTGCATGATGCTGCCGGGCGACAGCCCGCCAGCGCCCGATACAACCCCGGTTGCGCGTGTGTCGTATTCCGTGTGGCACGGCGTCAGCAGGCCGCCATCGTCAATGACGAGCACCGTTCCGGGTTCAGCGTTATCTCCGGACCCGAAAGTCTCCGCGTAGTCGCCTCCGCTCTCGTTGACTCTGACGCAATCCACAACCCCTGTGAACTTTCCGGTCGTCGCATTGATGGCGTACGTTTGCACGGAAGTCTTGACGTCCAGTGATCCTTGGATATTCACCCTGCCCTCGAAGAGCCCGGCGGGCGCGCCGCTCTTGCCTATCCCGTGCACCCCGGCGCCGCCTGTTACGCTGGACGTTTCCCCGTGTACGCCGTGCCATGTCTTGCTTACCCCGGCAACTCCAGGGCCGTTTGCTTCTCCGAGCACCCCGCCGCCGTGTTCCTCGCTGGTTGACGCGCCAACGATGCCCCACCAGGTTGAACTCTTTCCCAGTACGCCTGTGCCTTTGGAGTGTCCTTCGATGGGGATATGATCCTCATCCTTACTGATGACTGGGTCATTGTTGAATTCAGGCATTGCGTCTCTCCCTGTGTGCTGGATTTCGCAAGTGATGAGGGAGTAGTGGCGACAACGGTTGTGATCACTCCGTGATGATACATTGCAACTGGTTATTCGAACCTACGACTTGGGCTGAATGATCGCAACATTTAGGCTGACTACACTTGGCGGCTTTGGCGCAGGCTTGTGTGCGGTAGTGCAATGCCCGGCGGAGCAACGCTCGTCGCTGCGAGAGTGCAAGGCGGCCGGCAACCTGTGGACAACGTCGAAGGGCCCCACCTCACGGTGGGGCCCTTCGACTTCGTGCCCGGTGAGGTGCTGGCGGAGGATACGAGACACGATCAAGCTCGCGCGTCAGGACTGAACCGTAGTCGTGCCACAACCGCGCCAGAACGGACGGGAAGTCACGGGGAACTGCGGTCTCGAACAGCGCAAACAGCTCGCGCCTGTCGTAGTCGGAATACCGCAAGTCAGGCCCCAACTAGCCCCACCTCGCTCCTAAAGAGGTTGTAGGAAGCGGTGCAGCTGTCTGGTGTCAGCCCGCGCTCGTCCATGCATCTGGGCGGTGCACCAGCACTGCGGAGACCACCGCCCGGGACGAGGTCATGACATCGATCACGAATCGCAGGCGCCCGATGTCGAGTTGGCGCAGCGCCGGACTGTGGTCGGCGGCGACGACGAGAGAGACCGCGAGCAGAAGAAGTCGCCACAGGGCCATCACGGGGCGGCGCATTGTACGGGGCAGCTCCGCCAGGGAGGCGTGCAGTCGCTCGCAGTGGAACGGGACGTGGCGCTGCTCGTCGGACAGGATCCGCCCCGCCACGTCCGCAGTGAGCGAGTCGTCGGTGCCATCGCGCAGCGCCCGGTAATAACGCAGCGCCACTACTTCCGCGATCATCAGCACCAGCAGCTCCATGCGCAAGCCCATGAGACGCCGCAGCCGTACGAAGACGGCGTCGCTCCAGTGCCCAGTCAAGGTCGGCATGCCACCCGCAGCCAGCAGCCGAGCAAGCAGACGAGCATGGTTCTGTTCCTCGGCGATGAAGAGCCGGACCGCCTGCCCGTAGTCGGCGTCATCGGCCTGGTCCGCCTTGCGGACGAGATTGGCACCGTCACCGTCCTCGCCGACCTGGAAGCGCTGGATGCTGGCCCACACCGCCGGATGCAGCATCGCGCTTTGCCCCCAGTCCGGATCACCCAGGCCACACCTGCGCTCGCGCTCGTCCTCGAACCGCCTTGTCCACTTGGCGAAGCCACCCGTATGCACCCGGTCCCCCCCCTCTCCGGAACACAACCACCGTGCCCCGCAGAGGGACGACGCAGGCGGATACCAAACCGTTCCACGGCTGCCAGGCGCCCACAGTTCACAGATTCACGCGCGCGCCGAACGAGAGGTCTGCCGGTCCCCTCGTGAACGGCCACTTCCCAGCGCACGTTGACATCAGCGGCTGACATCAACGTCGTCGGACAATGATGGATCCGGGTGGTCATGAGTGGATCAGCAACCGCCCTGGAACACGACTACGAGCAGCCCACGCGCTCCGTTGATCGAACTCCTCAAGCGGGTGTCGCAGGTTCGAATCCTGCCGGGGGCACCAGTTCAGAAGGGCCCCACCTCCGGATTTTCGGAGGTGGGGCCCTTCTGACATCCACAGCTGGCATCCGGTCCAGGTGACTGATCGCGTTCTGCTGAGGACCAGGCCGACTTGTCGTTCTGACCGGGAGTGGCGAAGGCCGTCACTCGGTACGAAGATCGACCACCACCGCGACGGCTCGTCTCTGAAGATGGGGGCCAGGAACTCCGTCTCCACGGGCGTGCCAAGAGACCGGACGCGCGAGTTGAGCGGCGCGTGCGCGGGCCTCTCCTAGGAGCAGCTCCTGCGCTTCGCGCAGAGCCTTCAGGACCGAGACGGGATTCGGTGCTTCTCCCAATGGCCGGAGCTGGGCCGAGCCGTGAGCCTGCAGCAGGGCCTGTCGGATGTATTCGGGAGTCACGGCGCCGCTGTCCTGCTCGCACCACCCGTCGTGGCAGTCCTCACACCGGGCCTCGCTGCCCCAGCACACCCTGCCATGTTCGATGATTGAGGAGCAGCTCCTCAAGCACGGCTCAGGCACACATCACCCAGTCGGTCCGCGTGGACGTCGACACGCTCGTACGTGGCGAGCTGACCGCTCCAGTCAACACAATGCGTCCGGGCAAGGTCGGCGCGCTGCGCTACGAGAACGGAGGAGCCGTAGCCGCCGGGTGAGGCGGCTACGGCTGTGACGCGCGGTTCTCCGTGCTTCAGCGGCTCAATCCCGCCGTACCGCCGGTTCAGCGCCGATGGCCCGGCAGCGGGACCTCGGACCAGTCGGTGTCCGAGGCCAGGTAGAAGCCCGGGTACGCCGGCTGGTTGTACGCGGTCTGCTGCCGCGCCACCTCGGCGCGGTACTGGGCGTCGTGCATCAGCGTGTACATCTTGTGCCCGGTGACCTCGGTGCTGAGGTACATCCGGATCGCCGAGCTGTCCGCCGTGCGCACCAGCATCTCCTCGCGCCAGTCGCCGAAGACGTCGGCCACCAGCGAGGGGTTGCCCTTGGTGCCGTTGTTGGTCCTGGTGTCCGTGGCGGTCAGCACGGTGCCGCGCCGCCAGTCGTTCACCGTGGGCGTGGCATCGCCCGAGCCGTCGACCAGCTGGGTGGTCAGATCGCCGGCCCACCTGATGCTCATGTTGGTGCCGGGGGTGGCCGTTCCGACCGGTTCGCCGGCCGCCGTCCACAGCCCGGAGCCGTCCAAGCCGCCCGGCATCGAGGCCCAGGTCTCAAGGCCCGGGTGACTCGGGTCCACATCGCCGACCATGCCGCGTCCGGTGTCCCGGCCGCTGTACGCGCCGTACACCACCTCGCCGGTCGCGGCGTCACGCAGCGCGTAGCCATAGGGCGCCCAGGTGCCGCCCTCGTGCACGGTATAGATCTCCATACCGGGGCGGTTGGGGTCGATGTCGGTCACGTGCATGGCGTCGCCGTGGCCGAGGCGTGCGTTCTGGCCGGGTGCCGAGCTCTGGGGCGGCATGGTGTCCTTGGAGCTGTAGAGCAGGCTGCCGTCGTCGTCGATGGAGGCCGAGCCGTAGACGATCTCCTGGCGGCCGTCGCCATCCACGTCGGCGGCGCTGAGGGAGTGGAAGCCCTGGGTGGTAAGGGTGCCGAACTCCGGGTCGGTGCCGTCGACGCCGTGCGGTGAGTCGTTGAACGGGTTGGACATCGGGGCGAAGCCGCTGTCCACGTCCCAGTCCTTGCGCAGGCTGCGGCCGTCCCAGCGGTAGGCAACCATGGTGGTGCGGGTGTAGTAGCCGCGGGCGAGCACCGCCGAGGGGTGCCGGCCGTCGAGGTAGGCGACGCCGGACAGGAAACGGTCGACCCGGTTGCCCGGCTCGATCCGGCTCATGGCGTAGTCGCCCCACATCAGCCCGTCGTCGTGCCGGCCGGGCTCGTAGCGGACGGTGTCCAGCTCGCGACCCGTGGCGCCGTCGAAGACGGTCAGGTACTCGGGCCCGTCAAGGATGAACCCCTCGAAGGCGCGGAGATTGTTTCTGGTGCTGCGGCTGGGCGCGTAGACATCGATGAAGTGGTCCGCCAGTGCCTCGGCGTCCGCCTGGGAGAGCGGGTAGGCGTAACGGTCCTCGATGCCGAACGCCGACTCCAGGGTTGCGGGCCAGTTGCCGGCGGCGACCTCGGGGTGTTCGTGCCAGCCGCGGAACATCCCGACCAGATGGTCGTAGTAACCGGCCGCGCTCAGGCGGTAGTCGTCGGTGTGGGCGTACCCGGCCTTGACGTCGGCACGGGGCATGGTGATGTACCGCTCGGAGGCGACGCTGCCGTCCTCGCGGTAGCGGATGCTCTTGGTGCCGGGGGCGGTCTTGAACATCATCTCCGAGCGGCCGTCGCCGTCGAAGTCGTAGACCAGGAACTGGGTGTAATGAGCGCCCGCCCGGATGTTAAGGCCCAGGTCGATACGGTTCAGCAGCGTGCCGTCGAGGCGGTAGGTGTCGATATAGGTACGGCCGGTGTACCCGACCTGGGAGACGTCCTTGGAGTTGGACGGGTCCCACTTGACGACGTACTCGTACTGGCCGTCGCCATCCACATCGCCGACGCTCATGTCGTTGGCGGAGTAGGTGTACGCCTCGCCCGCGGGCGTGACGCCGTCGGCGGGCTTGCGCAGCGGCAGGTCGTAGTACCCGTCGGCCCACGGTGAGACCGGGTCGCTGCGCCGGGCCTCCCGGCCGTCGACGATGGCGGCGACGCGGTACTCGGCGTCGGAAGCACCTTCCCGGTCCAGGTAGTTGGTGCTGTCGGTAACGGTCGCTATCGGCCTGCCGTCACGGTAGACCCGGAAGTCGGCGCCGTCCAGGCCGGTATCGGTGTGCCCGGTGGCCTCCGAGCCGAGCAACCTCCAGCTCAGGAACACTCCTTCGGCGCTGGAGACGGCGACCAGCCCCCGGTCCAGCCGCTCCAGTTGCGCGCCCTCTGCCCCCTGCCCGGCCGGCCCCGCCCGACCGGACTGGCCTGCCTGCGCGTCCGCTCCCATGCCGATGGTCAGTACCCCCGCCAGTAGCGCGACGGCCCATCTCCGTGTCTTCATCGACAACTCTCTTCTGCCGGGGGGGCGTTGATTCGTTTCATTGAGTCGTTTCAATTCTGACCAGGCGCGACAGTACGAGGGCGCCGGGCGCCCGTCAAGACTTCGCACCGCGATCGGGAGCGGTCTGCCGCAGGTGCCGGGCCGCGGTCACCGTTCGCCGGGCGGCAGCAGCCCGGCCGGGGACAGTGCTCCCCAGCCCACGGATACCGCGACCGCCGCCCGGCGCGGATGGCCGTCCCGCAGGTTCAGCCCGAGCAGTTCCGCGTCCCCGAGGTCGGCCGCGAGCGGCTGGGCAATCGCCGGACCGCTATACCAGCGCCTGCCGCTTCGCGGGCCTGGGGTCACCTGTGCCGTTGTGGTCCTCGATGAGCCGTCGGTCGGCAGCACGCAGTCCACGGACGCCCTGCGTCACCTCCCGCGCCACCTTGCGGGCCGCTCCGGCGAAAGCCTCCACCGCACCGGTGTCGTCCCCGGCCCGCCACACCAGGCCGTATCCGACAGGTTCCGCATCGACGAAGGGAAGGTACGCGACGCCCGGCCGCGCGTGGTACGACATCGCGTGCGCGGCTGCGAACAGTGCGCCTCTGCCGCCCGCGACCAGCATAAGCGCCTCCTGCATATGGGTCACCGCCGGCCCGCGCGCGATCGGCTGTCCGCCCGGTGTGTGTGAGGGGACGTGCTGCTCCAGCCAGTAGTCCGGCAGCTCGCCCTCGATCATGAGCAGGGGTATGTCGGCCAGGTCCTCCATGGACACCGAATCCCGCGCGCCCAGCGGGTGAGCCGATGGGACGGCGAGGACGCGCTCCTCGGCGATCAGCACCGGGCCGCCGCCCAGATCGCTCTCCCGCACGGGGAACTCCTGGAGCTGGACGTCGAATTCCCCCCTGCGCAGCTGCCCGTACGGATCGGACAGCGGGACCTCGCATATCTCCACGGCGAGTCCGGGGTGGCTGGCCCGCAGCGCCTCCGTCGCCTTGAGCACGATCTCGCCGGTAAGCGGGTTGGAGAACCCGACGTGCAGCACGCTGTCGATGCCGCGCGCGGTGGCTGCGGCACGGGCGAGGGCAGCCTCCATCGCGCGGTGGTGCGGTTCCAGGTCCGTACGCAGCTGCTTGCCCAGAGAGGTGAGGGCGACACGGCGGCTGGTACGTACGAACAACGGTGCGCCGACGCGCCGTTCCAGGCGCTGCACCAGCTGGCTCACCCGGGCCCGGGAGAGCCGCATCCGGTCGGCCGTGCGGCCGAAGTGAAGCTCCTGGGCGAGCAGCAGAAAGCACTCGACTTCATCGCGTTCCATCAAATCCCCCGGTGAACCGGATCGGTAAGCCTGACTGAACGAACGTCGAGCTCTTCGCCGTTGTTCCGGCCAGCTGCCCGGTGGAGGGTGAGTGAGCCGCCCACGAAAGTCCCATTGATCGTTCCGGCCCGCAGCGCCACCCCCCTTCATCACCGCCCGCGACTCAGGAGTTGAACTGACGTGAATGCGCAGAAGGCAGCCCTCACCCCGCTCACCGCCCGCGACTGGGGCGTGCTGCTCGTCCTGTGCGGCGCGATCTTCCTGGAGGGCGTCGATGTGGCCATGCTCAATGTGGCCCTGCCCTCCATCCGTGCAGATCTCGGACTGTCCACCGGCTCGTTGCAGTGGGTCATGAGCGCCTACGTCCTCGGATACGGCGGCTTCATGCTGGTCGGCGGACGTGCCGCCGATCTCTTCGGGCGGCGCCAGATGTTCGTCCTGTGGCTCGCGGTCTTCCTGGTCTTCTCCGGATTCGGCGGATTCGCCACCGAGGGCTGGATGCTGGTCACGGCCCGATTCGTCACCGGAGTCGCGGCCGCCTTCATGACCCCGGCAGGACTGTCCATCATCACCACCGGCTTCGAGGAGGGCCCGCAGCGCAACAAGGCCCTGCTCTTCTACTCCGGCACCGCAGCGGGCGGATTCTCCATCGGACTGGTCGTGGGTGGCCTGCTCGCCGCGGTCGACTGGCGCTGGGTGTTCTTCGCCCCAGTCGTGCTCTCGGCCCTGATCCTGCTCGCCGCGCTCGCCTTCGTCCCTAAGTCGCCGCGGCCCGACCGCGCCGGCCAGAGCCTCGACCTCACCGGCGGCCTCACCATCACCGCGGCCATTCTGCTCCTGGTCCTCGGCGTCGAACGCGCCGGCCACACGTCGCTCGTCCGGACCCTCGGCACGCTCGGGGCCGGCCTCGCCGCCCTCGCCGCGTTCACCACCGTCGAACGTCGCTCGGCAGCGCCCCTGGTCCGCCTCGGCATCTTCCGCAACGGCGCTCTGGTGCGCGCCAACGCCGCCGGACTGCTCTTCTCCGCGAGCTTCTTCGGCTTCCAGTTCCTGATCGTTCTCTACCTCCAGGAGCTGCGCGGCTGGTCCACTCCGGAGACCAGCCTCGCGATGATCGTCATCGGGGTCGACGCAATCCTCTCGCCGACCCTCGTGCCCAGGCTCGTCGCGCGCTTCGGCAACGCCAAACTGATCCTCGGTGGACTGATCCTCGCTTCCTTGTCGTACGCCCTGTTCCTGCCGGTCGGCGCCGACTGGACCTACCTGGCCATGCTCCCGAGCCTGCTGCTGCTCGGCATCGCTTTCGCGCTGGCCTACGGCCCGCTCACCATCGTCGCGACCGAAGGTGTCAAGGAGGAGGAACAGGGTCTGGCCGGCGGGCTGCTCTACACCTCGTTCCAATTCGGTGCGGCACTGGGACTCTCGGCAGCGGCGACTGTCAACGTGGCTGCCACCGTGTCGGATTCACCCGCCGCGGTGCTCGACGGCTACCGGGCGGCACTGTGGGTGCCGCTCGCCGCGGCCCTCCTCGCAACGCTCATCAGCGCCTTCCGAGTGCGCTCCCGCCGGCCTGTCGGCAGCCAGGTGATCGGTAGGGGTGAACGGCCGGCCGACGACCGCACGCCCGAACTCCCCACCGCCCACTGACGTCCGTCCGCACGGCGAAGGAGTACCCGCGTGCCCGCCCACCGGAGTCGAGCTTCTCCGGCCTGGCGGACACCGTCTGCAGCTACGTACGCGACATCGAGTACGCCGCGGTGATCACAGTCGGCACACACACGACAAGACCCCGGACCGATCATGGTCCGGGGTCTTCCTACCTGGTGAAGACCACCCGCGCGATCCCGTCGGGAGCGGTGTCCGCCTGCGCTATCAGCTCCCCGTCGGCGGACCAGATGCCCGAGCGGCCGGACGTGCGGTCGAAGCCGCCGCCGGTCGGGCCCGCGAAGGCCGCCGTGGCGACCCACACGCCGTGGTCCGCGGCTACCCGACGCGCGCGTTCATCGAGGAGCTCGGCCTCGTGATCGGCGTGGATGACCCCGGCTGCGTAGCCGTCGATGCCCAGCGCGGCCGTCTTCGCGGCGTGCTCCGGGATGCCGGTGTCGCGGCAGATGGCAAGCCCCAGCCGCCACCCGTCCACCTCGACCACGGCGGGCTCGCCGGGCACGAAGCGGAGAACCTCGCTGCCGTGCAGGTGGACCTTCGCATACGCCACGTACGCGCCGTCTCCCTCCACAGCCAAAGTGGCGATGTGCGGGCCCGGTACAGGCGCGCCGACCAGGGCGAGCGTGCCGGTCTCGGCGCACGCGGCGAAGATCGGAGCGAGCCGTTCGTCGTCCGGGGCAATCGGCGCCGCGTCCAGCTCGTATCCCGTCAGCGACATCTCGGGGAACACCACCACCCGCGCTTCCGCCGCTCGAACGGCCTCCGCGTGGGCCACCGCATTGGCCGCCACATCGTGAGCCGTGCACCTCGGCTGTGCCACCGCGATGCTCAACGACTTCTTCACCCTGCACTCCCCTTCGTGTGTCACACGAGCACCCTAGGTTGCGGCGACCGGCCGGGGTGCCGCCCCCTCCCCGGGTGCGTGGACTAGGACTGCTCTCGCGTCAGGACGTATGTACTGCGGGAGTCGGGGTCGCCGAGGAAGAAGTAGAGCTCCAGCTCATCCCTCTCGTCGCGCCGCAACTCGAACGTCCACGCCGACGCCAGGATCGACGGTCTGCGCGCCGCACTCACCATCCTCGCCTTCGCCGCTCTCCTCGCGATGTTCTTCACCTCACGGATCCCGAAAACCCAGCCTCGTTCGACGGCCCCGTAGCCGCGGGATGGCCGGCGGGGCCGACCTCTGCGAACCGGGCCCTTTGCCCTCGCGGTCGAGCAGGGGTAAGTGGCCCGACGCGGACGGACCGCGGCCAGCCTTTGAACAGGTTCGAAACTGGATGTCGTGTGATGATCCCTCCTGGTACTGTCGCCCTCGCGCGCGGGGACGAGCGGCGGTTCCATATGCGCCCCCCCTGCGTCGCTCACCTTGGGGAGGGGCTTTTTCGTGATTCGTCCGCTGAACAGACGGGCCACGCGCCGGCAGCGCGCGCTCGGCCGTATCGCTCTCACCGTCACGCTTACCGTGACCGCCGGAATAGGCACCGCTGCGGGGACGGCCGCCGCCGAGACCCGCGGCGCGTCCGCCGATCCCGTCGTCATCAGTCCGGGCGCACGCTTCGTGCCCCGCGCCACCATCGTCCTGAACGCCGGCGAGACCGGATTCCTCACCGCCCAGGAGGGTGACGACCGCCTCCGCTGGACCGACTACGCCACCGGTGCGACGACCATCCTCGACCACCGGCTGCCCGAGCCGCTCGCCTACGACGTGGACGAGTTCCGCTTCGCCCAGTACCCGTCGGACTTCGGCCATGGCTCCGACACCGTCGCCCTCTACACGGACTCCCCGACCCCGCACGTGACACTTCAGCAGGGGATCGGCAGCGGGCCGGCGACCACGGTCCCGATCCCGGAGGGCCACACGTACGTCTCGACCTACGGCGACACCGTCATCACCCGGACCGGTGCCGAGAAGGCCGCTACGGGTCTGCACCTCCTGCGCCTGGAGGGCGGCGAGGTGCAGGACCGGAAACTGGAGGGCCTACCGGAGGGGTGGGACCTTTCCATCAGCGAGGGCGACGCCCGGTCCGTCGCTGTCCGCGGCATCAAGTGGGAAGACACCACGATGTCCCAGGGGTGGTGGGTCGTCGACCTCGCCACCGGCAGCGTGAAGGCGCTCTCCACGCAGGGCGAGAGCGTCTCCTTCGACCGCGACACCGTCTTCCACCTCGGCGCCCCGTCCGGCGACGCCGCCCAGGTGTACCGCCGTGACGACCTGGACGCGGAGCCGACCACCGTCGACCTGCGGGACGTGGCCTCGTACAACGACGTCGTCCGGCCCTTCGGCGACGACTTCGTCACCGTGACCCCGCCCAACCCCGGTGACAACGAGTACCGGGGCAACGATCTCGTCCTGCGCGACGCCACGGGAAGCTGGAAGTCCCTGCTGGCCGTCGCCTCCCCCTCGGTGCACCGCACGCCCGACGGCTCGCTCCTGGTGGCCGGCGCGGAGGAGAACACCACCTACGGCGCACTCGACTGGGGGTACTACCTCTTCACCCCCGCCACGGACGGCACCGTCACCCGCAAGCGCCTGGCGGACATAGAGGACCGGGAGGCCAAGCCGGCCGGCATCTCGCTGGGCAGCGGCATCCTCACCACGGCCGACGACGCGCAGTACTACAGCCCCCACACCTACATCGGCGGCTATCGGAGCACCTGGCTGGCGACCTCCGGCCGCCCGGAGGAGCTGAACTCGACCGTCGACGGCCTCGTCTCCGGCCGGGACGAAGACGGTTGCAACTCCACCGAGGGCACCTATTGCGTGACCATGTTCGCGAGCGGCGACGGGCATCACGGCCGCAAGGCCGCGACCGAGCAGGACGTCACCATGCTCTACCGGAACCGCGCCGCCCCGTGGGGCCCGAGGGTGACCTCCGGGCTCAGCAGCCCGCAACTCGTCGACCTCTCGGGCCGGTTCGGTGTGGTGAACCAGGCGTCGGGCGGTAAGCAGGCGATCCTCCACTTCAAGGACGCCGACACCGGGAGCGTGCTCCTGAACCGGGAGCCGGTCGCGGCCTCCGTCTGGGGCAACACGCTGTGGAGCGCCCTCGGCCGGTGGGACGACACCAGCTCGGGCGTGCCGACCGGGGTGGCGGCGAGGAACCTGTCGACCGGTGCCGCCGGTGAGTCCTTCGACCCGGGTTGCGTCCCCAGTGACCTGCAGGCCGTGGGCCGTTGGGTGTACTGGCGGTGCAGCAACTACTGGCACGACTTCAAGGGCGCCGGCGTCTACGACCGGCAGGCCAAGCGTTCCCTCAAGCTCGGATCCGACGAGACGCTCCTCGGCGACGGCTACCTGGTCCGCCGCTCGGACGCGGCCGGCCTCACCCTCGTCGACCTGCACAACGGACTCCCGGTCAGTGACAAGGAGGCCGACCTGCCCCAGCGGGTGGTCGCCACCGCTGCCGAGCTCGGTGACCGGACCGGGCGGCGTTCCGGATGGACCGTCGACCGCTTCGGCGGCCACATCGCCTACACGGGCGCGGATCGCCGGGTGCGGATCGTCCCGTCCGGCGTTCCGGCCTCCCAGATCGCCGTCATCGACGCCGACACGCCCGCTGTCGCGGACCTCAAGGCCGGTGACTGGAAGCCGCGTTGGTGGCTGTCGAAGCCGGCGGCGTCGTGGGCGCTGACGCTGAAGAACAAGGCGACCGGGGAGACCGTACTGACGTTCGCCGACGGGGAGGCACGGGGGCTGGTCGCGCCGTCGTGGAACGGCAAGGACATGGCCGGGAGGTACGTCCCGAACGGTGCCTACACCTGGACCCTGACCGCGAAGCCCGCCGACGGTGTCCAGGCGGACCTTTCCGTCCTCGGGACGGTGACGGTGACCGGCGGTGCCGCCGTGCGCCGCGACTATGTCGGCGATGACGGCTACCCGGACCTCTACGCCCGTGGCACCAACGGCTCCCTGCTCGTCTACCAGGGCAACGCCTCCGGCAAGGTGTCGGCGAAGGCCGACGGCGGTACCTGGCCCACCACCTCCACCCTCGTCCCCTTCGGCGACCTCGAAGGCGACGGCGCCAACGACACCCTGGTCACCGACAAGGACGGCTTCCTGTACCGCTACTCCCCCGAGCGCGGCAAGGTCGTCACCCCGGACGCCCCGCACAAGAAGATCGGCAGCGGCTGGACGCCCTTCGACGGCCTGACCTACTCGGGCGACCTCACCGGCGACGGCATCCCGGACCTGGTGGCCCGGCAGACCGCGACCGGCGACCTGTACCTGTACGCGGGCACCGGCAGCGGCGGCTTCACCCGTACCGGCAGGATCGGCACCAGCTGGAAGTCCCTCACCATCGTCGGCGCGGGTGACCTCAACGGCGACAAGCACGCCGACCTCGTCGCCCGCACCACCAACGGCGACCTCTACCGGTACTACGGCACCGGCAAGGGCACCGTAGGCGCCGGTGTGAAAATCGGTTCCGGCTGGGGCGGCATGGCCGACTTCGTCGGCATCGGCGACCTCACGGGCGACGGCAAGGACGACATCCTGGGCCGCACCACGGGCGGCGACCTCTACCGGTACGCCGGCAACGGCACGGGGGCCATCGGCGCAGGAGTCAAGATCGGCACCGGCTGGAAGAACTTCACCAGCGTGCGGTAGGGCACCAAGGCGTAGAGGGCACCCCGGACGTACGTCCGGGGTGCCCTACGCGCGTTCCCACGCCCCATGGGAAACCGCGGGGAACGCCCGGGGTTCTCGAAGGTCGCGCGCGGTACGAGCCGGGCTGCGGCCTCGGCGATCTCCAGATCCGCCCCGGGCAGCAGGCTCGTGCACGCGTCCTGGATGGTGCTGGAGGAGTGGCCGAGCACGAAACGAGTCGCTCCATGGAGCGACAGTGCGTCACGGACGACTGCCGGCTCGGGTACGAACGCACGAAAGTGCCGGTAATCCGGCTCGGTCCGGTCCAGTGGGACGAACAGCGCGACCTGTTCACGTGTGCGAGTCGTGCCTCAAGCAGCAGGCCGACGCCTACTTCCTCCATCGGCGGCCCGCCGCCGGATCAGGCCACCGCCCCCCCCCTGGCCGTGCTGAGCTTGAATCAGACTGCTGAGGTCTCGGCGTCATCATCCGTACGGGTTCGGCGTGCGGCGAAGATCGCGCCTGCGCCGGCGGCCAGCAGCACGCCGGCGCCGCCGAGCAGCCACGGGCCGGCGCCTGCTCCGGTCTGGGAGAGCGCGCCCATCGGCTTGGCCGCTGTGGCACCTGACGCGGTCTCATCGGCTGCCGATACGCCGGAGGCGGCCGATGTGCCGGAGGCGGCCGTATCGGTGGTGCCCGTAGTCCCGGAAGTGGACGCGCCGGCCGTCGTCCTGGTCCCAGTGATATGAAACGACGCCATGACGTTGTTCTGCCCTGCGTCCAGCTTGCACCGTGCGTGGATCCTGCCCGGGAACGTCACGTCGCCACTCGCGTCCCTCGGGGTGAGATGCGCCACGAGGCCGCCGACGGTGATTTTTGCGCTGCCCGGCTGCCTGAAGGTGAGCGTCGGCGCGGAGCCGGTCACCTTGACGTGAAACGCCCCGGACGCCGGCATGTCGGCCTTCACATTGCCCGGAAATTTCACGTCGACGTCCCCCTCCGGGGCGGCCACGCGGGCCTTCGCGTCCATCGTGCCCTCGACGCTCTTCACGCCGATCCTGCCCAGCATCTTCGTGGCGTCCGCGTCCACCGGCACCGCCGCGCTGACCACAAATTCCGCGGTGGGCTCGCCGACCGCGGCCGACTTCGGGACATCCGAGTCAATCCTCACCGTGACAGGCAGATTCTCGATCAACTGAGATGTGCATGTGTACCGGAGTGTGAGCGACACCGGGTCCGCTGCGGCGGGTCCGGCTCCTGGAAATCCCACGATTCCGCACGCAACCGCTACAGCCGTCGCCAACCGAATGGAGCTACGCACCACCGGACCGCTCAGGACAGCACGGGCCAACCCGCGTCGCTCAGGCAGGTTCTGCATTTGCTTGCCAGTTCTCATTTGGCCCCCGTCAGGGTGTTTGGATCTCTCGGATGAATTTACGTGCTGCAGCAATAAGAGGAATAAGTCTGTCCCGAATTGGCCGCTCATCACCGGCGTGACGGGGCCGTCGATGCCCGGGGTGAGGACGGTAGTGGCCGTCCAAGGTGGCGATCCGGGGACGACGTCGGCGGGGGCGGCATGGGCTGCGATCAGGTTCCTGCCGGCCGCAGCATGCGACTCGGCGGGAATCCACAGGTCACTGGTCACGGCGAGCCAGGAATACCTGGGTCAGGTGATCTTGGAGTTGAGCGTGACGGAATTGGTAGACCGCTCCGGACTGACGCAACACATCTCGCTCGCATGCATCATCGAGAAAAGAGATCAGCCGCCAGGGCAATTGCCCTGTGAGCGGCAGCCAAATTCGTGCGAGGGCCACCCATTGCCCCCAAGCGGTAAAGCTGAGCCCATAGGCGAGCCCACCCCCGAACGCAGCTTCTATCCCGAAGGCGAGCCCGACCAAAATCCCCCACACAGGCCCGGTCGTGAGCCCGTTGGCGAATCCGGCCCCCGTCCCGAACACGAGCGCCCACACAAGCAGGTAGAAGACCACGTTTCTGCGGTCCTGGCTCAGCAGCGCAGAGGAACTGACGCCAGATCTGATGTCGATGGGAACTTCCAGCCACGACATGAGTCCGAGCACCGACCCGACCCCGAGCCCGAGCCCCGGCACGAACACGAGGCCCCCCACGAGCCCGCCGTCGAGCCCGTCCGCGAGCCCCATCGACTCGACCACGACCCTGTCCAGGAACAGAATCACGAGCGCGGCCGAGACCCCGCACATGAGTCCGAGTTTGAATCTGGGGAGGAACCTCGAGCGTCTCCCCCTGGCCCTACCGAAGACCTGTATGCGTACGCGTGACGGCTCTGTCGCATCCCTGGAGAAGAACCCGTACACGATCCCGAAGAACAGTCCGTTCACGAGCCCGTGCAGGAGCCCGACCACGATCCCCCGCACGAGCGAGAACTTGAGCCCGAGCGATGTTGCGACCAAGTCCGCGGGCACGTTTCCGACCGCGGTCGTCACCCCGAGGGCCAGTGCGGCCAGGAACCCGATCACGAGCATGCGCGAAGAGCGGCGCAGCGTTGTGCCCAGTTGCCACCAGGCGAGGTCACGTTCGGGGACGCCCGTGCGCGCTCTGCCGAGTTGGTCCAGGTGCGCGGCGAGGTAACCGAGCCAGTGCTGGGCCCGGTCAGGGTTCCAGTGCCGCCGGCGGCGACCGCCGGTGCCGCTGTCGCTGTCGGCCGGCGACGGTTTGTAGGCGGCAGGGGTGAACGCTGCCAGGAAATGATGCTGCAGGGCTTCGGGGGTTGCGAACGTGGTGGTGACCAGGAGATCTGCCGGTTTGCCCCCGGGTGCGTTGCTGTAGATGGTGCGGGCCATGGCGACCATCAGCGGAGTGGTGAGCGCCGTGGCGACGTTCTCTGCTCCCGGGCTGCGCCGATGTTTGCGCAGTTCGTCCAGGACGGGTTCCCACACGGTGTTGTGCAGCCCGCCATCTGGGCCGGGACTGCTGGTGAGGGGCAGGTAGTCGGTGATGTCCTCCACGGTGAGGTCGTCCAGCTCGACGATGGCGGCCTTGGGGAGTGGGTGGTTCTCCACGGCCTCGGCGTATTCCTGGGGGCGGCTGGTGAGGAGCAGCGGGGTGGTGGTGCGGTCGAGCTCTCCGAGCGCTGTACGCCGCAGGCCGCTTGCGATCTCGTCGAACCCGTCCAGAACAGGCAGGATCCGGCCCGTGTCGACCAGGGCACCGGCCAGATTCCCTCCGTGCGCGGCTGGAGCTGCGAGGCCGTAGTCGCGCACCAGCTGGTGGCACATCCAGTCGCGCAGTGTGATGGTGGTCGGGTCCCATGATCCCAGGCTGAAGATCACCGGTACGGGGTCGTCAGGGGCAGGGTCGTCCAGCCAGTCGAGGACGAAGCGCAGAGTCAGGATCGTCTTGCCCGACCCGGCCGCACCGAGCACCACCAGCCGACGGGACGGGATGAACCGGTACACCTTCACGATCTGGTCGAGGCAGCCGGCCAAGTCAAGCGGCCCCGGATCCGCCCCAGGTGAGGCATTGCGGATCTTGGCCCAGTGATCGAACAGGCACGTGTCGGCGTTCCGGAAGCGCACGGGGAGCGGGAACGGGTCGTGCACATTCCGCCGCCGCTCCTCCTTCCGCCATTGTGCGGCCACCCTGGAGGCGAGTCGCTCGGCCGCCTCCCGCAAGTCCGGCGCGCCGCCCGGGAGCGGCGATGAGCGAGGAAGCTGCTCGAGTTGGTCAGGATGCGTCGGCAGACCGATCAGCGAGCTCAGCTCGTTGATCTCGTCCGGAGCCAGGTGTTCGTACCAGCCGTCCACCGGGCTTGCCGCGAGCGTGCTGAGCCCGTCGGATCGATGATGCTTGGTGATGACCCCGATCACGTACCCGCCGCTCCACACCGGGGCCCCCGACATGCCCTCCCAAGGGGAACGTCCCGGCTCGGGGTCGTACTCCGGGGAAGACTTCAGGGTGATCTCCAGACTGCCCTCGCGCTGGTTCGACAACGGGGTGGTGTCACCGCGCGCGTGGTGAGAATCCCGGTACGACACGGGCGCACTGCGGTCCGACGACGCGGTACCTGCGCGCAGCCTGAACCTTGGGAATCCCAGCGCTTCGCAGTCCACCGTCTGCGAGATGCGGGCGAACCGCACCGGCGGAACCTCGGCAGCGGAAAGAAAGCCGGCGCTCAAGTCGTCCACCATGCTGATCAGCGCGATATCCGAGGCGGGGCTCGCCCAGACCGTCTTGCCGTGCAACTCCCGCGTTCCGTCCTTGGTGAGAAAACGCACCTGAACCGTCGTCGCGTCGCACACCACATGCGCGGCCGTGAGCACCATGTCCCCGGCCACCTGGTAACCCGACCCACGCACTCCCGCGCCCGAGGCCCGCGTGGTGATGACCTGGACGGCCCGCCGACGCTCGAGCCCATGCGGCTCGACCGCCCTGCCCACAGCGGTACTCACTGCTCGTGTGCGTCGGCGCGGCCGGAGATGAACGGTGGGTTGTTCGCCCCTGCCAGGGTCGGCTGCAACGCCAGTGAGATGCGCTGGGTCGAGGTGGTGCTCACCGCCGCGTCCGCACCGGACTCCACCACCCAGAACCGGACTTTCGCCCCCGCTCGACCGGATCGCTCCAGCGCGACGGACAGCTCCAACTCGATCGACCCCAGCTCGAAGCGCAGCGCCTCGCCCTCCGCGGCAACGATCGCCCGCTCCAGCTCCTCCCGTAGATCCCTGATCACACGTGCCAACTCGATCACACCACGCCCCCCTTGTCGGTCATACGGGTCACATAGGACTGCAGACGCACGCGGCCTCGGTTGCGTCCCGAGCAGTGGTGAATGGGTTCGACCTGATCCGGGGGTTTGTGCCGGCATCGGGAGGAGGCCCGCACAGCCGAACGGCCACCAGCTGACCTTCAGGGCGACCAGGTCTCTGAACGAGATCGGCACGATAACCGCACCGGACAGCGTGCCCCTGCATGCCCCTGCGGGAGACAATCTCACCGCAACGCGTCCCCATCGGCTGCGCGCGATGGTCAAGACGTTCGCCGACGCGCTCTTGTCCACGGAGGCAGAGGCCCTGTGCGGAACCGAACACGGGCCGATGAGTCCGGCCAACGCTCCCGGGACGAACTCATCGGTCACCAACTTCACCTCTGTCACGTCATACTTCCTGTCAACTGTGCGACAGCGGCTACGAAGACGGTCGTTCCGTAGCAGCCGCGAACTTCTCTTGTCTCTGAGGACCGCGACCGGACGCCCTTGGAGATGGTCGATGCCGGTCTCCTCCTTCTCAGTGGTTCTCAGTCGTGTCTCGGCAACCATGACGGGACACGCTGCACCTCCGATGAAATTCCGATGATGTGCGGAAGCGAGGGCTTCTAGATGGACAGCGGACCTCCTCAGAGACTTCGGGTCGCAGTGCTCGGGCCGTTACGAGCCTGGCGGGGCGGAACACCACTGGATCTGGGGCCTGTCAAGCGCCAGGCCGTGCTGGCCGCGTTGCTGCTCCATCAGGGGGCTGCGGTGAGCCACGAGCAACTGCTCGACGCGGTGTGGGGGCCGGAGCCACCCGCAGGGGGTCGCAAGGTGCTGCCGACTCACGTCAACTCGCTGCGCAGGGCGCTCGACACGGAAGGCACCCAGCCGGCGGAGTCGATGATCCGCAGCGGCAAAGGCTGGTACCGCTTCGCAGCCGAGGAGGTCAGGCTCGATACGGCAGACCTGGCCGAGCAGGGCGATCAAGCGATGCGCACCATGGCGTCCGGCGACCTGGCCACCGCAACGGACCAGTTGTCCGTAGCACTCGAACTGTTCCGAGGAGAGCCCTTGGCCAACCTGCCGGGACCGTTCGCGCAGGACGAGCGGCAGCGGTTGTGGGAGCGACGACGAACGCTCCGGCTGGAGCGGCTCAAGTGCCTGGTTCTGCTGCGCCGGTTCGGCGACGCCCTCGACGACCTTGCCAGCCTGTCCGCGACCGACCGTTACGACGAGTCGCTGCTGGCCTTGCGTATGCGTGCCCTGTACGGCTGCGAACGTCAGGCGCAAGCACTGCACACCTATGAAGACATGCGCGTACGGCTGCGTGACGAACTCGGTGTCGATCCCGGCGAGGAGCTCCGTCGGGTGTACGAAGCGATGCTGCGTCAGGACGACGCCTACCTCCTCCGTCCGGCAGCTCCTCCCGGGCAGAAACTCTCCAAGCTCGTTCTCCGCGATGATCCGGCAGCGTCCGTGCTGATGCGACCGGGACCACCGAGACAGCCCGCCCATCCGCCCCGCGACATCACTCCGCCCGCGCCTGCCGAACTGCCTCATAGTGCAGCAGGATTCGTCGGCCGCACCGGCGAACTCGCCAGGCTCCACACGCTGCTTCCACCCGCGCAGGACCGAGGGCCGTCGAACACAGTGGTCATCTCCGCCATCGACGGCGCCGCCGGCATCGGCAAGACCGCGCTGGCCGTGCACTGGGCACACCAGGTGCGGGACCGCTTCCCGGACGGCCAGCTCTACGTGAACCTGCACGGTTTCGACCACGACCGGCAGCCCCTCGAGCCCGGGGAGGCCCTTGCGCTGCTGCTGCGGAGCCTGGGGCTCGCGGCATCGGAGATCCCCGCGAACCACGAGACCCAAGGCCGCGTGTACCGGACCCTGCTGGCGGGCCGACGCCTCCTCGTCCTGCTGGACAACGCGGCTTCGGCCGAGCAGGTACGTCCGCTGCTCCCGGGCAGTCCGTCCTGCTGTGTCGTCGTCACCAGTCGCAACCGGCTCGGGGATCTCGTCGCCCGCGACGGGGCGCACGCCCTGCCGTTGGATCTCCTCCTGCCGGCCGAGGCCCGGGCGCTGCTGAGCAAGGCACTCGGTGCGGACCGGCTCTCCGCCGAACCGCCTGCAGTCGACGAACTGATCCGGCTGTGCGGCAGCCTTCCGCTGGCGCTGCGCGTGGCCGCCGCCAGGCTGGCGGGCGATCCGGGCCTGCGCCTGGCCGACCTGGTCACCGAGATGTCCGAGGGAAACCGGCTGGAGGCACTGGAGCCGGACGGAGACGACAACTCCCCTTTGCGGGCGGCCTTTTCCGTGTCGTACCGAGTTCTGACGCCTGCCGCACGCCGGCTGTTCCGCCTGCTGGGCCTGTTCCCCGGACCGGAGTTCACCGCAGAGGTCGCGTCAGCCCTCCTGGACACACCGCCGCTGCAGGCCCGACGCCTGCTCAGTGCCTTGGCCGCCGCGCACCTGATCGAGCCGGTGACGGTCGGCCGATACCGATTCCACGATCTCCTTCGCGCATACGCACAGGAGCGGGCGCAGGCGGAGGAAGGCGCGGAGGATCGTGACGCCGCGTTGAACCGCGTCCTGATCTGGTACCTGAACGCCACTCGCGCCGTCGCGGGGACCTGGCTCTTCCCGGAGCTGCCCAGCGACTTCGGCCCCGGCGATCACCCGGGCCTGCCGGCCACTGCCGGAGGCGCGCAGTGGCTGGATGCGGAGCGGGCCAATCTGCTCGCGGTCATCAACCATGCCGGCCGCCACGGCCCCCGCCCCGTCGCCTGGCACCTGACCGGCGCACTGTTCGGCTACTTCTGGCTCCATCTGCCGCGGGCGACCTGGCAGGCCACCGCACAGACGGCACTGGACGCGGCCACCGCCGAAGGCGACCTGTTCGGCCAGGCAGCCATGCACCACCACCTTGGAGTGATCCAGTGGGACTGGGGACATGCCGAGCAGGCGACGGATTGCAACACACGCGTACTGGACATCAGTCGGGAGCTCGGTTGGCCGGCGGGGGAGGCTGCGGCTCTCGGCGTCGGAGGCTGCGTGGAATGGAGCACGGCGCGCCTCGACAGTGCGCACGAGCGCCTCACCGCCGGCTTGCGGATCACCAGTGAAACCAGCAACCGTTACCTTGAAGCGTTCGGGCTGCTCGGACTCGGTATGGTCTCCCGGGATCTGGGCCGACTGGGCGACGCTGCGGATCACCTCGAACTGGTCATCAGCCGCAATGCGGAGGTCGGCTGGTGGGACGACAGCCTGGCGCTGCAGATTCTGGGCGCGGTCTACTGGGAACTCGGCCGTCTCGCCGACGGCCTCGACGTCCTCGATCCCAAGGTGACCGCTGACGAGAGGGCCGGATACCGCAACGGCCGCGCGATGATGCTCGATGCCGTCGCGAAGATCAATATCGAACTCGGCCACCACGACGAGGCGTTGATACAAGCAGAGCGTGCCTTCGCCATGTTCAAGTACCCGGGACGGCCCTGGATTCAGTCCGGCATCCTCAACACGCTCGCGGCTGCCCACCGAAATCTGGCCCACTTCGACCGATCCCTTGAGGCTGACACACAAGCCCTCGCCCTGGCCCGGAAGGCGAGATTCAGACGGGCAGAGGCGGACAGCCTCCTGGGGCTTTCCCTCACACACCGACAGGTGGGCCACCACGACGAGGCCCGCCGCCATGCCGAGCAGGCGCTGCGCCTGGCACGTGAGTACGGCTTCCGAGTGGTGGAGGGGCAGGCCCTGACCGTCCTGTGCGGCACAGTGGAATCCGAGTCGGCGTATGCCACAGCCGTCTCTCTCGGCCGGGAGGCACTGGCCATCCACCGTGAGACCGGCCACCGACTCGGCGAAGCCCGCACCCTCGTGACACTCGCCCGCACCCTGCGGAAGACCGACGCCGCAGCCGCTGAACCCATGAGGCAGCAGGCGTTGGACATCCTCTCGGATGTGGGTGTGCCGGCGGAGGGGTACAAAAACCTCGACTGGTGACGTTTGCATAAGGCGCCTGTCACCGCCCCGCTCCGGGAAGGACGGTCACTCCAGGGGTACCGGAACAGAGGTGGCCCCGACCGAGTCGCCGGTCAGGGGCCGATTCAGCCTTTCCCCTGGGTCAAAATACAGAGCGCAGCGCCTTCGTCGGGGTCACCCACGTAAGTCCAGAGCTTCAGTGTCCTGCCGTCTCTCAGGGCCTCGTACGCGGAGGTCCCCCCGTCGGCTTCGAACGACACCGTGACGGTGCTCTGTCCCTCCCAGCCGTCGTCGTACCAGGTACCCGATCCCGACCTGGGTTCGTTCTCCGGCCCGTAGGCAGAGATGTCGTCATTACCGCAGACGTCATCGGCAGTGAACGTTCCATCCGGCTTCAGCTCCAGCCTGCCGCCCGTGCCGTCGCCCCAGGTGCTCGCTGTCCGGGATCGGGGCAGCTCGGCCGGCTTGCCGTCAGGGACCGGCGCGAAGGCCGGCCTGCCACATGCGACGAGGGCGAAGGCGACGGGAACGAGGGCCAGGACTGCCCGGTAGGAACGCAACACGCGCCACCCCAACACTTCCGCGGGACACAGGCACGACCGGCGGTCGATGCGGACAGGATCGTAGGTCAGGGCGACACCCCGATCATCCGGAGCCCCCACAGCGTGAGGTGTGCACGAGCGGACACCTCGGAGCCCTCCCGGCCCCACCCCTTGGCGCCGTCCGCGTCGGGCAGTCGCGATCAGTCCCGGCGCGTGGTGTGGGGGACGATGAAGGACGCGGGGCGTACCCGGTGGAGCGGTGCTCCCTCGGGTGCGCCGGTGTCGATCAGGTTCACCATCAGGGGGGTGCTTCCGGTCGGCCCGGCGTCCAGCGCGCGCAGGCGGTAGCGCTCGGTTCGCTCGGCGTCCCGGGCCAGGCGGAATCCGCCGGCGTACGAGCTGTAGGGCAGTGCGTCGTTGGCGATCCGCAGCTCCTCGCGGCGCCATGTGCCTGTCGCGCCGTCCCACCGCTCCAGCGTGAATCCGTCCTGCGGAGGGCGTTCGGCGCCCGGGGTTCCGTCCACGAGGATCTCCATCTGGAAGACCAGGCGCAGGTGGTCGTACGCACGGCTGTTGCCGTTGCGGAGGGTGAGCGTCAGTTCTTGAGCGTTTCCGCCACGCACGAGTCCGATTCTGCCGCCGGTCGTGGCCACGGCCATGGAGAGGAACGTCGGTACGGAGGAAGGAGCCACGGTGGCGACCGTGCGCGGCGGACCAGGTGAGCTGGGCGCGCTGCTGCCGGCCGTACGCTCGGCGCTCGGCGAAGGGGACGCCGAAGGCTCGGCGGAGCCGCTTCGCCCCGGTGTCGACGAGGGAGCCGGAACGGCAACGGGGGGCGCGGCGGGCATGGGGCGGCTCTGCGATGCGTCCGGATCGTCGCAGCCGGTGGCCGTGACGAGAAACAGGGCCGCGGTGGTCATGCCTGTGATGACGCCGCGTCCGAGCCGCATGCCGTGTCCTCCTGGAGTTCGCCCGTGAGATGCGTCGCGAACCTAGCCGGAGCAGGTCGCGCCGGAGGAGAGGCAAGGGGTAACGATCCTGTTCCAGTGGCCGCACGACGGCACGCCGAGCGCTCGGCCGATGATCCCGGGGAAGCCGAGGAGGCCGGGATTCGGGTCCACAGCACGGGGCGGGCGGTACGGATCTCGCCGCGTCGGCGCGGGTCCAGGAACCATCCTCGATTCCGCTCGCTCCCACCTGCTCATCGGCATCACATCCGTGATGCTGTCGTGAATGTAGCGAGGCGAGAAAGGATCCACCACCACGGCAAGAGGACTCGAGCTCGCATATCGGAGTACCTCACGCTCCATGTGATCCCACCCACATCCAACTCAATGGATTGCACTGTTTATCCATATCAATCATGAAGTGTGCATCGACGGGCTTGGGGAAAAGTCTGTTGCAACCCCACGGATGGCACCACAGCCTTGCTCTCATCCATGGCGGCAGCGGGCCCGGGACAGATAGATTCCTCGCGGGCCTGAGCCACGCCGCTGAGCCGGTTGTGAAGATCGGCCCACTTCATGGGGTGAGCTGAGGGGTGGGAGCTGCGTGAAGCAGCGTCATGTATGGGGTACGGCTGCCGCTGTGGCGGTCGGCGTGTCCGGAGTGCTGGTGCTCCAGGGAATAACCGGCATGGACTCCGGGGCCGAGGCGCCCCGGAGCGGCCCTCCTGAGACGCAGGTGAGGTCGGCGGACCTGGAGGCCGACTCGAGCGGCGCGTCGCTCCCGAAGCGCGACACCGAGCCGTTCAGCATGCTGGGCGTGACGTGGACCGATCCCGGGGCGCATGTCACCGGTGCGGTCGAGGTCCGTACGCGCGGGGCGCGTTCGGGCCAGTGGTCGCGTTGGCTGCGGCTGGACGGTGACAGCGGTCAGGGCGAGAGCGGTGCGGCGCGTGGCGGTACCGAGCCCGCCTGGGTCGGCTCCTCCGATGGTGTCGAGGTCCGCGTACGTGCGGGGGACGGATCGACATCGGCCAAGCTTCCCAAGGGTCTGCGTCTGGACATGGTCGACCCCGGAAGCGGCAAGGTCACCGGCATGGAACCTGCGGCGTTCGCCGTCGAGGAGACCGATGATCCCCTGCCCACCGACTCGCCGTCGGACTCCGGTGAGCCGACGCAGAGCCCGACCGCGCCCACGGATCCCGCGAGCAGTGAGCCGCCCGCCGAACCTTCCGTGAGCGAGCCGCCGGCCGCGTCCGAGACGCCCGGCAGCTCACCGTCGCCGTCCGGCTCCCCGTCCGAAACGGTGAGCCCCACGCCGACGGTGACGGTGCCGCCCGCGCCGCCGTCCACCGCGCCGCAGCCGCCGGTCACTTCCCGCGCCGGCTGGGGTGCGGACGAGTCGATCAGTCCGGAGGAGCCGGGCTACCTGCCCGGCGGCACGATAAAGGCTGTGGTGGTGCACCACACCGCCGAGTCCAACACCTACACCTGTGAGCAGGGTCCGGCGGTCGTGCGCGGCATCTACGCCTACCACGTGAAGCAGCTCGGCTGGAAAGACGTCGGCTACAACTTCCTCGTCGACAAGTGCGGCAAGATCTACGAGGGCCGCAAGGGCGGCATCGACCGGCCCGTGATGGGCGCGCACGCCTACGGATTCAACGCCGAGACGACGGGCATCTCCGTACTCGGCACCTACACCGACGCGGCCCCGCCGCAGGCCGCGATGGTCTCGGTGGCCCGTATCGCCGCGTGGAAGCTCGGCCAGTACGGCGTGAACCCGGCCGGTACGACCACACTCACCGCGGGCGACAGCGGCGTCAACTTCTTCGGCAAGACCTGGGCCAAGGGCGCTCAGCTGACCTTCCCGGTCATCCACGGTCACCGGGACGGTTACAACACCCAGTGCCCCGGCAACGCCTTCTACACCCAACTCGCCACGATCCGCTCCTATGCGGCCGGCCCAGTCACGGGTCTGGCGATCAAGTCCGTCACCGGCGCCGGCCTGTCCGGGACGACGTACTACACCAAGGCCTCCGTCACCGTGAACTGGTCGGCCACCACACCGGCTTCACTGATCTCGAAGTACGAGCTGCTCGTCGACGGCAAGGTGGCCACCACCGCTGCCGGCACCGCGACCTCCGCCAAGGCGACCCTCACCGTGGGCACCCACAAGGTCGCCGTCCGCGCGGTCCACCAGTCCGGCAAGACCGCCACGACAGCGGCCGCGACCGTGGTCGCGGAGACCACCGTCCCCACCTTCACGGCCAAGCCCTCCCTCTCCCTGCGCACCGGCACCGTCAGCACCACCGCCGTCCCGCTCACCCTGAGCTGGAAGGCAGCCGACAGCGCCGCGCTGAAGGAGGTACGGCTGACCGCCCCCGTGGCCAGGACGTACGGCCCGACCACCTACAGCGCCGCCCACACCGCGAAGTCCGCAGTGGCGACCGCCTGGACCATGACGGCCTACGACCGGGCCGGCAACACCGCGACCGCCACCGCCACGGGCACCCCGGTGATCCTGCAGGAAACCTCCGCCGCCAGGTCCGGCACCTGGACCGCCAAGTCCTCCACCAGCTACCTGGGCGGCAGGTCCTACTCCAGCTCCACCAAGAACGCGAGCCTGACCTGGACCTTCACCGGCAGGTCGGCGGCCTGGGTGGTCTCCCGTGCCTCCACCTCCGGCCAGGCGTACGTCTACGTCGACGGTGTCAAGGCCGCCACCGTCGACCTCAAGTCCGCCACCACCAAGTACCGCGACGCGATCTGGGCCAAGAGCTGGACCGCCAGTGCCAAACACACCATCAAGATCGTCGTGGTCGGCACATCCGGTCGTCCCGCCATCACCACCGACGGCCTCGTCTACCTCAAATAGCGCCGACTCGAATCCCGCCCGGGGCACGTCGCAGTAAGCCGCTGACCTGGGATTTCTGATCTCTCCCTCAGGGAGGCGCTCTATGCGGCCTCGGACTCCTCGTCCGGGGCCGTTCGCGTGACCGGTGCGTGAGCGGACGGGGCGCCGGGCCCCGGCCTTTCGCTGCGCCGTGTGGTGCCGTCCCCGGCCGGCAACCCCTGGGCGCCGCAGGTGTCCACGCCGATGTGCCCTGTCGGGCGCTCCGCGCGGAGCACGGCGCGGGCCGCCGCGAGGATCGCCTCGTCCGCCTGCACCCCGGAACCTGTCAGCACCTGGATCAACCGGGTCCGCCACACGTCGGGGTCCGTCTCGTACGCGTCCAGCACCCGTACGCCGTAGCCGCCCACGCTGTTGCCGCCACCCCCGACGAGCCTCAGGCGTACCGCCTCCTTCAGCCCGGCGTAGAGGTCGTGGACGGCTCCGCGCGCGGAGCCCGTGAGTCCGGCCGCCGCCCCTGTCGCGAACGCGGTGGCCACCAGCTCCACTTCTGTCACGGGACTCCCCTTCAGTTGTGCGGGTTGTGCGATGTCGTATCCGCCACCATGGCCGGTGGTGCTGCAATGCTGATGAAATTCTGATGATGAACGGGAGCGGAGGCTTCGCGGTGGACGGGGGAACTCCTCAGCGGCTCCGGATCGGCCTGCTCGGGCCGCTCCGGGCCTGGCGCGGCGGAACACCGCTGGAGCTGGGGCCGGTTCGGCGACAGGCCGTACTCGCCGCGCTGGTGCTGCGTGTGGACACGCGGGTGAGCCATGAGCAGTTGCTCGACGACCTGTGGGAGGGACAGCCGCCGGGGTCGGGCCACAAGGTCCTGCCGAGCCACATCCACCCACTGCGCAAGGCACTCGACGTGGCGAGCGCCGGACCGACGGAGTCGGTGATCCGCAGCGGCAAGGGCTGGTACAGCTTCGGCGGCCACGGAGTCGGGCTCGATGTGACCGAGCTGGACGAACGCGTCGGCGAGGCACGGCAGGCGAAGGTGTCCGGCGACGTGACCACCGCGATGGACCGGTACTCCGAGGCGCTGACCCTGTTTCGTGGCGAACCCCTGACCGGCCTGCCGGGACGGCGCGCGCAGGCGGAGCGGCAGCGGCTGCTGGAGCGTCGGCTCTCGCTCCGGCTGGAGAGACTCGAGTGCCTGGTGCTGCTCGGCCGGTCCGCCGACGCGCTGGACGAGCTCGCCGCGCTGTCCACGTCCGATCCTCTCAACGAGTCGGCGCTGGCGCTGCGTATGCGCGCTCTGTACGGCAGCGGGCGCCAGGCGGAAGCCCTGAACTCCTACCAGGACATGCGCAGGCGCCTGCGCGACGAGCTCGGCGTCGATCCCGGCGAAGAGCTCCGCCGGACGTACGACGCGGTGCTGCACCAGGACGACGCACGCCTCCTTGTCGGGGCCACGGCTCACTCCGTCGCTCCTGCGCCCCAGCCTCGGTTCCACCGCACAGTGAACGACCTGCCGGGCGACGCCGGCCACCTGATCGGGCGGGAGGCGGAGCTGGCACAGCTGATCGCGCCGTATCCGCCCGGATCCGTATCGATCATGACGGTGGACGGTTCGGCCGGGGTCGGCAAGACCGCGCTCGTCGTACGCGCGGCCCGTGAGCTCAGCGCCCAGTACCCGGACGGCTGTCTGTTCGTGGACCTGCGTGCGCACAGCACGCAGCAGCGGCAGGCGCCGGAGCGAGCACTGCAGCGGCTTCTGCGATCGCTCGGTGCGGCCAAAGGTGAGTTGCCGAGCGACCTCGAGGAACTCACCACCGTCTGGCGCGCGACGACCAGCCCGCTGCGACTGCTGCTCGTGCTCGACGACGCCCTGGACGCCGAACAGATACGACCGCTGCTCCCCGCGGGAGCGGGGAGCAGGGTGCTGGTTGCCGGCCGGCGACGGCTGGCCGAACTGGACGCCGACCGACGGGTCACCCTGGAGCCCCTGGAGAGCGGGGATGCGGTGTCCCTGCTCAGGCACATCATCGGAGAGGAGCGCACGGGCAGGGAGCCGGAGGCGACGCATCAGCTGGTCGGGCTGTGCGACGGGCTGCCGCTGGCACTGCGCATCGCCGGGTCGCGGCTGCAGAACCGCGACACCTGGACGGTGGAGTACCTGGTGAGCCGCATGGCGGGCGACGAGCACCGGCTCGGCGAACTGAGCATCGGGAACCGCAGCGTGGAGGCGGCCTTCCGGCTGTCCTACGACCAGCTCGCACCCGAGCAGCAGCGCGGATTCCGCGCCCTGGGCCTGGCGCCGACGGTCGAGTTCGACGTGCTGACGGCGGCGACCATGCTCGACTGGCCGTCCCGCGACACCGAGCGGGTCCTGGAGAGTCTGGTCGACACGAGCCTTGTGCAGGAGCCGCGTCCAGGCCGTTACCGACTGCACGACCTGGTGCGCGTGCACGCACGACGCCTCGCGGAAGGCGCGCCCGCCGAAGCCGCCGCCTCGCGCACAGCCGCGCTTCGCCTCTACCTGGACGCGGCTCGGACGACCAGCGACTGGGGCCTCGCCGCTTTCCCCGCCGGACCCCAGCCCACCGCAGCACCGTTCCCGCACTGGCAGGACGCGGAGAGCTGGCTGGACGCGGCCGGCGGAGAGCTCGCCGACGTCGTCGGGTACGCCGCGGCCGTCGGCGAAGCCGACTACGCCTGCTGGCTCGCCGAGGCGCTGTGCGACTACTTCGTACGGCAGGGCCGCTACCACGAGTCCCAGACGGCTCTGGAGATCGCACTCGCGCATGTGGACGAGGCCACCGACCAGCGGATGGCCACCGCGCTACGGAACTGCCTGGCCTACACCGCCGTATACCAACGCCGGTACAGGCAGTCCCGCACCTACGTCACCGAGGCACTGGACCTCAGCCGGCGCCGCACCGACCCGTTCGAAGAGGCCCGCGCTCTCACCCTGCTGGGGGCTGTCGACCTGAGTGTGGGCGAGGACGACCGAGCAATTGCCCACCTCACCGCGGCGTTGAACCTGGCCCGGCGGCTGCGCAACGACTTTGTCGCCTCGATAGCACTCGTCACCCTCGGCCTCGCCCACCAGTTCCGGCTACGGAACGAGGAGGCGCTGGCCTGCTTCGCCGACGCCCACACGCTCGCCGAGAGGGACAGCAGACCGCGGGTACTCGGCAGGACCTTGACCTGCGCCGCCGACGTCCACCTCCGCCTCGGTCACTACGATGAGGCCAGGAGCCGGTTCCGTCAGGCGGTCGAGCTGGGTGAGCAGGTCGGGGACATCTTCCTCTGCGCGCGCAGTCTGACCCGGCTGGGCACGGCAGAGCGGGGCGGGGGAAACCCGGGCGCGGCCATAGCCCTCCACCACCAGGCTCTCCTTCAGCACCAGTTGCTGTCCCCGCTCACCGACCCCAGTTACCACTGGCTGGAGATGGACATCCGCAGCCGTCTGGGCCACGCCTACCTGGCGACGGGCCGCGTCCTGGAGGCGCGCCAACAGTTCCAGGCCGTGCTCGACGTGCACGAGGCCCGGGCACACCGGCGCTGACCGTGCGCCCGGCGGCTGGGGCCTGCGCCGGAGAGGGCGGACACGAGTCCGTGCGGGGCAGGCGTCAGGACCTCCGCCGGCGCCTCACCAGGCCGTGGCGAGCCAGGCAGCCGCTCCGGCGAGCACGACGAGGGCGATGTTGAGACCGGTCTCCTTGACCTCGCCCCGGGACAGGTGCAGGCTCGTTGCCAGCACCTGGAGCACGAGGAGCCCGAGCGCGGCCACCATCGCGAGGACGGGCGCGATCCCTGTGAGCGGCGGCAGGACGAGGCCGGCCGCACCCAGGATCTCGACGACGCCGATGACCCGCACCAGCCACATCGGAACCGTGTCCACCCAGCCCATCATGGGCGCCAGCTGCTCCTTGCGCTGCACAGCCTTCTTGCCGCCTGCGTACAGGTAGAAGACCCCCAGGAGCCCGGCGACGATCCAGTAGGCGATCTCCATCGTCGTCCTCCGTGATAGTTACGGCTTGTAAGCAACCACATGATCGGTGATTGTTGAAGGCCTTACAAAAGGCACACCGGTGTGCGTGGCGAACAGGGGACGCCGATGTCGAAGTACCGCAACTCCTGCCTCATCCGCGGCGACGGCGGCCGTGCGATCCGGGGCATCCTGGACCGCATCGGCGACACGTGGACTCTGCTGGTGGTGGCCACCCTCGACGGCGAACGCATGCGCTTCACCGAACTCCAGCAGCGCATTCCCGGGATCTCGCAACGCATGCTCACCCGCACGGTTCGACACCTCGAGCGCGATGGCCTCGTCACGCGCACAGCGTTCCCCGAGGTCCCGCCGCGCGTCGAGTACGAGCTCACCGCGAGGGGACGCACCCTGATCGAACCCGCGGTGAAGCTGGCCGAGTGGGCCGTCGACAACAACCCCGGCATCGAGCTGAGCCAGGCGGACTACGACTCGGAGCATCCCTGAGGCGTCGCCGGAGCGAGCACCACGGCTCGCTCCGCCGGTGCAGCTACCCACGGGAAGCAATCGTCCCGACGGTCAGCAAGGAACACCGGCCCAGGGGCCCGTCCGATACCGGGCGGTCAGCCTGCCAACGGCAGGACGGCCGCTATCGCGTTCCGGTCCTTGCGGCCCACCAGCGGGAAGATGATCTTCAAGCCCTGCTCGTTGTCCGGCGAGGAAACGACGAAGGACGAGTTGAGCACGCGCTCCTTGATCTCCGAGCGAACGAGACCGGCGCGCGGAATCGTCATCAGGTGTTCCTCGGGCCGGGCGAAGGTCGGGTTCGCCCGGAAAACGAAGATGCGACGGTCGGTCATCGCCAGGTACATGGGGGCCGGTGCCGGGATCACAGCGATTCCGCCACCGCTCATGATCGCCGAGGCTGCCGCGAACGCTGCCGTCCGGCGCACGGAGACCGAGCTCAGGTTGACGATCGTCGTCACCTCGACCTGCTCCTCGGGCTCGAGCATGGGGTCGATGGCGGCCAACAGCAATCGACGGCGCTTTCCGTTCACGGGCGTACTCCTGCACGGTGGGATCCGAACCGGACGGAACACTTCCGCCCGGCATGCGGCAGTCCGGCCCTCCGGGCCACCGCCGCAGGGTCCCGGAACCCGGGAAGCAGCCGCGGGCCGGACTCCCTCGCGAGGCCCGGCCGGCGTGAGCTGTCGGCATACCTTGGCACATGCGTTCCCCCGGCCCGCCACGGGCGCCCCATGACCTGGGACATCCGCGGTTTCAGGAGGCTCGGTCCCGGTCGCGTGCACGGCCACAGTTGATGCACTGTCGGATACGCGCCCTCCCGGAACGTATACGCCGATACGGCCGGCAGATCCACCCGGTACGCCACGCGCTGCACGCCTCGAGCACCACCTGCCGGCCCGTGTCCCGTACGGCGCCGGAGTACTGATCGCGAAGATCGGGGTCCTGTCAGGCATGGCCGCCCTCGTCATCGGGCCGGGCCTGCGCGTGCGTCCCGTCCGGGAGCGCCGCCGCGGGGCATGCCAGCCGTTCGCGGATGCCTCGCGCACCGGGGCCGGCGAGCAGGCAGAGGCGGTCCGGCCGGTCTCGGTCCGGCCGGTGGTCGTCGAGGATCTCGCCGATCACATGCCGTGCGGTCGCCGCCATCACCGGATTCGTGCTCCGGTAGTACGAGAGTTCCATGAGCGCGATCGACAGCGCCCAGCCCCGGCCCCGTGCCCAGGTCGCGTCATCCGACTCCAGCGCCGTCCGGAAGGCCCGCCTCGCCGGGTCCGTCAGCAGGTACCACCCCGCGATCAGGTCGACCGCGGGATCGGCCAGCCCCATGCACCCGAAGTCGATGACCGCACTCAGCCGGCCGCCGGAGAGCAGGACGTTGCCGGGCTGGAGGTCCCCGTGGACCCAGGCGGCAGCACCCTGTCGGCCGGGAGCCCGCAGGGCCTCGTCCCAGGCGGCTGCCGCCGCGGGGGTGTCGATGACTCCGTGCAGTGTGTCCAGGGCGCCTCGCGTGGCCGCGTCGCGCGATTCGAGCGGCTCGCTGCGGAACGCCGGCGGACCGCCCTCGGTGTCGACGCGCCGCAACGCACCGACGAACTCCGCCAGTTCGGCCGCGAGCCGGACGGAGCCGTTGCCGGCCTCGGGGTTCTCGCCGTCGAGCCAGCGGCAGACCGACCAGGACCAGGGATAGTCGTCGGCGGGTGCGCCTTCGGCCAGCGGTTCGGGTACGGCAACGGGGAGGTGCGGGGCGAGGCGCGGCAGCCAGCGGTGCTCCGTGGCCACGTCCTTCGACCCTCCCTCGATGCGGGGCAGCCGCACGGCCATGTCCGTACCCAGCCGGTAGATGGCGTTGACCGTCCCGTCGGAGTGGACCGGCTCGACAGGAAGGTGCGCCCAGCCGGGAAACTGCGCGGCGAGCAGCCGCCGTACGAGCGCCGCATCGGTCTTCACCTCGTTGACGTGCATCAGGCGATGCAAGCGGGCTGCGGTGGCGGGGTCAAGCGAAAATCGGTGGGGCACACGTGTGCGCTGCTGAATGATCGGTGCCCATGACGCTCGTACTCCCTCCACGCCTCACGGCCTCCGCGCGGACCCTGTGCGACACCGCCCGGCGGCGCGGCCTGCGGACCGTGCAGCTGCCCGGCTTCGACGTGCCCGAGGGGCTGCGCGACGGGGGTCCCCATCTGCATGCCGGACCGTCCTTCGCCGACGCCGTTGCGCCCGCGCTGGGCATCGCACCGCTGGAGGCCCCCGCCGACTGGCTCGCCCGGCTGCCCACCGCGTTCACCCGGCGCGAGATCCGGGCCGTGCCCATCCGCGAGGCGTACGGCCTGCGCCGCCCGGCCTTCATCAAGTCGCCCAATGACAAGGGCATTCCGGCCCTTGTGTACGCGGACGGCTCCCGGCTGCCCGGGCCGGATGCGGTGGCTCCGGACACCCTGGTGCTGGTGAGCGATGTCGTCGTGTTCGCCGCCGAGTACCGCCTGTATCTGCTCGACGGGCACGTGGTCTGCGGCAGCCAGTACGCCGAGGGCGGCCGGCTCCACCAGGCTCCGCTGCCGGCCGGCGCGCTCGCGTTCGGTGCCGATCTGCTCGCCGCCGCCGGACACACCCTGCCGTCCGCGATCGTCGTCGACGCCGGCCTCACCGACGCCGGACAGTGGGCCGTCATCGAGGCCAACGCCGCGTGGGCCAGCGGCTGTTACGCCTCCGATCCGGACCGGGCTCTGGACGTCGTACTGCGGGCCGCCGGTCCGGTCGCCCACCTCATGGAACAGGACCGTGCGTTCGTTCGGTGATCCTCACGGGCCTTGCGGACTCAGCGGCACGAGGCCTTCAGCTGGGCCGCCGCATGGTGCGCGCCCACCAGGTCCGTGTCGCCCCAGTCCCGGCCCCGGTCGATCAGCTGGACGGCGAAGGTGTCGCCCTTCACCGGGTAGCTCTTCACATCGACCGGCTCACCCCGGTGCTCCGGCTGGCGCACGGCGAAGCCGGTGTAGGCGGAGTCCGCGTCGCCGGGGTCGGAGAGCACCCGGTACACGGTGGGATTGCCCGCCACATCGATGTCGCGGACGCTCCTCGGCACGAAGACCGTCAGTGTGCACTCACTGAAGCCGTCGCCCAGATACCAGGACCAGACCGCGTTGCTGCCCCGGTCCTCGGACGGGCTGCCGGACATCGGAACCGCGCTGAACCGGCCGTCGCACGAACTGTTCCTGAAACCGCCCGACTCGACGGTGTACCAGCCCGCGTCACCGTTCTCGAAGCGGCCGTGCTCGGCGTAGTCACCCGTCGTGCAGCCGGGGCCCGCCCACGCGGTGTAACGGTATCGGCCCGTCTCCGCAGGGATGCTCGGGGAACTCGGGGAACTCGGGGAACTCGGGGATTCCGTCACGGGATCGTCCGGGCTCTCTTCACCTCCGGGGCCGATCCGGGTCGGAGCTCCGCCGCCGATGGGGGCAGGTACGGCGCCGGCCCGGCCCGCAGCCTCCGGGCGCCCGCCTCCGCCTCCCGCCGCGAGCAGCGACACAGCCGTGGCCAGACTCCCCGCCGCGACCACAACTCCGGCCGCAAGCAGGGCTTTTCGCCTCCTGGGCAGGGTGGATACCCGGCCCATCAGCGTCTCTTGGGCAACCCAGGAACTGCTCCCGCCCGCCGAACGCACGACGGAACCGCACCGGGGACAGACCATGCCCGGCAGCGGACCTATGTGTTCGCCGCCGCAATGTTGGCACCTCATGGCAGCACACCTTGCCAGTGCCGCGCCCGCAGAGGGAGAGTTCCCGCACTATTTGCCCAACCGGCCACCGGCCGCGCACCCGTCAGCGCAGTTCCTCCGGACACGGTGTTCCCGGCTTCAGCTGGTACGGCGCGGCGAGCCGGTAGACCCCGGGCCGCGGCGCGAGCAGCTCCGTCCACTCGTCGCCGTCCGGGTCCTCGTCCCCCTTGATCAGGCAGCCGTGCGCGTTGATGAAGTCCTTCGGGGCTTCCTCGTCCTTCTCCGAACGCTGCTTGGAAGCCTCCGTCTCCTGCGGACGCTCCACGCCCTTGCCCTCGTCGTCCACGACGGCGAGCCAGCGCGAGTACGGAATCCGGATCAGCACCCGGCCCGCCGACTGCACCCGGATCGTCAGCTCGTCCGGGCCGGCCCGTTCGACCGTCGCGGGCGGATCGGCGAGCGGCACCGGGTCCAGGACCCGGAACAGCTTCCAGTTGGCGTCGCTCCAGACCGCTTTCAGATACGGCTGGCCCTTCCGGACGAGCTCCGTCTCCTGCAGCGCCCCGCTGGAGTCCGGCTTCCCCGTCGGCAGCACGACGTAGTGCACGGCCCAGCGGTCGAGCCACTCCCGGTAGTTCACGGCGTTGAGGGTGTCGTCGTAGAAGAGCGGGTTGCGCTCCATGTCGGCCTGCCGGATCCAGCCGCGGGCCAGATTCACGTACGGCGCGAGCGCCGACGCCTCCCGGTGGCTGCTGGCGGGCACCACTTCGACCCGGCCCCGCTCCGCCCCGGCCTTCTGGAGCTGGTTGACCAGAGGGGCCAGCTCGCGGTTCCAGGACGCGGTGGGGGCGGTACGGACGATGTCGTCGACGCCCTTGAAACCGATCCAGAAGTTCAGACCCGCGAAGGCGATGACCAGCGCGTACCAGCGGCGGGTGCGCGGCGCCGTGTACGGCAGGGCGGCGAGCAGCACGACCCCGGCGAACAGCATCGCCATGCGCGACACGTTCGAGCCGATCTGCGAGTCGATCACGTACGTCAGCAGCGTGCCGACGCCGTACACCGCGGCGGCCGTTCGCACCGTGCGCCAGTCCCGCGGCACGAGGAAGAAGACGAAGACGGCGTACAGGAACGGCAGCGACAGGGTCCCGATCGCCATCGGCTGCGTACCCGAGAACGGGAACAGCCACGCGGACAGGGCCACGACAGCGGCGGGGGCCAGGCCCAGTGCGTACGCCCCGGGGCGCCGTTTGTTCAGGAAGAGCGCCGCGGCGACCACGCCGAGGAAGAGCCCGGCGACCGGACTGCCCGCCGTCGCGAGCCCGGCGAGCGGCGCGGCGACACCGGCCTTCGCCCACCGCTTGTACCGCCAGCGGTGGGGCCAGCAGAAGACCGCGGCGACCGCACCCAGCGCGAACATCATGCCGAGCCCGAAGGTCACCCGCCCGGACAGGGCGTTGCACAGGTACGCGAACGCTCCGGCGAGCGCGCACGCGAGGGGGTTACGGACGGCCGGCACCCGGACCAGGATCAGCGCGGTGAGCGCCGAGGAGACCGTACCGGCGATCATCATCGTCGTACGGACGCCGAGCACCGACATCAGATAGGGCGACACCACGCTGTACGAGACGGGGTGGACGCCCCCGTACCAGGCGAGGTTGTACGCGGTACCGGGGTGGCGGCCGACGAACTCCGCCCAGGCGTCCTGGGCGGCGATGTCGCCGCCGCTGTTCGCGAAGAAGAAGAACCACAGCAGGTGTGCGGCGGCCGCGACCGCGGTCGTCAGCAGGACCGGGTGACGCAGGATGCGGTCCCGAACGGATCTGTCGGCCCCGTCCCACCGGCCGTCGCGCGGGGCCGGAATCCGGACCTGCACGCTTCCGGCGGTCGTACTGCCGTTCGCCCGTGTCGGCTCAACGGTCGTCACTGCGACTCTCCCCGTCCTCGCCCGGGCCTGCCGAACCGTCGATGTACCGCACGGGCCTCATTCGTACCCGGAGGGACGCGTCCCGGCGCCCGACCGTTGCTTCCGGGACGCTAGCACGCACTTTTTTCTCCGCGCCGCCCCACCGTCGGGCCCGCACGTCCGTCGGCTCCGTGTCTGCCCGTCAGGTGATCCGGGTCAGCCTGTCGCCGAAGGCCGGTTCCGTCATCTCGCTCTGGAGAGCGACGGGTGCGGACACCTTTCCGGTGCCGGTGCCGACCGTCACCTCGCCCACGACCGTGCCCGCCTTCGCCGTGTGCTGGAGCGCCTTCCCGCCGTCGCCGAGGTCGAGCTCGACCTCGAGCCCGCCCCAGCCGACCGCCTTCAGGTCCTTGGTGGAGACCACCGGGGTCCTGCCGCCGAGCCCGTTGTCGACGTAACCGACGACCTGGCCCTTCTTGACGACGGTGGCGGAGTCGACGCCCTTCTGGGCGGCCTGGATCAGACCGAGGCTGCTCTGTATGGCGCGCTGCAGCTTGTCGTCCAGCGTGCCGTCCGCGTCGGCACCCATCACCGCGCCGATGATCCGCCGGCTCTTCCCGTCGATGACGGTGTCCGCGGTCCAGATGAGGTTGCCGCCGGCCGGGGTCGAGGAACCGGTCTTGATGCCGCTGACACCGGGTTCCAGCAGGATGTTGTTGTTGTTGTAGATGGTCTTGCCGATGCCCGGGATGTCGGCCTGGGGCATGTTCACGATCTCGCGGAAGACGTCGTACTGCAGGACCGCCTTGGCCAGCTTGAGCTGGTCGGTGGGCGTGGACTCGGTGGAGGACTCGAGCCCGCTCGGGTCGGTGTACGTCGACTTCGTCATTCCGAGGTCCTTGGCCGCCACGTTCATCTTGTCGACGAAGGCCTCCACCGTCGTGGCGTCCCAGCGGGCGAGCAGCCGCGCCACGTTGTTCCCGGAGGGGATCATCAGGAGCTGGAGCATCTGACGCTCCGTGTACTTCTGCCCCTCCTGGATGGGCGCCGTCGACTCGTCGGGGCGGTTGGCCTCCTCGCCCGCCTTCTTGTCGACCACGATCTGCTCACCGTCCTGCTTGCCGGTGATCGGGTGGTCCTTGAGGATCACGTACGCCGTCATGATCTTCGCGACGCTCGCGATCGGCGCGGTCTTCTCCGTGCCGTACGAGCCGATGGTGCCGACGCCCTCGACCTCGACGACGCCCTGGCCCTCTTCCGGCCACGGCATCTCCAGCTTTTCGCCGCCGAAGGTGTACGTGGGGGCGGCGGAGAGCGTCAGCGTGGGCTCGGGAAGGGGGCGCACGGCCTGCGCGATCGCAAAGACGATCACCACGAGCACCAGCAGCGGCGTCCAGATCTTGACGCGCCGGACCGCCGTGCGGACCGGGGTCTGCGGGGGCGGCGGGGTGTTCGTCAGCTCGGCGAGCAGGTCGAGCGGCGGCCTGGGCGGCATGGGCTGCTGCCTGGTGCTCTCGGCCTCGGTGAGCCCGGAGGCGGGGCCGGCCGGAAAGCCCGGATCCGCCGTGCGGCCCGGGGTGAGGTCCGGGGTGACGGTGGGGCCGATCCGGGGCGCTGACGCGGACGCATCGGGCCTGCGGGGGGCGGGCGCCGAGGCCGGGCGCGCCTCGTCCGACCGCAGCGGTACGAACGTGCTGGTCCGCTCGGCGGGGGCCTCGGGGGCGTCCTGCCTCGTGTCCCGGGGGAGCTTCAGTGCGGTGGTCGGCTGGTCGAGCTTCTTCGGCCGCAGCGCCTTGAAGGCGGTGGTCGGCTGATCGATTCCTCGCTTGCCCTCAGCGGGCTCCGCCGGGGCGGCCGCTTCCTCGGACTCGGCCTCTTCGGCCTTCTCGGCCTTCTCGGACGTGGCCGCCTCAGGGGTGGCCTCCTCGCGGGTCCTGGGCACGCGGGGCGCGTCGGAAGAGGCGCTGTCGTCCGCCGCCTCGTCGCTGTCCGTCCCGGTCACAGCCCGGGACGCGTCGCCCGGCGCGGGCTCGGCATCCGGCTCGGGTGCGGAGTCCTCGTCGCCCCCGCTCGCGACCCACGCCGCGACGGCGGCGCGCAGCCGTGCGTCATTCGGCTCGGCCGCGGAGGAGGTCTCGGAGCGGGGCTCCTCACGGGTTCCTGAACCGGCGTCGGACTCCGGAACGGACTCGCTTGCCGCCTCGGTGCCCCGAGCAGGGCTGCTCTCGGCGTCGGCCTCGTGCTCGGCAACCTCGGCGGCCTCGGAGTTGGACTCCGGCTCGGTCTCGGGCTCAACCTCGGCCTCGGGCTCGGCCTCGGGCTCGGCCTCGGGCTCGGCCTCGGGCTCGGCCTCGGGCTCGGCCTCGGGCTCGGCCTCGGGCTCGGCCTCGGGC
>NZ_JBHWVO010000007.1:299052-353768 GCF_042736635.1 Streptomyces sp. NPDC060035
ACCTCGGCCTCGGGCTCGGCCTCGGGCTCGGCCTCGGGCTCGGCCTCGGGCTCGGCCTCGGGCTCGGCCTCGGGCTCGGCCTCGGGCTCGGCCTCGGCCTCAGTCTCGGAGCCGTGCTCAGCGTCGCTCCCGGGGCCGGCCTCAGTCTCGGAGCCGTGCTCAGCGTCGGTCCCGGGGCCGGACTCAGTCTCGGAGCCGTGCTCAGCGTCGGTCCCGGCGTCGGCCCCCTCGCCGCGTGCAGACCCTGCAGACCCCACCTCGGCGGCAGCCTCGGCCGTGGGCTCGGCTTCGGGGGCACCCGTCTCGTCCGTCTCGGGGGGCACAGCCGCCTCGTCCGCCGCAGCAGCCTCCTCGGCCGCCTCGCGGGGCTCCGAGCCCTCCACAGGGGCCTTCACGCCCTCCACGGAGCCCGTTGAGTCCTCCGCGGCCCCGGAGTCGGTGCCGGCGGTGTCCGCCTCGCTCCCGGCAGACGCTGAAGCATCCGGGGACGCGTCCACAGACGCATCCACAGGCGCGTCCACAGAGCCGTCCGCAGACGCCTCCGCCGGATCGTCGGCAGCATCCGCGGAGAGCGGCGAGCGGAAGACCGCCGTCGCGGTGTCCGTCGCGGTGCCCGTGGTGCTCCCGGTGCCCGCCGCGGCGACCGGTTCGCGGAACACGGCGAGACGCGGATCGCGTCCCTCAGTCGTCCCCGACGACTTCCGCTGCTCCGAATTGTCGGGGGACTCGCCCGCCACCGATGCCTCCTCCATGCGCCGCGGGGACATGCCCGCACTGTCCGAACCATCTACCAGTGTCCTGTGTGAACCCTTGACTGGGCCGCTAGACGAGAACGACATACCTAACGGTTCCCTCACAAAGCACCCAGGCACCCTCGACAGACCAATGTGAGAGGGGTCACCCTGTCATTCATCCACGCGGGGAGGCATGGATGGGCAGGAGCCGCAGAACAATTCCGGAAGAGCTTCTGTTGCTCGCTCTGGACCCGACCACGGGTACCACAGCGCAGCCGCAGTCGCTCGACCTCGGCCTGGCCGGGGCACAGCTAGTAGAGCTGGCTCTGGCAGGACGGATAGCCCCTGACGGGGATCGTATCGCCGTGGTGATGCCACGGCCGACAGGAGATCCGACTCTGGACTCCGCACTGGAGCTGCTGCGCCGTCGCGGCAGCCCGGTCCGGGCCGTCCACTGGATCGGCGGACCCCGACTGGGGCTTCGTCAGATCTACCTCGCTCATCTGGAGCGGTGCGGCATGGTGCATGCCGTGGCGGGCCAGATGTGCGGAGTACTGCCGACGACTCGCTACCAGGCGACGGACACGGCAATCAGCCGGGACATCAAAAACCGGCTGGACAGTGCGATCCGCACCGGCGTACCGCCGGACCCGCGGACCGCGGCGCTCGCCGCGCTGGCCCATGCGGTCGGACTCGGCAAGCACCTGTACCCCGGGAACGAGGGGCGCTCTTCGCGCTCCCGGCTCCGGGACCTGATCAGACACGACCCCATGGGCGGCCTCGTGGCGCATGCCGTGATGGACGTCCAGAACGGCGTGGCCGTACAGCCGCGCCGTAATCAGCAAGCGGCAGGCGTGCCGTTGCAGCCGCAAGCACATCGCGGCAGCATGGCGCACACCTCCGTGCACTGACCGCGCAGAGCATCGCGCGGAGAACCGAATACCGCCGCACCGACGTCCCCACAGACCCGGTTCGGGAGCCGCACCACGCGCGGGGCAGCCGGATCCACCGGCTGCCCCGCGCGCTTGTGTGTGGCCGTTTCCCAGCGCGCCCACGGCCAGGGGTGGCAATCTGCTGAGCAGTAGATACGCACAGCTACAAGAGCTGCATAGCCGGAGGTGCCGTTTCCGTGCCGACCAACGTCAATCCCACCGTCAGGCGACGCCGGTTGGGCCAGGAATTGCGCCGCCTTCGCGAGATCAAGGGCATGACGGCCGAGGAGGTGGCGGAGCGGCTGCTGGTCTCCCAGTCGAAGATCAGCCGCCTGGAGAACGGCCGCCGTTCGATCAGCCAGCGCGACGTCCGGGACCTCTGCGGCGTGTACGAGGTCGAGGACCACCGGATCGTCGACTCTCTCATGCAGATGGCCAAGGACTCCCGCCAGCAGGGCTGGTGGCACGCTTTCGGCGACATCCCGTACAGCGTCTACATCGGTCTGGAAACGGACGCCGAATCGCTCCGGGTGTACGAGCCCCAGGTCGTCCCCGGCCTGCTGCAGACCAGGCAGTACGCGGAGGCGCTGATCACCGGCGCGCTCCCCGAGGCGCCGCAGTCCGACATCGAGAAGCGGGTCAACGTCCGGGCCCGCCGCCAGGACCGCATCAATGCTCCCGAACACCCCCTGCGGCTGTGGGCGGTGATCGACGAGTCCGCGCTGCGCCGGCTGGTCGGCGGCAAGCAGGCGATGATCGAGCAGCTCGAGCACCTTATCGAACAGTCCCAACTCCCGCATGTGACCGTGCAGGTGCTTCCGTTCGAGATGGGTGCACACCCGGGCATCAACGGGCAGTACGCCATTCTGGAATTCCCGGACGCCGCGGACTCCAGCGTGGTGTACATCGAAGGCGTCACCAGCGATCTGTATCTGGAGAAAGCGAATGACGTACAGCGATACAGCGTCATGTACGAACATTTGCGGGCCCAGGCACTGAATGTGGAGCAGACCCGCCAATTCATCAGTGACATCGCCAAGGGCTACACCCGCTGAACAACCGTCGGGCGCCCACTGGGCACCCGTCGAAATCAGACACCGCCGCAAAGTCTGATTTGCGAGGCATGCAGGGATGTAAGCGAGGTGGCGGCGGGACAATACACCGTCACCACCTCCCCCTGGAAGACCCACATGGAATATGCCATCCGGTCGAGTGAACGGCCGCGCCACTCAGCGATGTTGGCGAGTAGCGTCGATCACGCCAACAGGAACGAAGTTGGCGTCCCTCACACAACTCTCTGAACCGGAGTGAACATGGCTATTCTTCAGGGTGCTACGGACATGTGGACAAAGTCGTCGTACTCCGGCGGCAACGGAGCATGCGTCGAGGTCAAGTCCCCCGTCACGCAAGCCATTGCCGTACGCGACTCGAAGGCCCCCGAGGGTCCTTCGCTCACCTTCGTGCCCGGCGCGTGGAACGCTTTCGTGCGCGATGTGGCGGAGGGCGCCGTCGGCGCCTGACCGGCGCCGGTACCGACGCCTGCGCCGGTCGCCGCGCACCACTGACAGGAGCCCTCTCGACTGGTCCGCCGTCCTGGCCGAGGGGGCTCGGCCCGCTCTCGCGTCCCGGCCCGCTCGCGCGTTCGGCTGCGGTCGATCGACGTACAGCACGTCAGCACTCAAGTCCTCCGGTAACCAGGACCTTCAGTGCTTCAGACCCCGGTTCTTCAGCTCTCCTCCTTCTCCGGCCGCACGGGACCCGCATCCCGTGCGGTCGTTCTGCGTTCTCAGCGCTCCTGCTTGGGTTCTGTCTCTGCACAGCCTGACGAAGTGCCCGCTCATCGTGTGGCCGCTGTCACGTTCACTACAACGCCCCGCAAGGTCAAGAACGAGTAAAATCGTTCGCCTTACTGATCCGTGTTCACATCCCTGATCACGAAAAACCTTGACCGAGGACCCGAACAGGCGGTTCAATCCCCAAAGTCCCCGTTCCCGCACGGGGCCCCGCTGAACGGCCGTACTGACGAAGTGCGTTCCCGTTCACAAGGCGGACCCCTGGAGGGGGCACATGAACAGTCTCGACTGGGCCGTGCTCATCGGATACTTCGGTGTGATGGTCGCGATCGGACTCTGGTCGCACAAGCGCGTGGACAATGTCAGCGACTTCTTCACCGCCGGCGGCAAGATGCCGTGGTGGCTGTCGGGCATCTCGCACCATATGTCGGGCTACAGCGCGGTGATGTTCACCGGCTACGCCGGTATCGCGTATCAGTACGGTGTCACGTCCTTCGTGACCTGGTCGCTGCCGATCGCCATCGGCATCGGCATCGGCGCCAAGCTCTTCGCACCGCGGCTCAACCGGCTGCGCTCGCGGCTGCACGTCGCATCGCCGCTCGAATACCTCAAGACCCGCTACAACATCCAGACCCAGCAGGCCCTGGCCTGGTCCGGTCTGCTGCTGAAGATCGTGGACGTCGGCGCCAAGTGGGCGGCCATCGCCACACTGCTCTCCGTCTTCACGGGTATCTCCCTGACCCAGGGCATCTTCATCACCGGCGCCATCACGGCCGTCTACTGCACGGTCGGCGGGCTGTGGGCCGATGCGCTCACGGAGCTCGGACAGTTCATCATCCAGCTCTTCGCCGGTCTGGCCATGCTGTTCATCGCCATGAGCAAGCTGGGCGGCTTCAGCTCGCTGTGGACGGTCTGGGACAAGCTGCCCGAGGGCCACACGGACCCGACGGCCGGCCCGTACACGGTGACGTTCCTGCTCGCGTACCTCTTCATCAAGACCTTCGAGTACAACGGCGGCATGTGGAACCAGGCCCAGCGCTACATGGCCACGGACTCCGCACGCTCCGCGACACGTTCGGCCCGCCTCTCCGCGATTCTGTGGCTGGTCTGGCCGACGGTGCTCTTCTTCCCGATGTGGGTCGCCCCTCTGCTCGTCGAGGCGAAGAAGCCCGACGCCTCGGACAGTTACGCCCTGATGACCGAGCAGCTGCTGCCCCACGGTCTGCTCGGCCTGGTCGTCGTCGGCTTCTTCTCGCACACGATGGCCATGTGCTCCTCCGACGCCAACGCGATCTCGGCGGTCTTCACCCGGGACATCGCACCGGTCTTCTCCAAGGCGGCCCGCACCTGGAGCAACCGCAGCGGTCTGCTGGCCGCGCGGCTGTCCACGCTCGCCTTCCTCGGCCTGTCGATGGCACTGGCGACGCAGATCAACTCGCCGACGTTCAAGGACATCATCTCGGTCGTCATCAAGTGGGTGGCCGGTCTGATGGGCCCGATCGCCATTCCGTTCATGCTGGGCCTGCTGCGCAGGTTCCGCAGGTCGGGGCCGACGGCGGCGCTCACGAGCTGGGCAGCCGGCCTGCTCGCGTTCTACCTCACGAACTACAACTTCGACGGCTCGGTGAAGACCGACGTCGCCCTGCAGTACCAGGTGGCGCTGCCACTGGCGATCTCGCTGGTGCTCTACATCGCCATCGGGTTCATCAAGCCCGAGGACACTCCTGAGCGCGACGCGATCATCGAGATGATCAACACAGATGGCGGGGGCCCGGACGGCGAGGCCGGCGCAGCCGCAGTTCCGGCGCAGAAGACCGGCCCGGACGGCACGGCGGTCCCGGAGGGTGTGAAGGACTGACCGTCGTTCCGACAGGGACACACGAACGGTGGGCGGGCGCGGCGGCGTCCGCCCACTGCTGTCTGTGCCCTCTTCCCGCTTCCCTCAGTCCCGCGGGTAGCGGGTCAGCCAGCCGGGAGCCACAGCCGTCGGGCTGTGCAGGGCGGGCCCCTGGGTCATCTCCATCGCGAAGTCGTCGGCGAGTTCGAGGACGGTCGGGCGCCCCTCGAGTTCGGCCAGCCAGGCCGGCGGCAGCGCCGTCTCGCCGTGCAGCGCCCCGAGGAGGGCCCCGCAGACGGCCCCGGTGGCCGCGGACGGCCCCGAGTGGTTCACGGCGAGGCGCAGCCCGTGCCGCACGTCCTCGCCGACCAGCGCGCAGTACAGGGCCACGGCGAGGACCTCCTCCGCGGAGTCCGTGTCGCCGAGCGCCTCGATGAGGGCCGGCCCGGGAATGCCCTGCCGTACGGAGCCGAGGGCCTGTCGCAGTGCTTCGGTGACCTGCTCGTTGCCCGGGCGGCCGGCGAGCAGCGCGAGGGCGTGCTGGACCGAACCGTCCAGGGTCTCGCCGCGCGCCAGCCCGTGCACCAGGACGGCGAGGGCTCCGGCGGCCAGCTGGGCGGTGGCGTGACCGTGGGTCTGGGCCGCGCACTCGACGGCCAGCTGGAGGACGAGCTGCGACTCCCACCCGACGAGCAGTCCGAACGGTGCGGAGCGGGTCAGCGCAGCAGAGTCCCGGGCCGAGGGGTTCTTGGGAACGGCGAGCGTGCCCATGGTGGTGTCGCCGAATCCGACGAGGCACTCCCGGGTGGGCGCACGGCGCGTGTACAGCCACTCCTCCCGGGCCAGCCAGCCGTTGTCCTTGCGGCGTTCGTCGGGCCCCCAGGCGCTCTGTGTGGCCGCCCAGCGCAGATGGGCGCGGTGCACATCGGTGGGCGGGTGCCAGGCGCCCGTGTCACGGCGGACCTGGGCGCGTATCAGCCCGTCGACGGTGAAGAGGGTGAGCTGTGTGACGGCGGTGACGGCACCGCGCCTGCCGTGCGCGGGAATGAAGTCCACGACGCCGTCGACGCCGTGGCCCGCCCGGATCTGCTCCAGGGTGAGCCCGGCGACGCCCGCCCCGAGCGCGTCGCCGATGGCACCGCCGAGGAGGGCCCCGCGCACCCGGCTGCGGAAGTCCTGCTGCTCTGCACGGCCCCAGACAGCTGTGGTCCCTGTGCTCACCGTGCCCCTTCCATCCGTTCACCGGCGTGCGACTGCGCAAGCACTGTAATCGAACGGGAAGAGCTGGTTCAGAGCTGGAACGGTATGTACGGAGTGCGGTCTCGAGAGCCTTTTTGTACGCCATTCCTCACGGTTTTCCAGAACGGTCCACCGGTACGAGCAGGGCGCCCTCCCCCGCAGCCGTCTCCGGCCGGGACAGTACCGGCGGTCCCGGCCGGGGACGCCCTGCTGCCCGGGTTATCCGAACTGGCCGGGCTGGTAGTCGCCGGCGGGCTGCTGGACCATGACGTTCATGCGGTTGTAGGCGTTGATGAGGGCGACGAGGGACACCAGAGCGGTGAGCTGTTCCTCGTCGTAGTACTTGGCGGCGTTCGCCCAGGCCTCGTCCGTGACGCCACCGGCCGCGTCGGCGATGCGGGTGCCCTGCTCCGTCAGCTCCAGGGCAGCGCGCTCGGCGTCGGTGAACACCGTGGCCTCCCGCCAGACCGCGACCAGGTGGAGGCGCGTCGACGTCTCCCCCGCGTGCACGGCGTCCTTGGTGTGCATGTCGGTACAGAACCCGCAGCCGTTTATCTGACTGGCGCGGATCTTCACCAGTTCCTGCGTCACGGCCGGCAGCGACGAGTCCGTGACCACCTTCCCCGCCGAGTTGATGTGCCTCAGGAAGGTGGCCACGTCCGGGCTGCCGAAGAGGTTCAAGCGAGCATTCATCGTGTACTCCTATGCCGTTGCTGATGCCTGCACCTCTGTGACGGATGCGGCCCGGCGGGATGTGACACGCCTGTATGTGACGTGCGTCTCCCCTGCCGCGCGGCCCGCACCGCAGTCCCCGGCCCGGCCCGATGAGTCCACGGGGTTGAACCTGCCGCGACGGGAGGTTCTGGCGTGGCGACCATGATCGGGAATCACGGCGCAGGGCGTCGGTGGAGCATCGGCGAGGTGGCACGGACGAGCGGGATGACCGTACGCGCACTGCACCACTACGACGGGATCGGTCTGCTGAGCGCGAGCGAGCGCACCGCGTCGGGGCACCGCCGCTACACGGAGCGCGATGTGCGACGGCTGTACCGGGTGCGGGCCCTGCGCTCCCTCGGCCTTGTCCCTCGAGGAGATCGCGGATGTCCTCGAGGACTCCGCGGACGACCTGGCCGCCATGCGCGGCCTGCTGGCAGCCCAGCTCGACGGGCTGGAGCGACACGCCGCCCGGGTCCAGCAGCTCACGCACCGGATCCGCGGGCTGCTGGGGCAGCTCGACACCGCGTCGATGCCCGGTCCGGACCAGTTCATGACGACCCTGGAGATGATCTCTGTGTACGAGGCCGCGTTCACCACGGAAGAGCAGGAGCAACTGGCCCGGCGCCGGGCCGAACTCGGCTCCGAGGCCATCGAGGAGGCCAAGAAGGTATGGGCCGGTCTCGTCGGACAGCTCCTGCGACACGTACAGGAAGACACCCCCGTCGACGACCCGCGCGTGCAGGTCCTGGCCGGCCGCTGGGACGCCCTGGGAAACCGGTTCCACGCCGAAGGCGCCGCCGGCGAGCGGACCAAGGCCGCGGCGCGGACGATGTGGCGGGAGAACAGCGAGGAGATCGGCAGGAGCCTGCCGCAGCCCGCGGACCGCATCCGTGACCTGGTCAGCTACCTGGAGCGGGCCCGGCAAGCCCGACAGTGAAGGGGGCGTTCCCGCAGGCGACCGCACGGGGGCCGGCGAGCCGAGGCCGGCTCCGGGCGGTCGCCTCAGCTCGGCAGCACCGGCAGGAGCTCCGGCAGGTGCCCGTCCGAGGCCGCCGCGGCCGTGATGCGCTCCTCGGGCACCTCGCCGTACAGCGTCGTACGCGGCTTCGCCGGCCGCCCCGCGAGATCGGCGATGGCGACCAGGTCCTGGATGGACCGGTACGAGCCGTAACTGGAGCCCGCCATCCGGGAGATGGTCTCCTCCATCAGCGTTCCGCCGAGGTCGTTGGCCCCCGAGCGCAGCATCTCGGCCGCACCCTCCGTGCCGAGCTTCACCCAGCTGGTCTGGATGTTGGTGATGTGCGGGTGCAGGAGCAGTCGGGCCATCGCCGTGACGGCCCGGTTGTCGCGGTCGGTGGGACCGGGGCGGGCGATTCCGGCCAGGTAGACCGGGGCGTTGGTGTGGATGAAGGGCAGCGTCACGAACTCGGTGAAGCCGCCTGTCTCCTGCTGGAGGCGGGCCAGCGTCCTGAGGTGGCCGAGCCAGTGCCGGGGCTGGTCGACGTGCCCGTACATCATGGTCGAGGAGGACCGCAGCCCGACTTCGTGCGCGGTCCTGATGACCTCCAGCCATGTGGCGGTCGGCAGCTTGCCCTTGGTGAGGATCCAGCGGACCTCGTCGTCGAGGATCTCGGCGGCGGTGCCGGGGATCGAGCCGAGTCCGGCCTCCTTGGCCGCGATCAGCCAGTCGCGGATGGACATGCCCGTACGGGTCGCGCCGTTGACGACCTCCATCGGCGAGAACGCGTGGACGTGCATGCCGGGAACGCGTTCCCGCACGGCCCGCGCGATGTCGAAGTACGCGGTGCCCGGCAGGTCCGGGTGGATCCCGCCCTGCATGCAGACCTCGACCGCACCGACGTCCCAGGCCTGTGCGGCACGGTCGGCCACCTGGTCCAGGGAGAGGGTGTAGGCGTCGGCGTCCGTACGCCGCTGGGCGAAGGCGCAGAACCGGCAGCCGGTGTAGCAGACATTGGTGAAGTTGATGTTCCTGGTGACGATGTAGGTGACGTCGTCACCGACCACGTCCCGGCGCAGGGTGTCGGCGATCCGGCACAGCTCGTCCAGCGCCGGCCCGTCCGCGTGCAGCAGGGCGAGCGCCTGGTCGTCGGTGAGCTTCGTCGGGTCGTCGGCGGCCCGGCTCAGCGCCTGGCGTACGTCGGCGTCGATGCGGGACGGGACCATGCCGGGGGCCGCGGCCTCGCGGAGCGCCTCCCAGTCCCCGTACACCTCGTCGAAGTCGTTGCGCCGGTCGCCGGTGCGGCCCTCGGTGTCGATGGTGCGGTGCAGATCGGTGCGGCCGGAGGCGTTGAACCCCTCGTCCGGCTCCTGCCAGGGCAGCCCGACGGGAATCACGCCCTCCTTGGCGAGGCCGGTCTCGGGGTCCGCGAGCGCCCGCACGTGCGGGACGAGGCGGGGGTCGAGCCAGGGCTCGCCGCGCTGGATGAACTCCGGATAGATGGTGAGACGTTCACGCAATCGAAATCCGGACTCGGCGGTACGGGCGGCGAGTTCGTCGATGTGCGGCCAGGGCCGCTCGGGGTTCACATGGTCGGGCGTGAGCGGTGACACGCCGCCCCAGTCGTCGATGCCCGCGCCGATCAGCAGGGCGTACTCGGCGTCGACGAGGTTCGGCGGGGCCTGGATGCGCGCCGAGGGGCCCAGGATGTGGCGGGCCACGGCGATCGCGGCGGCCAGCTCCTCCAGCTCCGCGTCCGGCATCCCGCGCATCGCGGTGTCCGGCTTCGCGCGGAAGTTCTGGACGATGACTTCCTGGATGCCGTGGTAGGCGCGGGCCGTCTTGCGCAGCTCGAACAGGGAGTCGGCCCGCTCCTCGTACGACTCGCCGATGCCGATCAGGATGCCGGTGGTGAACGGGACGTTGGACCGTCCGGCATCTTCCAGCACCCGCAGCCGGACGGCCGGCTCCTTGTCCGGGGACCCGTAGTGCGGGCCGCCCTTGTCCGACCACAGCCGGGTCGCCGTCGTCTCCAGCATCATGCCCATGGACGGCGCGACGGGCTTGAGCCGCTGCAGATCGGTCCAGGTCAGCACCCCGGGGTTGAGGTGCGGCAGCAGCCCCGTCTCCTCCAGCACCCGGATCGCCATGGCGCGTACGTACGCCAGGGTGTCGTCGTACCCCTCGGCCTCCAGCCACTCCCGCGCCTCGGGCCAGCGGTCCTCCGGCCGGTCGCCGAGCGTGAACAGCGCTTCCTTGCAGCCCATTTCGGCACCCTTACGGGCGATGTCGAGGACCTCGTCCGGCGACAGGAACATCCCGTGGCCGTCGCGCTTGAGCTTCCCGGGCACGGTGACGAAGGTGCAGTAGTGGCAGGTGTCACGGCAGAGCCGGGTCAACGGGATGAAAACCTTGCGGGAGTACGTGATCACTCCCGGGCGTCCCGCAGCGTCGAGCCCCGCGTCGCGGACCCGGGCAGCTGACGCGGTCAGATCCGTCAGATCGTCCCCGCGGGCCTGGAGCAGTACGGCGGCCTCGGCCACATCGAGGGCGACTCCGTCGCGAGCCCGGCGGAGGGCGCGCCGCATGGCGTTGGTGGTCGGGCGTCCGAGCTGAGGATCGGTCATGAACCGAGCATACGAGCGACGCACCCCCACCGGATCAGGGCCTCTGTCCGCAGCTACCGTCCGGCCACTCCTGGCGCCTTGGCCGTTATGTCCCACTTGCCCCGTAGGGTCGGTCCGGTGATGGAAACGATCGTCTTCGACATCGGCGAAACCCTCGTCCGCGACGACCGCCACTGGGCCTCCTGGGCCAACTGGCTCGGGGTCCCGCCGCACACCGTCAGCGCGCTCGTGGGCGCCGCCGTCGTGCAGGGCCGCGACTGCTCGGACGCGCTGCGCATCCTGCGCCCCGACATGGACGTCACCGAGGCGTACCACGCCCGTGCGGCAGCCGGCCGCGGCGAGCACCTGGACGAGTCGGACCTCTACCCCGACGTCCGCCCCGCCCTGGCGGAACTGCGCGCCCTGGGCCTGCGGGTGGTGATCGCCGGGAACCAGACCGTCCGGGCCGGGGAACTGCTGCGGGCCCTGGACCTTCCCGCGGACATGATCGTCACGTCGGAGGAATGGGGTGTGGCCAAACCGGACCGCGAGTTCTTCGAGCGCGTGCTGGAGGTCTCGGACGCGGCCCCGCACGCCACCTTGTACGTGGGCGACCACCCGGCCAACGACCTGTTCCCGGCCAAGTCCTCGGGCCTGCGGGCGGCACACATCCGCCGGGGCGCGTACGGGCACTGGTGGGCGGACCACCCGGACGTGACGGAGACGGCGGACTGGTGCATCAACGCGCTGACGGACCTGCCGGCGATCGTGAACGCGGCACCGTCCGGTGCCGCGCCCGGCATCGGCACCGGCCTCCGATCGGTCCGGTGAACGGAAGCCGAACCGGGCGGCCGCCTCACGCCCCGAGGATGCGGGACAGCCCGTGGTCGAGGCGCTCGCCGAAGAAGCGTCCTCGACGTGCGCGGCGGCCCGGGACAGCGAGGGATGGTCACCCGAATCCAGCCGCCGTGCGAACGCCTGGCCCCTCACGCCCGGGAGCGCCTGCCCCTCCCGGGCCGGCCGATCCCACCGCAGGTCCGTTCGGAACGAGCACCCGTACAGACAAGCGCCCGGCCGTGATCCACGCGTGATCACCACCCCGTAACCTCCAACCCGCCAGAGGATTGACGGGGTGTGAGATCAAGGCGGGGGCAGTACATGACATACCGGCGCGCAGCGATACCGGCACTGGCCGGAGGGCTGCTGCTCACGGCGCTTCTGTGGTGGGCGGGGGCGAGCGTGAACGCGTTGCACCTGGCGGGTACCAGTGAGGTGCTCGGCGGCCGGGCAGCCGCTGAGCTCCAGTACTGGCTCACTCCCTGGTCGTACGACCCTCCGGACTCGGTCCGCTTCGGCGCCGGGGTGTCCGGTGGGATCGGGGACGCGGCCGGCACCGACGGCAGCCGCTATCTCTCGCTGTACGCGACCTCCATGCAGATCCGGTTCAGCGCCGTCTTCGCCGTCTTCATGCCCGGGGCGCTGCTCCTCGTCCGCAGACTGCCGCCGGTACGCGGCCGGGTGACGGCCGCGTTGCTCGCGGTATGGGCCTGGGGCCTGGTCGCCGGGATGCTGGCCGCGGTCCTCTCCGCGCCGTGGTCGATCGCCTCGCGGGGGCACGGCAGTTACCGCTTCCTGCCCCAGTTGGCGTCAGCGAGCTCTTCCGGGCAGCAGATCACCGTGCTTGCCGCGCTCGTCGCTGCGACGGGGACCGTGCTGGCGGCGCGGATCACCACCAAGGGCGCCGGTCCGCTGCCGCTCGGGCAGGTTCCGGCGCGCGCCGCCCGCCTGGCCGCCACCGTCGGTACCGCCGTGGTCGCCCTGTCCCTGCTCGTCCTCTCCTACCAGCCGGTCGCCGCAGCCATCCAGACGGTCTCCCTGTCCGGCCGGCTGCTCTCCGAACCGGGCGACTTCCTGCGCCAGTGGTTGTTGCTCGGCGGCTGGTCGGGCCCGGCGGGTGCGCCGCTCGGCGACTGGCTCCTGTACCGCGTCGCGGACGGGCTGCTGCTCGCCGTGGTGTGGTGGGCGCTGCGGAAACTGCCCGTACTGCTCACCCCGGCCACTGTTCCGGCGATGGCGGCCGGCGCGGTCTGTGCGACCGTCATCGGGCTGCTGGCGAGACAACTGCTGCAGATGGGACTGACCGGGGCGGACTCGGGCATGCGCTGGGGTCTGCTGCAGCTGACCGGCGGCCTCGGCGGCGGCGTCCCTGCCGCCCTGACCTGGGGCCTGGTGGCCGGTCTCCTGACCGCCCTGACGCTGCGGGCGGCCGGAGGCGGCGCCGGGACCGCCGACGCCACGCCCCCGGGCGACTCCCTGGCCCCCGCCCCGCCCGCCACGCTGCCGGACCCGCCCGCCACGGCCCCCGCCCCGCCCACCGCGTTGCCGGACCGGCCCGCCGGCTGACGTACCTCGGGGTGCCGGCCTACGCGCCGAGGACCGCCTTCATGACGTCCCGCGCGATCGGGCCGCCCAGGCCGCCGCCCGAGATGTCCTCGCGGGAGATGTCCATCGCCGTCGGGTCGATGAAGACCGCGACCGCCACCGACTGACCGTCGGGCTTCTTGCCGTACGAGACGAACCAGCCGTACGGCACTTCCTTGGTCACGTCGTCACCGCGCTGCGCCGTACCGGTCTTGCCGCCCACCGTCACACCGTCGATCAGCGCGCGCTTCGCGCTGCCCTCGCTGGCGGTGAACTCCATCATTTCCTGGACCTTCTTCGCCGTGCCCTCGGAGACCGCCTGGCTCTTGAGCTTCGGCTCGTGCGTCTCCAGGGTCGACAGGTCCGGGCCGCGCAGTTCCTCGACGATGTACGGCTGCATCAGCTTGCCGTCGTTGGCGAGGGCGGCGGTCACCATCGCCATCTGCATCGGGGTGCTGGTCAGGCTGCCCTGGCCCATGCCGGTCAGGGCCGTGCCCGGTTTGTCGAGCTCCGCGGGGTAGAGGCTCTTCGTGGCGAGCATGTCGCCGAACTCCTCGGAGTAGACGTCGGAGTTGAAGCCGAACTTCTCCGCCGTCTCACGCATCTTGTCGTCGCCCAGCTTGGATGCCGCGTCGAGGAAGACGTTGTTGCAGGAGAACTGCATGGCCGTCTTGAACGAGGCCTTGTTGCAGGTCCGGTCGCCCGCCTCGCTGCTGATCTTGTTCGAGGAGAGCGGCAGCCGGTACGGGGAGGCGGCGTCGGTCGCCGCGTCGACGTCCGTGACGACGCCGTGCTCCAGGGCGGCGGCAGCCGTGAGGATCTTGAACGTGGAGCCGGGCGGGAAGGTCTCGCGCAGCGGGCGGTTGGCCAGGGGCTTGCTCTTGGCGTCGACGAGCGACTGGAACGTGTCGCCCTCCTTGAAGGAGTTGCCGGCGAAGACCGAGGGGTCGTACGAGGGGGTCGAGACCAGGGCGAGCACCTTGCCCGTCGCCGGGTCGAGAGCGACGACCGCGCCCCGCGCGTCGAGGTCGGTGAGGCCCTTGTACGCGGCCTTCTGCGCCTTCGGGTCGATGGTTGTGATCACGTCGCCGCCGCGCCGCTCGTCACCCGTGAGGATGCCCTTGGCGTTCGAGAAGGCGAAGCGCTCGTCCTGGCCGCTGAGCACGCTGTCGTACGTCTTCTCCAGCAGGGACATGCCCTGCGCCTGGGAGGCGTAGCCGGTGACGGGGGCGTACATCGCACCGTCCTTGAAGGTGCGCTGGAACTTGAAGTCGGTCCCCGAAACCGCCTTCGAGCCCGTGATCGCCTTGCCGTTCACGATGATGTCGCCGCGCGGGGTCGCGAACTGGGTGATCTTGACCCGGCGGTTGTGCTCGTGGGTGGCGAGCTCCTCGCTCTGGGCGAACTGCAGCCAGTTGGTCCGGATCAGCAGGGCGAGCATCAGCAGCCCGCAGAAGATGGCTATGTGCCGCAACGGCCTGTTCATCGTGCTCCTGATCCCCGGCAGCCGAGCACACACGCACACGGGCCGCACCATCGATGTCCGGAGGTGAAGGATGCAATTTTAGCGTTCGCGGTTGCATCCGAAGATCGCCACCGGACGATCCCGGCCACTCGGCTGTCAGAGGTACTCGGCGTACGCGTCCAGCGCGCGCAGCACCTCCGCCTCGCCCGCCGGCGGCAGCTGCAGGACGACCTCCTCGATGCCCAGGTCCGCGTAGTGGGCCAGCTTGCCCGGGCTGGGCAGGACCGCGTACGGGACCACCTGGAGCTGCTTCGGATCGCGGCCCGCCGACTCCCAGGCCGCGCGCAGCTTCGGTACGGACTCCGACAGACCGCGCCCGCCGATCGGCAGCCAGCCGTCCGCCTCCCCGGCGATCTGTGCGAACAGCTTCGGCCCCGCCGCACCACCGATCAGGGTGCGCGGGCCGTTCACCGGTCCGCGCGGCTTCCGTACCGGTTTCGGATACGCGTGGCTCGCCCTGACCGAGCCGAACTCACCGTCGTACGCGGTCGGCTCGTTGGCCCACAGGGCCCGCATCAGCGCCATCCGGTCGCTCGCCAGCGCCCGCCGCGTCGCCCAGGTGACCCCGTGGTCCGCGGCCTCCTCCACATTCCAGCCGATGCCGATGCCGAGCGTGAACCGGCCGCCGGAGAGATGGTCGAGCGTGGCCGCCTGCTTCGCCAGGTCGATCGGGTCGTGCTGGGCGATCAGGGTGATACCGGTGCCGAGGGACAGGCGCTCCGTGACCGCCGCTGCCTGGCCCAGGGCGACGAACGGGTCGAGGGTGCGGCCGTACTCGGGCGGGAGCTCGCCGCCCGCCGGGTACGGGGTCTCCCGGCTCACCGGGATGTGCGTGTGCTCGGGCAGATACAGCCCGGCGAACCCGCGCTGCTCCAGCTCCCGTGCGAGCCGTACGGGCGTGATCGTCTCATCGGTGAGGAAGATCGTTGTGGCGATCCGCATGCGAGGACTCCTCCGTCGTCGTCCGTGACGGCACCAACGTATGCGGTCGCGTGCCGTGCGGTGCGCAAAGCCGGGCTTCCACTGACGCCCGGGGGCGTGCGGTTCCACTTCGGCCGTGGCCCCTCTTGCGTTTCCCCGGAGTTCACGGCCTCATACGAGAGTTCGAGTACATCACCCTCGTCACTCACGACACCCTGGGGAGCACTCGCATGACCGGATCGATAGCCAGGCGCGGTCTTCTCGTCGGGACCGCCGCCACCGCTCTGACGTTGGGCCCTGTGAGCTTCGCCGACGCCGCACCCACTCCCGCACCCGGGGACGAGACCGGGGCAGGCCCGAACACGGCGGTGCGGACCGTGCGCGGCACCCTGCCCACCGGATCGCCCGACTTCGTCCATCTGCCCGTCGAGGTGCCGCGCGGAGTACGGGAGATCGCCGTCTCGTACACGTACGTGAAGACTCCCGTACCGGCCGGCACCCAGGGCAACGCCCTCGACATCGGCATCTTCGACGAGCGCGGTACCGAGCTGGGCGGGCGCGGCTTCCGCGGTTGGTCCGGCGGGGCGCGCAGCAGCTTCTTCATCCGGGCCGACGAGGCGACACCCGGCTACATCCCGGGGCCGGTACGGGCCGGGACCTGGCACATCGCCCTGGGCCCGTACACCGTCGCCCCCGAGGGCCTCCCGTACGAAGTGACCGTCACTCTGGACTTCGGGCCCACCGGCGCCACCCCCGAGCCCGTCTACCCGCCCGAGCGCGCGAAGGGGCGCGGCAGGGCCTGGTACCGGGGTGACTGCCATCTGCACTCCGTCCACTCCGACGGCAAGCGCACCCCGGCGGACATCGCAGCCGCCGCGCGCGCCGCCGGGCTCGACTTCATCAACAGCAGCGAGCACAACACCCACTCCGCGCACAGCGCCTGGGAGGGGCTGTGGGGTGACGACCTGCTGATCCTGACGGGCGAGGAGGTCACCACCCGCAACGGGCACGTCGTGGCGCTCGCCACCGACCCGGGCACGTTCGTCGACTGGCGCTACCGGGCGCGCGACAACCGCTTCGGGCACTACGCGAAGGCCGTGCGGCGGGCCGGTGGCCTGGTCGTGCCCGCGCATCCGCACGCCACGTGCATCGGCTGCCACTGGAAGTTCGGCTTCGGCGAGGCGGACGCGGTGGAGGTGTGGAACGGCCCGTACACCCCGGAGGACGAGATCGCGCTCGCCGAGTGGGACAACTCCCTCGTCGCGGCCGTCCGCGCGTCGAAGCCGTGGATCCCGGCCATGGGCAACAGCGACGCCCACCGCGAGCCGGACAAGGTCGGGCTGCCGCAGACCGTCGTCCTGGCCGACGAGCTGTCGCGCAGGGCGATCACCGCGGGCATCCGGGCGGGCCGCTCGTACATCGCCGAGTCGTCCGCCGTCACGCTCGCCTTCGGCGCCTCGGGCGGGCGCGGTCTGCATGCCGGGATCGGCGAGCGGCTGCGGGCCGACGAGGACGCCCCCGTCACCGTACGGCTGGAGGTCACCGGTGCGCCGGGGTGCACGGCGCACTTCGTCACGGACCAGGGCACCCTGTTCACGGCCGCACTGCCGGAGTCCGGGGCGGGCACGGTCGAGTGGCGGACGACTCCCTCGTACGCCGCCTATGTACGGGCCGAGGTGCGGCATCCGGCGTCGGTGCCGGGGCTGCCGGGGGCACTGGCGGCGCTCACCAACCCGGTGTTCCTGGGGAGTTAGCCCGTCGCTGCGGAGTCCGGGCCGGTGCGGGACACCAGCCCGGCCCGGAGCATCCGTGCAACGGGGCGGCTCCGGACCGGGGCGCCTTCATGCCGCGTAATGGCCGAGGACCATCATCACGAGCTGCAGCACCGCCAGTACGCCCGTGCCGATGACGGCTACCCGTGTGCCGCCCCGCGGGAAGAAGACGCCGACCGCCGTTCCCGATGCGGTGAGTGGTACGGCGAACCACGCGACGGCGAAGAACGCGCCCTGGAAGCGCAGCCGGCCTCGGATGCCGTCCTGGCACGAGTCGCAGGCCAGGGCGAGCAGCGGTCCCAACACCCCCACGAAGAGTCCGATGACCAGTACTCCGGCCGCGAGAAAGGCCGGCCAGGCCCATTCCGCGGCGACCTGCCACCGCCGGTTGCCGAAGTACTCCGGATCGAGGTCGGCAGAATCGAGATCGGCGCCGGTGTTCTTCATCTGACGGACGCTACGGAGCCCCATGGCCGGCCGGCACCGCCCGAGTACTCAGATCCGCGGTCCCCTTGCCTGAGTAGCGGTCTTCCTGTTGCCGGCCCGGCGCAGGAGCCGGGCCGGCACGTACGGGGGCTACTTGCGGTACAGGTCCTCGATCTCCGCGTCGAAGTCCCGTGTGATCGCGTCCCGCTTCAGCTTCAGCGACGGGGTGAGGTGTCCGCTCTCCTCGGTGAACTCCCCCGGCAGGACCGTGAACTTACGGATCGACTCGGCACGCGAGACCAGCCGGTTGGCCTCGTCGACCGCGCGCTGCAGCGCCGCACGCAGCTCCTCGTCGTTGACGAGGTCGCGCATCGGCAAGTCCACCTTCTTGCGCATCCGGCGCCAGTGCGCGAGTCCGTCCGGCTCCAGGGTAATCAGGGCGCTGATGAACGGGCGGTTGTCGCCGACCACCAGACACTGGCCGACCAGCGGATGGGCGCGCAGCCAGTCCTCCAGCGGGGCCGGGATGACGTTCTTGCCGCCGGACGTGATGATGATGTCCTTCTTGCGGCCGGTGATCGTGAGGTAGCCGTCCTCGTCCAGTGCGCCGAGGTCGCCGGTCGGGAACCAGTTGTCCTCCTCCAGATACGGGACCGCCTCGCTGCGCTCGGTGTCCCAGTAGCCCTGGAAGACCTGGCCGCCGCTGAGCAGGACCTCGCCGTCGTCCGCGATCCGTACGGCGGTACCGGGCAGTGGCCAGCCCACCGTGCCCAGGCGGGGCTTGAGGGGCGGGGTGACGGTGGCGGCCGCGGTGGTCTCGGTGAGGCCGTAGCCCTCGAAGATCTCGATGCCCGCGCCCGCGTAGAACGCGGCGAGCCTGTGCCCCAACGGGGAGCCGCCGCAGATCGCGTACCGGACATGGCCGCCGAGCGCGGCCCTGATGCGGCGGTAGACCAGCGGGTCGTACAGGGCGCGGGCGACGCGCAGGCCGAGCCCCGGGCCGGGACCCGTGCCGTGTTCGGCGGCCTCGATCGCCTCGCCGTAGCGCTGGGCGATGCGGGCCGCGCGGTCGAAGGACGAGGCACGGCCCATCTTTTCGGCGGTGGCCCGGCCGGTGTTGAAGACCTTCTCCAGGACGTACGGGATCGCCAGCAGGAACGAGGGCTTGAAGCCCGCCAGGTCCGCCAGCAGGTCCTCGGTCTGGATGGAGGGCGCGTGCCCGAGCCGGACCCGGGCGCGCAGACAGCCGACCGCGACCATCCGGCCGAAGACGTGGGACAGGGGAAGGAAGAGAAGGGTGGAAGCGGGGTATTTGGAGACGGACTTGAAGACCGGGTGCAGCAGCTCGATCGCGTTGTCGACCTCGGCGAAGAAGTTGCCGTGGGTCAGGACGCAGCCCTTGGGCCGGCCCGTGGTGCCCGAGGTGTAGATGAGGGTGGCGGGGCTGTCCGGCTCCAGGGTCGCGCGCCGGGCGGCGACCTCCGCGTCGGGGATCTGCTTGCCCAGTGACTTCAGGCGGCCGATGGCGCCGGTGTCGAACTGCCAGAGGTGGGCGAGATCGCCGAGCTGCTGCCGCTCCTGGCTGACCAGCCGGCCCTGTTCCTTCGTCTCCACGGCACAGGCCACGGCGCCCGAGTCCTGGAGTATCCAGCGGGTCTGGAAGGCGGAGGAGGTCGGGTAGACGGGCACGGTGACGAGCCCGGCGGCCCAGGCCGCGAAGTCGAGCAGCGTCCATTCGTAGGTCGTGCGGGCCATGATCGCGACCCGGTCACCGGTCTGGAGGCCTTCGGCGATGAGGCCCTTGGCCACCGCCTGCACCTCGTCGGCGAACTCGGAAGCTGTCACGTCCTGCCAGGTGCGGTCGGACTGCTTGCGGCTGAGGACGGCTTCGGACGGGGCCTCGCGGGCGTTGTCGAAGGGGATCTCGGCGAGCGAACCGCGTCGTACGGTCGGCGCGAACAGGGGTACGGAGACCTCCCGTACCGTGCCGTCGGCTGCCCTGACCTTCGTGGGCTCGACCAGAACGGGCACGGTGGGGGCCGCGGGTGTGGCGGCAGCGGCTGACGTGGACACGAGCGGCTCCTCGGCGTGGGGGGGCGGCACCGGGCCCGTCCGTGGGTCCGGTGCCGGTGCGGGCTGTTGGGTGCGCGGGGTCGTGCGGTGGTGGGTGCGGGGCGCGGCGGCCGATCCGGGTCCCGGTTCCGTCCGGCGGGGTCAGGGGCGTTCCAGAATGGCTGTGACTCCCTGGCCGCCCGCGGCGCAGACAGAGATCAGGCCCCGTCCCGGAGCATCCCGTTCCGCGAGGAGCTCGGCCAGGGTCGCGACGATCCTCGCACCGGTCGCGGCGAACGGATGCCCCGTGGCCAGGGACGATCCCGCCACGTTGAGCTTGTCCCGGTCGATCGCGGCCAGCCCCTGCTCCTCCCAGGAGGCCAGGGTGGCGAGCACCTGGGAGGCGAAGGCCTCGTGGATCTCGAAGAGGTCGAAGTCCTCGAAGGTGAGCCCGGCACGCTCCAGCATGCGCGGTACGGCGTACGCGGGCGCCATCAGCAGCCCGTCCTCGCCGCTCACGTAGTCGACGGCCGCCGTCTCGTAGAGCGACAGATACGCGAGCGGCTCCAGGCCGTGCGCCGTCGCCCACTCCTCGCTCGCCAGCAGCACGGTGGCCGCACCGTCGGTGAGCGGGGTCGAATTGCCCGCCGTCATCGTCGCGTCGGGGTGATCGGCTCCGAACACCGGCTTCAGTGTGGCGAGTTTCTCGACCGTGGAGCCGGGGCGCAGATTCTGGTCACGGTCCAGACCGAGGTACGGGACGACGAGATCGTCCAGGAAGCCGCGCTCGTAGGCCGCGGCGAGCCGCTGGTGGCTGGTGGCCGCCAGCAGGTCCTGATCGGCGCGGGCGACGCCCCACTTGCGGGCGGTGACCGCGGCGTGCTCGCCCATCGAGAGACCGGTGCGGGGTTCCTCGTTGCGCGGGATGTCCGGGACGAGGTGCCGGGGACGTACGCCCGACAGAGCCTTGATCCGGGCGCCCGTCGATGGGGCGCGGCGAGCTTCGAGCAGCAGCCTGCGCAACTGGTCGTTGACGCCGAGGGGCGCATCGCTCGTGGTGTCCGCGCCGCCCGCGATCGCCGAGTCGACGACACCGAGGGTGATCTTGTTGGCGGCGGCGATGACGGCCTGCAGACCCGTACCGCAGGCCTGCTGGATGTCGTACGCCGGGGTGCGCGGGTCGAGGGCGGAGCCCAGGACGGTCTCGCGGGCCAGGTTGAAGTCCCGGCTGTGCTTGAGGACCGCCCCGGCGACGAACTCGCCGACCTGCTGCCCCCGCAGTCCGAAACGGTTGACCAGTCCGTCCAGCGCGGCGGTGAGCATCTCCTGGTTGGAGGCCTGCGCGTACGGACCGTCGGAGCGGGCGAACGGGATGCGACTGCCGCCGATGACCGCAACCCTGCGCGGCTGCGGAAGTGCGAGGGGAATCAACTCGACCAACTCATCTCGACCAACTCCTGACTCTTGAGTAACCTTACTCCGGAGTAAATCTACGACCGAGCAGGAGTCTGGACAATGGCCGACCGCTATCTGCACCTCACCGGCACAGCACCCGGCCGCTTTCTGACCCGCAGGCTCGGCCTGCCGCAGCCCCGGCGGCTGCGCCGCTGGACGCTGGAGAATCCCACACTCGACGGCCCGTTGCTGCACCTCACAGCGGGTGAATCGGCGATCTCGGACATGCTGCGCGCGATTCTCGCGACGATCGGCCCGGCGGCCGCCGAGCAGACCGGCCACCCGGCGGGAATCGTCCTGGATGCCACCGGAATCACCACGGTTGCGGGACTCGGGACAGTGCACTCCGCGCTCCATCCCGTCATACGGTCGCTGACCGCGGGAGGCCGTGTCGTCGTCCTCGGCACACCACCGTCACCGGACGACCACCACCAGGCGGCGGCCCAGCAGGCGCTCGAAGGGTTCGTGCGCTCGCTCGGCAAGGAGATCGGCAAGGGTGCCACCGCGCAGCTGCTGCGGATCCCGTCGGGCGCCGCCGCCTCGGCGGAATCCACACTCCGGTTCCTGCTCTCCCCCCGGTCCGCCTACATCAGCGGCCAGGTCATCGAGCTCACCGACGCCACCCCCGACCCGGTCGCCGACTGGGCGGCGCCGCTGTCCGGGCGCACCGCGCTGGTCACCGGCGCGGCCCGCGGCATCGGAGCTTCGGTCGCCTCCGTCCTGGCCAGGGACGGCGCCACGGTGATCTGCCTGGACATCCCGCAGGCCGAGGACGAGCTGACCCGTACCGCCGCCCGGCTCGGCGCCACCGCCCTGCCGCTGGACATCACTTCACCCGACGCCGCCGACCGGATCGCCGCAGCCGCACCCGGGGGGCTCGACATCCTCGTCCACAACGCGGGCATCACCCGGGACCGAAGGCTCGCCAACATGCCGGCCGACCGCTGGGACTCGGTGATCGAGGTCAACCTGGACAGCGTCCTGCGCACCACCGACGCCCTCCTCGAGGCGGGCGCCGTCAACCGCGGCGGCAGGATCGTCGCCACGGCGTCCATCGCCGGGATCGCCGGGAACAACGGCCAGACCAACTACGCGGCCAGCAAGGCGGGCATCATCGGCCTGGTCCGTTCCCTGGCCCCGCACGCCGCCGCCGACCACGGTGTCACCGTCAACGCGGTCGCCCCCGGCTTCATCGAGACGAAGATGACCGCCGCCGTGCCGCTCTTCATCCGGGAGGCCGGCCGCCGGATGAACTCCCTCTCCCAGGGCGGGCTTCCGGTCGATGTCGCCGAGACCACCGCCTGGCTCGCCCAGCCCGCGTCGAGCGCCGTCAACGGCCAGATCGTACGGGTCTGCGGCCAGAGCCTGCTGGGGGCCTGAGGCCATGTCCAGCCTGAGCATGTCCCTCGTACGCGGGGCCGTCACCTCCCCGTTCAAGCGGGCGGGGCGGTCCGGTGCCGCGCTCCCCACCGGCCGGGCGTCGCTTCCGCCCGCCCGCAGCGCACCCGGGCCCCTCACCTCGTACAGCAGGGTCTGCGGGTTCACCGAGCCGGGAGTGCTGCCACTCACCTACCCGCATGTCCTTGGCTTCCCGCTGGCCATGCGCGTCATGACCGGCCGTGCCTTCCCCCTGCCGGTGCTGGGGCTCGTCCACACCTGGATCGAGATCACCCGGCACCGGGTGCTGCACCCGGCGGACAGGCTCGAACTCGTCGTGTACGCCGCGGAACTGACTCCCCATCGGCGAGGCACCGAGGTCACGATGGTGACGGAGGCCCGGCTGGCGGGCGAGCTGGTGTGGGAATCGCGCAGCGGTTACCTGTCCCGGCACCCGACCGGCACCACCGCCGCACCCGCCTCCGGGGCGGCGGCGACCCCGAAGAGTCTTCCCGCCGTGGCCGAGTGGCAGCTGCCCGGCGACCTCGGACGGCGGTACGGCGCCGCCTCGGGCGACCGGAACCCCATTCACCTGCACCCGCTGACGGCACGGCTGTTCGGCTTCCCCCGGCCTATCGCGCACGGCATGTGGACCGTCGCCCGCTGCCTCGCCGAGGCCGAGGCCGCAGCCGGCGAATCGGGCCGGATCCGTTCCGTACGGGCCGACTTCAGGGCCCCCGTCCTGCTGCCGGCCACCGTGACGTACGCGGCTGCCGGCTCCGCCTTCGAGGTGCGCGGCGGAAGCCGGGTCCACCTCACCGGCAGCGTGACCCTGGACGGCCGATAGCCCTGTCAGCCCTTGGACTGCCAGCCGCGGCCGTGCATGAGGTTCTCCAGGCCCGCCCAGGAGAAGTTCATCAGGGTGCCCGCCGCCTCCTTGGCCGAGACACCCGGAGTCTCGTTCGCCCACCCCGCGAGCGCCTCCGCAGCCCCCACGAGCGCCTGCGCGAGCCCGGCCACATCGCGGTCGGGCAGCGCAGGATCGTGGTGCGCCTCGCGTGCCGCCGCGCCGATCAGACCCGTCACGAACGCAACGATCTCCTCCCGCAGCACACCGACCTCGCTGACGAACGGCTCCCCCTGCGACCGTGCCTGCTGGTCCAGCACCGCCCAGCCGTCCGGGTTGTCCGCGGTGTGCGTGAAGAACGCCCGCAGCCCGGACCACAGCTGGCGATCCGCCGGCAGCCCCGGCTCCACCGCCGCCTGCACCGCTTCCACCAGCGCTTTTGCCTCGCGGCGGATACACGCGGTGAAGAGTTCTTCCTTGGAATTCAGATACAGATAGACCAATGGCTTGGAGACACCGGCCAGCTCCGCGATCTCATCCATCGAAGCAGCCCGGTATCCACGCTGCCCGAAGGTCTGCACCGCGGCATCCATCATCTGCTGCTCACGCACAGCGCGCGGCATGCGTTTGCTCTTCACTGCACTCACGTCAGACTTCCCTCCCGCCCCCACTGCCCTACTCCTCGGTAAGAGTACGGCGCGGAGTTGGCACCCACCGTGCCCTACGGACCGGATCGGGCCCGTGTGGCCGATTGTCGACGCATCAGCAGAGGTCCTCCCCCACGAGCCGCGTACAGCACTCCGGCCCGGGCGGCGAGGGCCGTGCAGCCGCCGGCCGGGCCCGCGTCGGCGCAGTCCGTGAACCGGACCGGACCTGCGCCCGGGCCCGCCGGGAGACGGGTCCGCAGGCGCCCGTCGGCGGTGACTGCCCAGAGCCGGCTGTTCAGGGTTGTCAGCGCGACCGCACCGCCCGCGTCACCCAGCACGTACCAAGGTTCCTGCGGGCCGAGCGCGGACCGGTAATGGAGGGTGTCGTCGTGCGGGGTGACGGCGAACACCCCGGCGTCGCAGAGCGCCAGCGCACCCGTTCCCGCCGGTACGGTGCCTGCCTCCACCCACTCGGCCGGTCCCGGCACCGGATCGCGGCGCAGCAGCCGCCCGTCGTCCGTGGCCGCGTACAGCTCCAGCGGCAGCGACCCCGACGCCTCCCGCGAGGAGGCCAGCGCGCGCACTCCGGCCGCCGTCCCGACCGGGCGCCACGGCACGTTCTGCCCGGACGGCTCCCGGCACACCAGCAGGCCCTGCTCGTCCACCCCGAACAGCACGCTCTCGCAGACGGCCAGCGCGTGGACCTGTGCCGCACCGCCAGCGACCTCCCAGGCACCGCCCGGTGCGGCACCGCTCAGCCTGTCCAGCACATTGCGGGTGATGCGGTCGACGACGGGATCGTCCTCCAGCACACTGCCCCAGTTGATCGTCGCGGCGTTGAACACCGTGCCCGCACCGAGCCGGAAGACGCCCATCGTCGCGGCCCCGCCCTGTCCGTACGGACGCCAGTGCCGCAGATCGGCGGTGGCGAGGACGACGAAGGAGGCGGGGGTGCCGTCCGCGCCGGTGGCCCGGGGCACGTCTCCGTCCCACTCCAGCGCGCAGGCGTCCGTCTCGTATCCGAGGGCTCCCCGGGCGAAGGGGTCGCCGTCCACCAGCCCGGTACCGGCGAACACCCAGTGCGCGGCGAAGCGGACCGTGTACGCGTCCTTGCGCATGATGGTCATGCCCTCGCCCCAGGCGCCCGCGCCGCGGCGGAAACTCACACCGGTCATGGTGTTCTCGGGGCGCTCCACGGGAGAACTGGACCACTCGACGGTCACCCGGCGCGGGTCGAGCGCGGTCATCGGGTCGGTGACCGCGTCCCGGTGGCACACCATCGTGCGCCCGTCGTCCTCCAGCCGCATCTGCCACCAGGCGGTGTTGGCAGCGAAGAAGGCCAGGTTGCCACCACGCCGGGCGAACGACTCCACGCTGTCGCGCATCTCCATCGACCAGTACTCGTCGTGGCCGTTGACCACCAGGAGCCGGTAGTGGCCGAGGAGTTCGTCACCGTCGTGGAGATCGAGTCCGGAGCAGAACTCGACCGGGTAACCGGCACCGGGCAGCCAGCGCAGCAGCCCCTCCTCCCAGCGTTCGGGCGGCGGACCGCCACCGGGCGAGGCGAAGGAGACCCGGGCGGCCCGGTCGGGCTGCTCGGTGTAGTAGAGGCCGCGGTGGGGCTGCCCGGCGTGGGTGTACGCACGCCAGGTGGCGAACGGAACCGAGACGAGGACCGGTGAGTGTGCACCGGGCCGGGCCGCCCGCACGACGAACCACACCTCGTGCTCGGCCCCGGCCCCCTCCGGGGCCGGGCCGCCCGTTACCTCGAAGGTGGCGCGGTAGAGGGAGCTGGGCCAGTCGGCCGGGACGTCCAGGGTCCAGTCCGCTCCGCTCACCGGCGCCCTCAGGCGTACGTCGTCCGTCACCGCGTCGGTGACGACGACCCGGGCGGGCGGACCGCCGGGGCCCGGCCCTCCCGTCAGGTGGAAGGCGATCGGACCGCCCTGGACGCACGAGGTCCTCTCCGCCCAGGCCCGGAGCGGCGCGGTCGCCGCCGTGGTCGTGCCCCGGTCGGTCATGGCGTGTTCCTTCCCGCCGCGTCCAGCAGGCCGGGCAGAGCGGACAGCAGGGGCGGACGTCCGGCGGCGCTCGAAACGATCAGCTCCTCCATCGCGTACAGGTGCGCGCGGATCGCGTCCGGCGGCTGATACGCGGTGTCGGCGGTCAGTGCCACCGCGAGCGCGTCGCCCTCCTCGGTGATGTGCAGGCAGTAGCGGCAGGCGACCCGGTCCTGGGTGGCGGGGAAGCCGAAGCGGGTCCGGCTCCGGGCGGCGTCCAGTTCTGCGGGCGTGGACACCGCGGCCACCGCGACAGGGCGCTCGACCAGTCGCATGTCGTTGAAGCAGCAGTACGGGTGGACCTCGTGGCCGTACTCCTGGCGCAACCGCTCGGCGAGCGCGTCCCAGGCCACCGGGTCGTACCGTGCGGCCCGGTAGGCTCGCAGGGCCGCCTGGTAGGCGCCGGGCAGGAGATCCGTGAACCCGGTCCCCGACGCGTCCGCGCCCAGGTCGAGGACGAACAAGCCGTCCTGCGACAGGGTGGTGACCAGATCACGGTGCGCGGGGGCCGTTCGGTTGCCGACGATGGGCATGACGGCCGCCGTACGGTGCCCCTGCCCGGCCGCCACCAGCGCCGCGGACGCGGCCAGCAGCACGGTGGAACCGCTGACCCGGTGCGTGGCCGCGACCATGGCGACCGCGCGGGCGAGCGCGGGCGAGACGATCCGCCCCGTCCAGAAGCGCGGGGTGCGGGGTTCGGCGGCCGGCCGGAGGAACATCGTTGCAGGAGACGCGCGGTAGCCGGCCTCCCAGTGCGCCAGGGCCGTCGCCCCGCGCCGCAGGCCGGCCTCGCCGTGCTGCTCGCGTGCCAGGTCCAACGGGGTGGTGGCGGGCGGGCGCCCGGCAGATCCCCGGCGCACCAGGAGCCGGAGGTCGCGTACGAGGACTTCGGCCGCGTGCCCGTCGGCGGCGAGGTGGCACAGGACCAGCACGGCGTGGGTGACCTGGTCGCCGACCGAGACGAGAGCGACGCGCAGCGGCCACTCCTCCCGGTAGTCGAAGCGGGTGGCGCACAGCCCGTCGAGCACCTCCTGGGCGAGGCGCCCGGCGGCGGCCGTGTCCGGGGCGGGGACGACGGTGACGGGCAGGAAGCCGGTGGCCGCGAGAATCTGACCGGGCTGCCCGTCGCCGCCCGGCGCCATCCGGGTACGCAGCGCCTCATGGCGTTCCACGAGCGCGCCGAGGGCTCGGGTCGCCCCGTCGACGGTGGCGGGACGACCCCGGTCGGCGAGTGGCAGGATCCGGCCGATGTTGAAGTAGTGGTCGTTGGGCGCGGTGCGTCCGATCGCATGCCAGATCGCCAGCTGCCCCCAGGTCAGCGGCGCCTGCCCGGAGCGTTCCCCGCAGAAGTCGACCCCGGTGCGGACACCGGCGCCCAGGGGGGCGGGGCCGGCATCCGCGGGGATCGTGGTGGCCGCGCGGGTCGTGGTGGTCACAGGGACCGTGGTGGTCACAGGGACCGTGGTGGCCGCGGGGACCGTGGTGGTGTCAGCCATCGCCCTCGCCGTCCGCGTCGGCGCCCAGCTCGGCGAGGTGGCCGACCAGGGCGTCGAGGTCGTCCAGGAAGCGGAACGGCCCGTCCAGATCGAGACAGACCCCCCACTCGTCCTCGACGGAGTCGATCAGCCGGAGGAACGCCAGCGAGGTGACGCCCAGCGCGGTCAGCGACCCGCCCGGGACAAGGATTTCCGCCTCGGTCACCTCGCCGTCGGTCGCCTCGGAGACGAGTGCCACGACCCGGCTCCGCAGCGCACGTACGGTGGGAGCCGCCCCGGCGGTCACCGGCCCGCCTCGGCGGACCGGGCGAGACGGCGGCGCAGGCCGAGCGGCCGGATGTCGGGCCAGACGGTGTCCACGTGCGCCATGCACTCCTCCTCCGACCCGGTGAAGCCCTCCGCGTGCCAGCCGGCGGGCGGTGCGGTCCTGGCCGGCCACAGTGCGTGCTGCTCCTCGTCGTTGACGACCACCTGATAGGCCGGGGTGTCGCTCATCGCTGCTCTCCTCCTGCTGCTGCCTGCTGCTGAAGTTCGCCCACCGCGGTCGTGACCTCGGCGAGCGTCGGGGTGTCGAAGAAGACGTCGAGCGGTACCTCGACGCCGAGCTGCTTGCGGATACGGGCGGCGATGGCGGTGATCGTCAGGGAATGGCCGCCCAGGTCGAAGAGGTCCTCGTCCGGACCGATGTCGTCGAGCCGCAGCACCTCCCGCCAGATGTCGCGGACCGCCGCGGCAACCCCGTTCGGCGCGGTTCCCGCGGCATCACCGCCCGCCCGGCCCACGGGCACGTCCGCCCTGACCCGCGGCGGCTCCGGGAGCCGCCCCCGGTCCACCTTGCCGTTGGGGGTGAGGGGCAGTCCGCCCAGCGGGACCCAGACCCCGGGGACCATCGCGGCGGGCAGCGTACGGGCCAGATGGGCACGGAGCCCGTCGGCGGGCGGGGCCTTCGGCGCACCGACCACGTACGCCACCAGCCGTTCCTGCCCACCGCCCGCACCGCCGTCGCGGTCCAGGACGACGACCGCCTGGGCCACCGCCGGGTGCTCGACGAGGCGGGCCTCGATCTCCCCCAACTCGATGCGGTGGCCGCGCAGCTTCACCTGGGTGTCGAGGCGCCCCGCGAACTCCAGCCGTCCGTCGGCGAGTCGGCGTACCAGGTCCCCCGTGCGGTACAGCCGCGAACCGGACGGCCCCCACGGGTCGGGGACGAAGCGCTGGGCGGTCAGTCCCGGGCGACCCCGGTAGCCGTGCGCGACACCCGCGCCGCCGAGGTGCAGTTCGCCGGGGATGCCGTCGGGGACGGGCTGCCCGTGTGCGTCGAGCACATGGGCCCTGGTAGCGGCGAGCGGGCGGCCGATCGTGACGGGGTCGCCGGGACCGAGTTCGGCCAGGGTGGACCAGACGGTGGTCTCGGTCGGCCCGTACACATTGACCAACCGGACTACCGATGGGGCCAGTTCATCGGCCAGCGGCCCGGGCAGCGCCTCGCCGCCCGCGACGGCGACCAGGTCCGGGTGGTGCAGACCGGCGGCCAGCATCAGCCGCCAGCTGCTCGGGGTGGCCTGGACGTGGGTGATGCCGTGTCCGTCGATCAGCTTCAGCAGGGCCGCCCCGTCGCGCTGGCGCTCCTCCGGGACGAGGACGACCCGGGCTCCGACGGTCAGCGGCAGCAGCAGCTCCACGGTGGAGATGTCGAACGACAGCGAGGTCAGCCCCAGCCAGCGGTCATCGGCCGTTGCGCCCAGGCGGTCCGCCAGGGTGCCGAGCAGGTTGGCCAGCGCGCCGTGCGGGACCTCGACGCCCTTGGGCGTACCGGTGGAGCCGGAGGTGTAGATGACGTACGCAGGGTCCCCGGCGGCCGGGGCGGTAGCGCGGGCCCGGGGCGGGACCGGCCCGTCCGGAAGCGCCCCGGTCGCCGGGGACAGGACCGGCAGCCCGGGTGGCAGCCCGTCCGGCGCCGGTCCCTCGACGACCAGGGCGGCAAGGCCCGCGTCGGCCCGGACGAAGGCCAGCCGGTCGGCCGGGTAGCCGGGATCGAGCGGGACATAGGCCGCTCCCGCAGCCAGCACCCCGAGCACGGCCACCAGTTCGCCCACCGACCGCGACACCTGCACGCCCACGAGGTCCCCGGCCCCGAGCCCCGCGGCGGCGAGCCGGTCGGCGAACGCCTCGGCAGCCGCGTGCAGTTCGGCGTACGAAAGCTCCGCCCCGTCCGCCGCCACCACGGCCACCGCGTCCGGGGCGTCCGCCGCCCGGTCCGAGAACATTCCGATCACCGTGGCGTCCGCCGAGCAGGCGGCCGGCGTGCCGTTGCCCGCGTACAGCGCCGACTCCAGCTCGTCGCCCGCCAGCAGGGGCAGGTCGGCGAGGCGGGTGGCGGGTGCGCTGAGCACGGCGTCGAGCAGGGTGCGGAAGTGGCCGACGATCCGGGCGGGCGCACCGGGGGTGAAAGCGTCCGCGCGGTATTGGAACGAGCCGTCCAGAGCGTCCGGACCGTCCACCAGCTGGAGGTGCGCCAGGTTGCGCACCGCGTGGGTGAAGCCGATCCAGTCCACGTCGGCGCCCGGCACGTCCGTCGCCTCCCAGCCGGTGCGGCGGCGGTAACTGACCGAGAGCGGGGTGAGCGCGGTGCGCGGGGTGAGGCCGCGGACCGCCCGGCCGAGTGGGACCGGACGGTGCTCGTACAGGGCGTGCAGCTCGTCACGGACGTCCCCGGCGAAGTCCGCGAAGGGCCGGTCCGGGTCCGGGCGGGTGAAGACCGGGAGCTCGTTGACGTACAGGCCGACGTGCTCGGGGCTCCCCGGCCCCCGGGTGGAGAGCTCCAGGGCGGTGGCCGGGGTCTGGTTGCCGTACCGGAGCAGCAGGGTGTGCCAGAGGGCGAGGAGCAGTTCGAAGCGGGTGACGCCGAGGGACCGGGCGGTGGCAGCGAGGCGGGTGTGGAGAGGGGCGTCCAGGGTGAAGGGGACGGCGGCGCCGGGTGCGGGCGTGGTGCTGTCCCGTACGGAGGCGGGGAGCCCGGGGAGTACGGGGGTGGCCGGGTCGTACCAGCGGCTCGCCCAGAACTCCCCCGCAGCTGCGACGTCTTGCGCGTCCGGTTCGACGGATTCCACCACCGCGCGGTGCGCGTCCGTCTCCACTCCGAGGATCTCCGCGAGCAGGACGTCCTTCGAGGTGCCGTCGAACGCCAGGTGATGGGCCACCGCGTGCAGCACCGGGTGCGCGTCCCCGGCCGTCACGAGCGCGAAGCGTACGAGAGGGCCTGCGGCCAGGTCGAACGGCCGGGCGCTCTCCTCCGCGAGGAGGGCGTCGAGCGCGTCAGAGGCGCAGGCCAGGCGGCGCAGCTCGGGCGCGGGACCCGTGGCCGGGACGAGCGCGGGGCCCTCCGGGTCCACCCGCGACGCCAGCACCGGGTGCCGTGCGACGAGGCGGGCGCAACCGGCCGCGAGCGCTTCCGGGTCGGGCGGTGAGGCGAACCGCGCGGTGAGCGCGAGGTGGTGCGCGGCACCGGGCCGCAGCACCTGTTCGGTGACCCACATCCCGTGCTGGGCCGGGCCGAGCGGGAGCGGTGATGGGGTGGTCGTGGTCATCGCAGGGCCTCGTCGTCCAGGAGCAGGCGCAGCTCGCGCTTGAGGATCTTGCCGCCTTCGTTGCGCGGCAGGGAAGGTCGGAACAGCAGCCGGGCGGGCAGTTCGTGGGCCGCCAGACGGTCGAGCAGGAAGGTCCGCAGCGCGGGTGCGGTGAGTTCGCCGCGTGGGACCACGACCGCGGCGACGACCGAGCCGAGAACGGGGTGCGGCACCCCGAGCGCGGCGGCGTCCGCCACCGCCGGGTGGGCGTGCAGCGCGTTCTCCACCTGGAGTGTGGAGACCTTGTACGCACCGGACTTGACCACGTCGCGTTCCCGGTCGAGCAGATGCAGGTAGCCCTCCTCGTCCAGCCGCCCGAGGTCCCCCATCCGGACCCAGCGGCCCTGGAAGGTCTCCGCCCCGGCCGTGGCGTCGCCGAGGTAGGTGCGGGGTGCGGCCGGGGTGCGCAGCCACACCTCGCCCGGTTCGCCGGGCGGCAGCGGGGTGCCGTCGGGGGCCGTGATCCGCAGGTCGCGCAGGGAGGCGGGGCGGCCGGGGGAGTCGGGACGGTCCGGGTCGAAGAGCAGGGTGATCTGGGCCGGGGCGGCCTCGGTGGACGTGTAGTAGTTGACGACCTGGGCGCGCGGGAAGGCCTGCGACAGCCCGAGGGCGACCGGCTGCGGAAGGGCGGCGGCGGTCGAGCCGACGAGCCGGACGCTGTCGGTCACGCACCGCCGGGCGGCCTTGGAGCCGAGCAGTTCGATGGCCATGGCGGGGACCAGGAAGACGCTCCCGACCTCGTACTCCTCGATGAGCCGGGCGAACCGTCCCGGCGTGAACTGCGGGGCGGCCACGGCGGTCGCGGCGGCGTCGAGCGCATTGACGAGCATGGTCTGCCCGGCGTTGGTGCCGACGGGGAAGGCATGCAGGAAGTGGCGGGAGTGGCGCAGAGGGCGGCGCCGTTCGTCGAGGGTGCAGCCGTGCACGAGGTTGGCGTGCGTGGCGGTGACGCCCTTGGGGGTCCCGGTGGTACCCGAGGTGTAGAGGATCTGGGCGAGGGCATCGGGGTCGGGCCGGGGACCGGCCTCGCGGTACGCGCCCTTCGCCTCGACCTCCTCCTCCGTCGCCGCCCACAGCCCGTCGGGCAGCACGCCCGGAGGCATGCTCGCGCCGGAGGCGTGCAGGACGGCCGAGGCATCGCTGTCCGCGAGGACATGGGCGGCCACGGCCGGGGCCTGCCGGTCCGAGAGCGGCACGGCGACGCATCCGGCACGCAGGACACCGCAGAACGCGACGGCGTACGCGATCCAGTCGCCGCTGCCGTACCGGAGCACCACCCGCGCCCCCGGCCCGAGGCCCCCGGCCCGCAGTCCGGCGGCGAGCGCGTCGGCGCGCTCCCGCCAGGCACCGAACGTCAGCGTGCTCGGGCCGCAGATCAGCGCGGTGCGCTCCGGACCGACGGCCGCCCGGTGGTCGAGCAGGGCGGACAGGCTGCGCGGCGCTGCCTGCCGGAGCGGCGAGGACGGCGGGCGCGGGGCGGCGGTCATCCGGCGTCCCTCTCGTCGCTGCGCGGGTCGGCGGCCCCGGCCGGGGCGGGTCCGGCGGACCGGTGCGCGGTCGGTTCGCCGTCCTGTCCTCCGGCGGCCGGCACCGTTGCGGCGGCCTTCATCCGGCGTTCGCGCTCCTGGATGCCGACCAGGTCGTCCGGGAGCGCATCCGGTACGTCGACATCGAAGCGGGCCAGCACCGGGAGTCGCAGCCCGACCACCACCAGGACCAGCATGGCCGCGCCGAACAGCAGGTACATGAACCCGATTCCGCGCCCCGGCCCCGTGCCGATGAGGGCCCCCACGGTCGAGGTCAGCGAACCGCCGTCCTCGAACATCGGCCCGAAGACCGAGGAGCCCACCGGCGCGATGATCCCGTGCCCGATCGGCAGGGTCGACCAGGCGACCAGGGTGTTCAGGGCGAACACCCTGCCGTGGAACCGCTGCGGGACCTTGATCTGGACGATCGTCGTGTAGACGCCGTTGACCATGGACAAGGCGCAGGACATCCCGAACACCCCGACGCCGATGATCCACAGGTCCGCCCGGAGCCCGACCAGCGCACTGGCCGCGGCGAGCAGCCCGGCCAGCCCCAGCATCCCGCGCATCCGGCTGCTCTTCGGGCCTCCCCAGAAGCCCATCGCGATACCGCCGAGGATCGCGCCGGCGCCACCGGCCACCGAGACCCGTGCCACCGCCTCCAGGGAGTCGAACGACAGCACCAGCGGGGTGACCAGCAGGAACAGTGGCGACAGGAAGATGTTCAGGGCCGCGAACCAGAGCAGCATGGCCCGGAACCCCCGGTTGTTCCAGGAGTGGGTGAAGCCGTGCTTGATCTCGACGACCAGGGACTCCCGCCGCTTCCAGGGCAGGGTCCTGGGGAACTTCACGAACACCAGGACACCGACGGCGATCACATAGCTGGCGACATCGAGGATCAGGATGCCCTTCAAGCCGATTCCGGCCATCAGCGCCACCGCGGCCAGCGGAACGACGAACTGCGCGACACCGAAGGCCATCTGGACGATGCCGTTGGCGTGGCCCAGGTACTGCTTGGGCACCAGCTGCGGCACGGAGGAGGCGTACGCGAGCCGTTGGAAGGTGAGGGCCATCGACAGCACACCGAGCAGCACGTAGATGTGCCACGAGGCGAGGTTCCCGGACATCAGGAGCGTGAGCAGCGCGGCCTGCGTTCCGCCGGCCGCCAGGTCGCTGACGAGCATGACCCTGCGCCGGTCGAGCCGGTCGACGAGCGCTCCGGCCAGCGGTCCGACGAGGATGCCGGGCAGCATGCCGATGACTGCGTAGAGGGCGTACTTCGCCATCGAGCCGGTCTCGGTGTAGATCCACACCGGCAGAGCGAACTCGGTGAGCGCGGACCCGGTGATGGAGAGCAACTGGCCGAGGGCGACGGCCAGGAACCGTCCCATGCCGGGTGCCGGTCCGGTGTCGGGTGCCGGTCCGGTGTCGGCCCGCTTCCGGCCGGTGGCGCCGTCCGTCCCGTCGTCGACGGACGGGTCCGGTTCGCCGCCGCTGTCGCCGTGGAACCACCAGGGCCCGTCGTCCGCCCGCGGCGGCAGTTCGTCCGTCGTACCGGCCAGGACCGCCGGATGCGTGAGGGTGACGATCTCGGCGAGCTCCTGGGCCCGGTACTTCAGGAAGAAGTGGCCGCCCTCGTCCAGTACGGCCAGCGCCGAGCGCTCGGCCAGCATCTGCCACTCGCTGTAGCGCTCTTCGTAGAAGTCCGTCGCCGGGTCCCGGTTTCCGATCACGGAGATCACCGGGGCCCGCAGCCGGGCGCCGCCCGCCTCGACGTCGGCGAGCACTTCGGTGAAGTACTCCTCCGCCGCCTTCGAGTCGGCCCGCATGTTCCCGATGATGAACTTCATCTGGGCGTCGTCGAGTTCGCCGACCTCGGCGCCCATCGAGCGCAGCCAGTTGACGTACACCCGGTCGCCCAGCAGCGGCTCGAGGGCCGAGACCCGGCTCAGCGCGCCCAGCAGCCGGCTGCGCGGCCGGGCGAACGGGAACTGCGCCCCGATGTAGACGGCCTCCAGCTCACGGCCGGAGCCCTCGACGAGTCGGGAGACGGCGACGGCCAGCGCGCTGCCGACGCCGCAGTGGCCGTACACGACCAGCGGGCCCTCGACCCGTTCGGCCACTTCCGCCGCGATCCGGCCGGCCAGCTCCTCGAAGGGCAGATGCTCCTCGGTGACGCCCACGTCGTGGCCGGGGATGGCCACGGCCCACAGGTCGTACCCGTCGGGGAGCCGGTCGGCGAGCGGCTGGTAGACGACGGCGCTGCCTCCGCCGTACGGGACACAGACGAGCGACAGGGTCGGGGTGCCGGCGGTCGTCGGCCGGGTGAGCCGGTGCAGGAGCCGGCTGGGGCCGCGCTCGGACTCGTCGAGGTCGGCCAGGGCGGCCAGGGCGCGCACCGTGCGGCAGGTGAACAGGTCCATGACGCTGACCGGCCGCGCACCTGCCTCGGGGAGCCGTTTGCGGGCCCGCGCGACGACCTGGGTGGCCAGGAGCGAGTGACCGCCGAGGTCGAAGAAGTCGTCGTCGGTACCGACCTCGGGCAGTGTCAGCACCTCGGCCCAGATCTCGGCCAGGATCTGCTCGGTCACGGTCTCCGGGGCCGAGATCGCGCCGCCCGTGCGGCGGGCCTGCGGCGCCGGCAGTGCCCGTCGGTCGAGCTTGCCGTTCGGGGAGAGCGGAAGGGCGTCCAGGACGACGAAAGCGGCCGGAACCATGTAGTCGGGCAGCGTGCGGCGCAACGCGGTACGCAGCTGGGCGGGGTCGGGCTCGGGGGTGTCCGGCTCGGAGGCGTCGGGCTCGGAAGTGTCCGGCCCGGAGGTTCCCGGCCCGGTCGGCCCGGAGGTTCCCGGCCCGGTCGGCCCGGAGGTTCCCGGCCCGGAGGCGTCCGCTTCCGCTTCCGCCCGGTCCGTCACGAGGTACGCCACCAGACGCTTGTCGCCCGGATTGTCCTCACGGACCACCACGGCCGCGGCAGCGATGTGCGGCTCGGCGCGCAGCGCGGCCTCGATCTCGCCGGGCTCGATGCGCATGCCACGGATCTTGACCTGCTGATCGATCCGCCCCAGGTGCTCCAGTTGCCCGTCGGCCCTCCAGCGGGCCAGGTCGCCGGTGCGGTAGAGCCGTGAGCCGGGCGGGCCGAAGGGGTCGGGAACGTAGCGGGCGGCGGTCAGGCCCGCCCGGCGGTGATAGCCGAGGGAGACCTGGACGCCACCGATGTGGAGTTCGCCCGCTGTGCCGGCGGGCGCCGGGCGCAGGTCCGCGTCGAGGACGTACAGCCGGGTGTTGTCGAGGGGTGCACCGATGGGGACGGTCGCGAGCGGCCCCTCGCACTCCCAGCTGGTCACGTCGACGGCCGCCTCGGTCGGCCCGTACAGGTTGGCGAGCGCGCAGTGCGGCAGCCGGGCGGTGAAGGCGCGTGCGGTGTGCGGAGCGAGTTCCTCACCGCTGCAGACGACCCGGCGCAGGGTGGCACAGCGTTCGACGTCCTCCTCGGCGAGGAACACGTCGAGCATGGCCGGCACGAAGTGGGCCACGGTGACGCCGCGTTCGGCGATGGTGTCGCGCAGATGCGCCGCGTCCTTGTGTCCGCCGGGCTTCGCCACGACCAGCCGGGCGCCGGTGATCAGCGGCAGGAACAGCTCCCAGACCGAGACGTCGAAGCCGGTAGGGGTCTTCTGCAGGATGGCGTCGGCGGGGCCCACCGCATAGGCGCGGGCCATCCACAGCAGCCGGTTCACGAGGGCGCGGTGGGTGTTGGGCACGCCCTTGGGCCGGCCGGTGGAACCCGAGGTGTAGATCATGTACGCGATGTCGTCGGCGTCCGGGCCCGTGACCGGCCGGTCCGGTCCGGCCTCCTCCCACTGCGCCGGGTCGTCCAGCAGCAGCACGCGCGCCGCGCAGTCCTCGGGCACGGGCAGCCCCTGCTGGGTGAGCAGCACACCTGCCCCGCTGTCCGCCAGCATGAAGGCCAGCCGCTCGGCCGGGTACTCCGGGTCGAGCGGCGTGTATCCGGCCCCCGTCCTCAGTACCCCGAGGAGTCCGGACACCAGGGCGAGGGAGCGTTCGGCGCTGACCGCGACGAGGCTGCCGGGGCCCACGCCCTCGGCGGCGAGGCGCCGGGCGACCCGGTCCGCCGCCCGGTCGAGTGCGGCGTACGTCAGTGTCTCGCCGCCGAAGTCCACGGCGACGGCGTCCGGGGTGCGGGCGATCTGCGCGGCGACGAGGCCGGTCAGGGTCGCCCCGTCGGGAACGTCGGACACGGTGTCGTTCCACTCGACGAGCAACCGGTGACGCTCGGCGGGGTCCAGCCCGTCGTGCTCGGAGACCGGGACCTCGGGTCGCTCGGCAACAGCCTGCAGCAGTCGGCCGAGGTGGTCGGACACCCGGGCGATGTCGGCCTCGTCGAAGAGATCGGTGTTGTAGTTGAACGCTCCGCGCAGTCCGTCCGGCCACTCCATGAGGAAGAGTTCCAGGTCGAACCGGGTCCCGGCGGCATGCAGTCCGAACGGCTCCACCTCCAGGAGGAGTTCGTCAGGAGGTACGGCACCCGCCGAGGCGTAGTTCTGGATCGCCAGCACCGCCTGGAACACCGGGGAGCGCGAGACGTCGCGCTCGACGTTCAGCTCCGAGACCAGCTGGGCGAACGGCAGTTCCTGGTGGGCGTAGGCCTCCAGACAGGTCTCCCGGGTACGGCCCACCAGCTCGGCGAAGGTGGGGTCCCCGTCCAGCCGGGCGCGCAGCGCCAGAACGTTGACGAACATCCCTATCAGGACTTCGAGTTCGGGCTCGGGGCGGCCCGCGACGGGTGAGCCGACGGCGAAGTCCCGCTGCCCGGCGAACCGGGAAAGCACCAGCTGGAAGGCGGCGAGCAGCACCATGTGAACGGTCGCGCCCTGCTCGCGGCCCAGCGCGGTGAGCCGGTCCAGCAGGGCCCGGTCGACGGCGAAGCCGTATCCGGCGCCCTCGAAGGTCTGCCGCTCGGGGCGGGGGCGCGCGGTGGGCAGAGCGAGCGGCCCGACCCCGGCCAGCTCGTCCCGCCAGTAGGAGACCTCCGCCTCCAGCCGTTCGCCGGTCAGCCGGGCGCGCTGCCACAGCGCGAAGTCTCCGTACTGCACGGGCAGTTCGGGTATCGGATCGGCCTTGCCGGCCGCATGGGCGGAGTATCCGCGCAGCACCTCCGATACGAGCACCTCGCTGGACCAACCGTCACTGACGCTGTGGTGGACCACCAGCAGGAGTACGTGATCGTCGTCGGCCAGCCGGACCAGCAGGCCGTTGATCAGAGGACCGGTGACCAGGTCGAAAGGCAGGGCGCCCAGTTCGTCGACGAGCCGGGCCGCATGCTCCTCGTCCTCCGCGTCCGCGGTGCGCAGGTCGAACGGGGCGGGCTCGGCCATCTCCAGAGCGGGGCGGCCGTCGTCGGTGGCCGGGTAGCGGGACCGAAGGGTCTCGTGGCGGGCCACGACCGCGTCGAGCGCCCTCCGGAGCGCAGGGAGGTCCAGGGACCCGCGCAGCCGGCGGGCGACGGGGATGTTGTACGCGGCGGTGCCGGGCGCGAACTGCTCCATGAACCAGAGCCGTTCCTGCGCGAACGACAGGGGCGGCACGGTCCCCTCGGGCCGCCGCGGCACGGCCGCCCTCCCGCCGCGGTCCCGGCCGCGCAGCCGCTGGGCGAGGAGCGCGCGCTTGGCCTCGGAGAGCGGTACGCCAGGTCTTCTGCCGGAGCCGGCGTTCCCGCTCCGTCCGTCGGTGCTGTCGCCGGGGCGTGCCTCGATGGTGCTCATACGGTCGTCGTTCCGTTTCTCTCCGGGCCTGATCCGGCCGCGAGAAGCTGTTCGGCGTCCTCGTCCGACAGGGCTTCGATCTCCGCCAGCAAAAGGTCCTCCACCGCGACGGCGAAGGCTTCGGCGGTGCGATGGGCGAACAGCACCCGCAGCGGGACGGCCAGTCCGGCCGCGGCCCTGATCCGGGCGACGACCCTGGTGGCGAGGAGCGAGTGGCCGCCGAGGTCGAAGAAGTCGTCCAGCGCCCCGACCCGGTCCAGGCCCAGCACCTCGGCCCAGACCTCGGCGACCAGTTCCTCCGCGTCCGTGCGCGGAGCCACGTACCCGGACCTCAGATCGGGCCGCTGTTCGGGCGCGGGCAGGGCACGGCGGTCGAGCTTGCCGTTGGGGGTCAGCGGCAGGGCGTCCAGGAGGACCAGCGAGTTCGGAACGAGATGGGCGGGCAGCACGGCAGCCAGCGCGGAACGCAGCTGTACGGGCGACGGCTGCGCCCCCGCACCCCGCGCCTCGGTCTCCGGGACGAGGACCACGTACCCCACCAGTGCGTCCTCCCGCGCGACGACCACGGCCTGCCCGACGCCGGGCAGCCCGAGCAGCGCTGCCTCGACCTCTCCCGGCTCCACACGGAAGCCGCGCACCTTGATCTGGGCATCGATCCGGCCCAGGAACTCCAGCTGTCCGTCCGCCCGCCATCGCACCAGGTCACCGGTGCGGTAGCGACGGGAACCCGGTGGACCGTACGGGTCGGGCACGAAGGCCCGCGCGGTGGCCCCGGGCCTGCCGCCGTATCCGTGGGTCACCCCGGTGCCGCCCACCAGGAGTTCGCCGGGTGCCCCGTAGGGCATGAGCCGGCCGCGGTCGTCGCACACGGTGAGCGAGGTCGCCCCGACGGGGCCGCCGATCGGCGGCCGGGAAACCGAGTCGGCGCTGCCCAGTTCCGCGGTCGTGGCGATGATCGTCGTCTCGGTGGGGCCGTAGGAGTTGACGACGCGCACACGGTCCCCGAAGTGCGAACGCCAGGCGGCCACCGCGCCCGGCAGGACCTGGTCCGCCCCCAGGATCAGCAGCCGCAGGCGCGGCGGCCAGGAGACCGCCCCGAGGTCGTCGACCAGCTGGTGCCAGTACGGGGTGGGCAGGTCCAGGACCGTGAGTCCGTCGCCGTACCCCGCGGACAGGTGGTCGGGGAGTGTGCTGCCGGCCCCCGCCACCACGAGGCGGGCCCCCGCGGTGAGCGCCGGGTAGATCTCCTCGGCATGGGTGTCGAAACTCAGCGAGGCGAACTGGAGCACTTCGTCGTCCGCCGCGATGCCGTAGTCCCGGCGCATCCAGGCGATGCGGGCCGCCAGCGCCTTGTGCGGCACGGCCACGCCTTTGGGCGTACCGGTGGACCCGGAGGTGTGGATCACGTAGGCGGTGTCGTCGGGGCCCGGCTGCCAACCGGCCTCGGGCACGTGCGCCGGGCCGGCGCCGTCACCCGCCGCGAGCACGGTGACGTCCGTCGGCAGGAGCGTCTCGTCGCTCCCCGGATCGGCCACCACGACCCGTACGCCGGTGTCGGCGATCATGAACTGCAGACGGGGTCGCGGGTAGGCGAGGTCCAGCGGCAGATAGGCCGCACCGGCCCGCCACGCGCCCAGCATGGCCGTGATCGCCCGCGTACCGCGCGGCAGGCACACGCCGATGACGTCACCGCCCCGCACGCCCGCGGCCCGGAGCCGTACCGCGAGGTCCCCGGCCGCGTCCCACAGGCCCCGGTAGGTCAGCTCCCCCTCCGGGTCACGTACGGCAGTCCGGGTGCCGTGCGCCTCGACCGCGCGGGCCAGGGCGACCGGCAGTGGATCGGCGTCACCGGGGAGGGCAGGGGCCCCGGCCCCCAGGGCGAGCAGTTCGTCCTGTTCGGCCTGCGACAGCAGGGGGAGGTCGCGGACCGGTGCGTCCGGGGCCGCGAGCACACCGCGCAGCAGCGTTTCGAAGTGCCGGGCGAACCGGTCGGCCCACCGGGCATCGAACAGGTCGGTGCGGTAACCGAAGACGGCGGTCAGGCCGTCCCCTTCCCTCCGCAGATCGAGCATCACCTCGAACTTGGTGGCGGCGTGGCCCCCGTCCACGTCGGCACAGCGCAGGTCCGCGAACCTCCGCTCACCGAAGTCTTCTTCGTCCTGGGTGTGCACGGTGAGCAGAGTCTGGAACAAAGGACTTCCACCGAGGCGGCGCTCGACGCCCAACTCGTCGATCAGCCGCTCGAAAGGCACGCGGTCGTGGGTGTAGCCGGCTAGCGCCGACCGGCGCACACGGCGCAGCAGCTCGCCGAAGGAAGGGGATCCGGCGAGCTCCGCGCGCAGGACGAGGGTGGTGGAGAAGTAGCCGATCACCTCCTCCCGTTCGGGTTCACCGCGCCCCGCGGCGGGCACCCCGACACAGAAGTCGTCCTGCCGGGTCCACCGGTGCAGGAGCACCTGATAGGCGGCGAGCATCACCATGAAGGGGGTGCAGCGCCTCTCCCTGGCCAGCGCGTCCACCCCGTCGCCCAGTCCCGCCATGCGGCGGGTGTGGAAGGCGCCGCCGGCGGTGCCCTCTCCCGGCTCCACGGTGGGACGCAGATCCAGCACCGGGACATCGGCAAGCCGTTCGCGCCAGTACTCCAGGGCCTTCTCCGCCTCCGGGTCCTGCGCCGAGGCCCGCTCCCGGGCGGCGTACGCGGTGTAGGCGAGCACCGGGGGCAGCTCGACGGCCCGGCCGTCGAGATGGGCGGTGTAACGGGTGGCGAGTTCGTCGCGCAGCAGGTTCAGTGACCAGCCGTCGGCCACGATGTGGTGCAGGACCAGGCACAGCAGGTGCTCGTCCTCGGCGGTCCGCAGCAGGGTCACCCTGAGCAGCGGCCCCGAAGCGAGGTCGAAGCCGGCGTTCGTGCGCTCGGCCAGCAGCTTCGTCGCGTCCTGCGGCCGGCCCCGCAGGTCGATGCTCTCCACCGGCACCGGTCCGGGAGGTGCGACGACGGCGACCGGTCTGCCGTCCACGTCGGGGAAGCGGGTGCGCAGGGCCTCGTGCCGCGCGACGGTTCCACCGAACGCGGCGCGCAGTGCGGCCTCGGAGAGTGCGCCGGTCAGACGCAGTACGAGCGGAATGTTGTACGAGGCGTCCCCGGGCTCCAGCTGGTCCAGGAACCACAGCCGTTCCTGACCGAGGGTGAGGGCGGACCCCGCGTTCCCCGCGTCCGCTCCCGCATCGCAACCGCCGACGGTACTGGTCATGTGCTGTTGCTCCCTGTGCGCTGACCCCGGCTGCGTGCCGCTTCGCGGGGCAGCGGCCAGCAGCTCGGGGAATCTGTCGACGGGTCGTCAGAAACCACGCCAGGAAAGGGATTTGAGATATTCCGGATCCGTCTGGGCGCCGGTCTCCGGCAACGGCAACGCTAGAAGGCGAAGGGATGCCGAGTCAATGGTCTGGACCATCCGGTCATGGCCTGGACCCGGGTGACAGAGTCGGACGAACGGCCGGATGACGACACATACGACCCCACTGCTGTGGCCAAAAGGCGCCCGCCGTCCACAGCATCACCCCTACCGGCCCGGCGTCCACACGCATCACCCCGCCCCGGCCCGGCGGGCGGGAGCACCTCCCCCCCCGGCGGGCACAAAAAAGCGCCCCCGGCCTCGTACGGGCCGGGGGCGCTCTCGTGTGTGCGGTGCGGATTCCGCGCTAGGCGGCGACAGCGACGCCCGTCGGCTTCGCTCCCTCGACCTCGATCTCGTCGACCGGGGAGGCCGAGGCCGAGTTGTACTTGTCGTGGTCGAGGATCTTCTCGCGGGCGGAGACGATCACCGGGACCAGCGCCTGTCCGGCCACGTTCGTGGCGGTGCGGATCATGTCCAGGATCGGGTCGATGGCGAGCAGCAGGCCCACGCCCTCCAGCGGGAGGCCCAGTGTCGACAGGGTGAGCGTCAGCATGACCGTGGCGCCGGTGAGACCGGCGGTGGCCGCCGAGCCGATCACCGAGACGAACGCGATCAGGATGTAGTCACCGATGCCCAGCTGGACGTCGAAGATCTGCGCGATGAAGATCGCCGCCAGTGCCGGGTAGATCGCGGCGCAGCCGTCCATCTTCGTCGTGGCGCCGAACGGGACGGCGAAGCTGGCGTACTCCTTCGGGACACCGAGACGCTCGGTGACCTTCTGGGTGACGGGCATCGTGCCGACGGAGGAGCGCGAGACGAAGGCCAGCTGGATCGCGGGCCAGGCGCCCTTGAAGAACTGCAGCGGGCTGACCTTGGCGACCGTGGCGAGGAGCAGCGGGTAGACGCCGAACATCACCAGGGCGCAGCCGATGTAGACGTCGGCGGTGAACGTGGCGTACTTGCCGATCAGGTCCCAGCCGTAGTCGGCGATCGCGTAGCCGATGAGGCCGACGGTGCCGATCGGGGCGAGGCGGATGACCCACCACAGGGCCTTCTGGAGGAGCTCCAGAATCGACTCGCTGAGGGCGAGGATGGGTTTGGCCTTCTCGCCGAGCTGGAGCGCGGCGATACCGGCGACGGCGGCCATGAAGACGATCTGCAGCACGTTCAGCTCGGTGAACGGCGTGATCACGTTGTCCGGGATGATGCCGGTCAGGAAGTCGAGCCAGGAGCCGGCGTGCTCGGGCTTGGCGCCGTCCTTCGGGGTGAGGCCGGTACCGGCGCCGGGGTTGGTGACCAGACCGATCACGAGGCCGATGGCCACCGCGATGAGCGAGGTGATCATGAACCAGAGCAGCGTACGGGTGGCAAGCCTCGCGGCGTTGTTGACCTTGCGCAGGTTGGTGATCGACACCAGGATCGCGAAGAAGACGAGGGGCGCGACGGCCAGCTTCAGCAGCTGGACGAAGATGTGGCCGACCTTGTCGAGCGTGGTGTAGAGCCAGCTGATGTCCTGGCTGCGGGCGAGCCAGCCGAGCAGGACACCCAGGACCAGACCGGCGACGATCTGGGCCCAGAACGGGACCTTGGGTATGCGGAAACCGGAGCCGGAGGGCTTACCGGCGTCGGTCGCGGGGGGCGCGGAATTCGCGGACACGGACACACTCCAGATGTGCGCATCGGGACGTACGGGAACGGACGTACCTACGTGCGGTCGAACGGGGACGGGGGTGCGGCGCCCGCGTCAGGGGCGGCGCCGCTGCATGATGCCGGTTCAGACGTTGCGGCAACAGACCGCGGACATACAGCGGCAGAGATCGACATGCAGGCGCGCCACGAGCGGGGGGCTCATGGCATGAGAGGGGCGCGCTGCTGCGTTCATGTCGAACACGTTAACACTTGTACTTTGAGAACCTCAAAGGTCTGCTTTGACGAAGAACCACGCCGCCCCGCCGCCACTGCTCGCCCGGCCGGCTCGAAAACGTCGCCGTCCGTCCCGAAAACGCCGAAACCCCGGCGCTGGAGCGGTTGCTCCGGTCCGGGGTGCTTCGTGCGTACGGGGCCGCAGGGTGTGAGGAACCTTACGGGGCGCTTACTGGCTGACGCTGTCCTCGCGCGTGCGGTTCGCCTCGAGCTTGGCCCTGGTCCGGTCGACCGTGGAGATGAGCTGCTCGGACATCTCGTCGCGCTGCTTGCGCAGGAGGACGAAGCTGAGGGGTGCGGAGAGGAGCAGGCCGAGCAGGACGACCCAGACGAGGTTGGATCCACCGAGCCCCGCGGGCAGCACACCGAAGTGGACCGCCACACCGGAGAAGAAGAAGCAGCCCACGAAAATCAGCAGGCGCATCGCGGTGTAGCGGATCGTTGCGCTCGGCTTGGCAGCGGACACGGCTGGCCTTCTCTCTACGTCCGACGTTCCTGCGTTCGTGCAGTCTGCGGTTCTGCCCGACCAGTGAAGCATGCCCCGAATTCGATCAGTTCGCAGGGCTCCTCGTTCACGACGGACTCCTCGATCACGCAGGGCTCCCCATCCATGCGGGGCTCCCGCTCTACGCAGGGCCCCCCGCCGGGCTCACCACTGAAGGGCCGTCCTGCCGGAAGAGCGGGAGCAGCATGATGATGTCATCGCGGTAGTCGTCCTCCGCGACCCTGATCGCGTCCGGGATCCGGCCCACCTCCTTGTATCCGCAGGAGGCGTAGAAGCGATCGGCTCCGGTGCCGCCGCGGCAGGTGAGCCGGATGGCGTCGATGCCGTCGGTCCCGCGGGCGGCATCGGCCGAGGCCGCCATCAGCTCGCGCCCGAAGCCCCTGCCCTGGTGCCGGGGGTGGACCATCACCGTGTACAGCCCGATCCAGTGCTGCATCAGCCGGTGGGAGTTGTGCGTGAGGAAGGCGGTGGCGGCCACAGCACCGTCCTCGTCGCGTCCGACGACCAACCGGGTGCGGCCCTCGGCCATACCGGCGAGGTGTCTGACCAGCTCCGGGCGGACCTCGTCGGCGGTGACGGGCGGCACGAAGCCGACGGCTCCGCCCGCGTTGGTGACATCGACCCAGAGCGCGGTGATGCTGTCCCGCAGTGCCCGGTCGAACGCGGGGTCCACTTCAAATGTAAGCGCCATACCCGCATATTAACCATTACTTAACCGACCCTCAACCGGTGTCCACCACGCGAGAAGGCCCATGCGAAAGCCCCGGCCGCAGACAGCCGGCCAGGGCTTTCACACAACGGGAACCGGGACGCCTCAGACGCGCATCGGCTGCGGCGACTCGCGCCGGTCGGCGTCCGGACCCGGATACTCGCGCAGGATCTCGTACCGGGTGTTGCGCTCCACGGGCCGGAAGCCCGCATCGCGGATCAGGTCCAGCAGGTCCTCACGGCCGAGCTTGTTCGGCGTGCCGTAGTCGTCCGCGTCGTGCGTGATCTTGTACTCGACGACCGAGCCGTCCATGTCGTCCGCGCCGTGCTGGAGCGCGAGCTGGGCGGTCTGCACCCCGTGCATCACCCAGAACACCTTGACGTGCGGAACGTTGTCGAAGAGCAGCCGCGAGACCGCGAAGGTCTTCAGCGCCTCCGCGCCGGTCGCCATGGACGTCCGCGCCTGGAGGGTGTTGCGGACCTTGCCGTCCTTCATGTCCACGAAGTCGTGCTGGTAGCGCAGCGGGATGAAGACCTGGAAGCCGCCGGTCTCGTCCTGCATCTCCCGCAGCCGCAGCACGTGGTCGACGCGGTGACGGGGCTCCTCGATGTGCCCGTACAGCATCGTCGCCGGGGTCTTGAGCCCCTTCTCGTGCGCGAGACGGTGGATGCGCGACCAGTCCTCCCAGTGGGTGTTGTGGTCGACGATGTGCTGGCGGACCTCCCAGTCGAAGATCTCCGCGCCACCGCCGGTCAGCGACTCCAGACCGGCCTCGATCAGCTCGTCGAGGATCTCGGAGGCCGAGAGTCCCGAGATCGTCTCGAAGTGGTGGATCTCCGTCGCCGTGAACGCCTTGAGCCCGACGTTCGGCAGGGCTTCCTTCAGCGCGCTGAGCGAACGGGGGTAGTAGCGCCACGGCAGGGTGGGGTGCAGCCCGTTGACGATGTGCAGCTCGGTGAGGTTCTCGTTCTCCATCGCCTTGGCGAGGCGGACGGCCTCCTCGATGCGCATCGTGTACGCGTCCTTCTCGCCCGGCTTGCGCTGGAACGAGCAGTACGCGCAGGACGCGGTGCAGACGTTGGTCATGTTGAGGTGGCGGTTGACGTTGAAGTGGACGACGTCGCCGTTCTTCCTCGTACGCACCTCATGGGCCAGCCCGCCGAGCCAGGCCAGGTCGTCGGACTCGTAGAGCGCGATCCCGTCCTCGCGGGTCAGCCGCTCGCCGGCCCGGACCTTCTCCTCCAGCTCGCGCTTGAGTCCCGCGTCCACCAGTGCCCCTCCGATATCTCTACGTAACAGACTCCGGCAGCCAACCGTACGCCTATGCCTCGTCGGGAAGTTCCCCGACCCGGTTCTCCCACTTGGTGGACAGCACGATCGTGGTGCGGGTCCGGGAGACCCCCTTCGTGCCGCTGAGCCGTCGGATCGTCTTCTCCAGGCCGTCCACGTCACCGACCCGCACCTTGAGCATGTACGAGTCGTCGCCCGCGATGAACCAGCAGTCCTCGATCTCGGCCAGGTCCTTCAGCCGGTGCGCGACGTCCTCGTGGTCGGCGGCGTCGGAGAGCGAGATACCGATCAGCGCGGTGACCCCGAGCCCCAGCGACGCGGAGGCGACGGTCGCACGGTATCCGGTGATGACACCGGCGGTTTCCAGCCGGTTGATGCGGTCGGTGACGCTGGGCCCGGAGAGCCCGACGAGCCGGCCCAGCTCGGCATACGAGGCCCTGCCGTTCTCTCTGAGGGCCTGGATGAGCTGCCTGTCCACCGCGTCCATATGACTGAAACCTTCCATTGTTCAGCAGTACCGCGAGTTTATGTGTAAAATCTAAGGCGTGCAGGGCTCAGGCCCTGCAAATCCTTCAGAACATCCAAGAAACGCTTTCGAATCTTCAGGAGTGAACTTCACCGTGTACACGATCGAGATGGCCTACGCCCGGATGCGCGAGCTGCAGGACCTGGCCAACCGCTCGAGTGCCCACCAGTTGGCCGCCGCGCACCGCGTCGACAAGGCCCGCGCCCCGCGCACACCCAAGAAGCGCTGACCGGCTACGGCCTTTCACGGGAGCCCCCACCGAGCTCTCCTTCCCACCGGCGGTACAGCTGGTGCGGCACTCCTGCCGCGTCCAGCACCCGCCCCGCGACGAAATCCACCAGATCCTGGATGTGCGTCGCCCCCGCGTAGAACGCCGGAGAGGCGGGCAGCACCACGGCGCCCGCCTCGTCGAGCGCGACCATCTGCTTCAGCGTCTGCCCGCTCAGCGGGGTCTCGCGGACCGCGACCACCAGCCTCCGCCGCTCCTTGAGCGTCACGCTCGCGGCCCGCTGCAGCAGATCCTTCGAAAGTCCGAGTGCCACCCCGGCCACGCAGGCCGTCGACGCCGGCACGATGAGCATCCCCTTCGCCGGATAGGAACCCGAGGACGGCCCGGCCGCCAGATCCCCGGCCGCCCAGTGCCGCACGCGACCGAGATCCGTCTCGCTCACGCCGAAGGTGTGCGGCTTCCCGTCGGCCCCCCGCGCCAGCCAGTCGCCCAGGTCCTCCTGCCAGTGCGCGTCGCGGAAGGCGATCCCCGTCTCGTCCAGAAGGGTGAGGCGCGAGGCGCGGCTCACCACCAGATCGACGCTCTCCCCCGCGGCCAGCAGCCCCCGCAGGACCGAGGCGGCGAACGGGGTCCCCGATGCGCCGGACACCCCGACAATCCAAGGCCTGCGCTGCTGCTGACTCACTGAAGTCCCGGAATCCACACCACCGAGCCTATCCGGCACCCCCGGCCAGGAACCGAGCCAGGTACTCCGTACGTTCCGTCAGGTGAAGGGGCAGCCACGGACCAGGGGGTGACCATGACCGGTATGCGCACAGAGACCACCGCACGGGCCGTCACGGCCGGCGCGGTGATGCTGAGCTGGATCGCGCTCCTGTGGCTGCTGGAAGGCATCGACACGGCGACCGGCCACTCCCTCGACACGTACGGCATCAGCCCGCGCGAGCCCGCGGAGCTCGTCGACATCGTGCCGTCCGCGTTCCTGCACAGCGGCTGGGAGCATGTGGCCTCCAACAGCGTCCCGCTGCTGGTGCTCGGCTTCATCGCGGCGCTCGCCGGCATACGCAGGTTCGCCGCCGTGGTCCTGGTGGTGATCGTGACGGGCGGCCTCGGTGTCTGGCTCACCGCGCCCCCGGACACGGTCACGCTCGGCGCGTCCGGTGTGGTCTTCGGCCTCTTCGGCTATCTGCTGGTCCGCGGCTTCGTGGACCGCCGCCCGCTCGACATCGTGCTCGGCCTGATCATCGCCGCGGTCTACGGCTCACTGCTCTGGGGCGTGCTGCCGACCGACTCCGGCATCAGCTGGCAGGGCCACCTCTTCGGCCTCGTGGGCGGGGTGGCGGCGGCGTTCGCCTTCCGCCGCCCCCGCCGTACGGCCGGTGCCGTCACGGTGTGAGACCGCGCACCAGCAGGTCGAGCAGCGCGCAGGCGAACAGGGCGATCCCGATGAACCCGTTGACCGAGAAGAACGCCCGGTTCAGCCGGGACAGATCGTGCGGCCGCACCACCCGGTGCTCGTACACGAACGCCACGGCGACGATCGCCATGCCGATCCAGTAGAAGACCTCCGCGTCCGTCGCCAGGCCGAACCAGACCAGCAGCCCGGTCGTCACGACGTGACAGACCCGCGCGCCCCACAGCGCGGCCGGGATCCCGAAGCGCGCCGGGAAGGAGAGCACCCCGTGGGCCCGGTCGGCCTGCACGTCCTGGCAGGCGAAGATCAGGTCGAAGCCGCCGATCCAGATCCCGACGGCCAGGCCGAGGATCACCGCGTCCCACGACCAGCTGCCGGTCACCGCGATCCAGGCGCCGATCGGCCCGATGGCCTGGGCGATGCCGAGTATCGCGTGCGGGAAGTTCGTGAACCGCTTGCCGTACGGGTAGACGACCATCGGCACGACGGCGACGGGTGCCAGCGCCAGGCAGAGCGGGTTGAGCAGGGCGGCCGAGCCGAGGAAGACGACGACGGCGATGATCGCGCCGGTCCACGCCGATTTCACCGAGACCGCACCGGTGACCAGTTCGCGGCTCGCGGTCCGGGGATTGCGGGCGTCGATCTCCCGGTCGATGATCCGGTTGGCGGCCATGGCGAACGTCCGCAGCCCGACCATGGCGATGGTCACGAGCAGCAGGGCGCCCCAGTGGATGTCCTTGTCCAGCTGGAACATCGCGGTCAGCGCCGCGATGTACGCGAAGGGCAGCGCGAACACCGAGTGCTCGATCATCACCAGCCGCAGGAACGCGCGGGGCGTGCTGCGGGGCTGCGGCACCGCAGCGGCGGAAGCGCTCACAGGCCGTACTCCTTCCAGCGACGGTCGACCTTCGCCGCCGTGTCGGGATCGGACTCGACCATCTCCGGCCAGCCCCCGTCCCGGGTGTAGCCCTCCTCGGGCAGCTTCCGCGTCGCGTCGATGCCCGCCTTGCCACCCCAGAACTGCTGGTACGAGGCATGGTCGAGATGATCGACCGGCCCTTCGGTGAGCAGCAGGTCGCGGGCGTAGTCGGTGTTGCCGAGCGCCCGCCAGGCGACCTCGTGCAGATCGTGGACATCGCAGTCGGCGTCCACGACCACGATCAGCTTGGTCAGCGACATCATGTGCGCGCCCCAGACGGCACTCATCACCTTCTGGGCGTGCTTCGGGTACTTCTTGTCGATCGAGATGATCGCGCAGTTGTGGAAGCCGCCCGCCTCGGGCAGGTGGTAGTCCACGATGTCCGGAATGATGATCTTGAGCAGCGGCAGGAAGAACCGCTCGGTGGCCCGCCCCAGCGGACCGTCCTCGGTCGGCGGCCGGCCCACCACGATCGACTGCAGCAGCGGCCGCTCGCGCATGGTCACGCAGTCGATCGTCAGCGCGGGGAACGGTTCCTGCGGCGTGTAGAAACCGGTGTGGTCGCCGAACGGGCCCTCGGGCAGCATCTCGCCCGGCTCCAGCCACCCCTCGATGACGACCTCGGCCTGCGCCGGGACCTGCAGCGGGACGGTCTTGCAGTCCACCATCTCGATGCGCTTGCCCTGGATGAAGCCGGCGAAGAGGTACTCGTCGATGTCCCCCGGCAGCGGCGCCGTGGAGGCGTACGTCACCGCGGGCGGCGCCCCGAACGCGATGGCGACGGGCAGCCGCTCACCGCGCCCGGCCGCGACCTGGTAGTGGTTCCGGCTGTCCTTGTGGATCTGCCAGTGCATCCCGATGGTGCGCTTGTCGTGGCGCTGGAGGCGGTAGAGCCCCAGATTGCGGATGCCGGTCTCGGGGTCCTTGGTGTGCGTGAGGCCCAGGTTGAAGAAGGAGCCGCCGTCCTCGGGCCAGGTGAAGAGCGCGGGCAGCTGTTCCAGGTCCACGTCGTCGCCGGTCAGGACGACCTCCTGGACGGGGGCGCTCCCGCTCTTCACCTTCTTCGGCGGCAGGTGCGTCACCGCGCCGAGCTTCCCGAACGCCTCACGGATCCCGACGAAGCCCTGCGGCAGCTCCGGCTTGAGGAGCCCGCCGATCTTGTCGCTGATCTCGGCGTAGGACTTCAGCCCGAGCGCCTTGAGCAGCCGCCTGTCCGTCCCGAAGACATTCATGGCCAGGGGCATGGACGCCCCCTTGACGTTCTCGAAGAGCAGCGCGGGCCCGCCCGCCTTGTTCACCCGGTCGACGATCTCGCCGACCTCCAGATACGGGTCGACCTCGGCCTTGATGCGCTTGAGATCGCCCTCGCGCTCCAGAGCCCGGAGCAGGGAGCGAAGATCGTCGTAAGCCATGGGGACAAGTATCGGCCACCCGCTACCCTGGGCCCGTCACCGGGGCGGGACAGTGCGCCCCTCACCTTTTCTCGGGGGACCCTTCCACGATGCTCAGGGCCTTGATCTATCTTCTGCCGCTCGCGCTGACGATCTACGCGTTCATAGACTGCCTGAACACCCCGGAGGACGAGGCCAAGCACCTGCCGAAGCTGGCCTGGGTCTTCATCATCCTGCTGTTCTGGATCGTCGGCCCGATCGTCTGGTTCGCGGCAGGCAAGCTGCGGGTGCCGCCCGCCGGAGGCCGCACGCCCTCCGAGTGGCACCGCAACCACCGCACCACGTGGGTGGCGCCGGACGACAATCCGGACTTCCTGAAGTCGATCAAGGAAGAGAACACGAAGGACGAGTCGCTCCTCAAGGACTGGGAAGCGGATCTGCGCCGCCGCGAGGACGAGATCAAGCGCCGCGAGGGCGGGGCAGGATCCACGGACGCCTCCTCCTCATGAGGACAGCAGCTGCCCCAGCCGGTTGAGCAGGGGCAGCAGCGCCGTGCGCTCCTGCGGGGTGAGCGCCTCCAGGGCACCGTGCACGACGCGCATCTCGGAGCGGATGCGATGGGCCAGCTCGGTGCCGTCCGCCGTGCGGGCGGCGACCTTGGAGCGGCGGTCGTCGGGTGCCGGGGTGCGGGTGACCAGGCCGCGGGTTTCCATGCGGCCGATGAGGCCGGTGGCGTTGGACGCGTCGCAGACCAGGTGATGGGCCAGGGCACTCATCGGCATGGGCTCGTTCAGGGCGATCAGTGCGCGCGCCTGCGAGGTGCTGAGGCCGTGGCGGGTGGCGACGGCGGTGAGGTCGTCGTGGTGGCCGCGGACGACGACTGCGAGGGGTTCCAGCAGTTCGTCCGGAGTAGGGACGGCGCGGGGTGCCGGATCCGTCGTCATGGTCGGTCATCCTTCGATCTGTACGCGTGGCCCCGAGGTTCGGAACCGTGTCCGCCACGCCACATCGCATTCATTTGACATGCTCAACTTTTGACAGTTACATGAACCGTGTTGCTTGAGCATATCAACCTTCGCTCGTGTCTTGCGTCTCGCGTCTCGTAGGGAGCACCCCCCATGACCTCCGTACTGTTCGTCCTCACCGGTGCCGACCACTGGACCCTCAACGACGGCACCACCCACCCCACCGGCTTCTGGGCCGAGGAGCTCGCCGCCCCGCACCGCGTCTTCGCCCAGGCCGGATTCGACATCACCGTGGCCACCCCGGGCGGCGTGGCCCCCACCGTGGACACGGCCAGCCTCGCCGCGGACGCCAACGGGGGCCAGGAGCAGGCCGACGCCGTCGCCTCGTACCTCGCCTCGATCGACGAGATCCTCCGCATCCCCGCCCGGCTCGAGGATGTCGTCCCCACCTCGTACGACGTCGTCTTCTACCCCGGCGGCCACGGCCCCATGGAGGACCTGGCCGTCAGCGAGGTGTCCGGCCGGCTCCTCACCGCAGTGCTGGACTCCGGTGCGCACCTGGGAGTCGTGTGCCACGCCCCCGCCGCGCTGCTCGCCGCCCGCCGCGAGGACGGCAGCTGGCCCTTCGCCGGCTACCGGCTGACCGGCTTCAGCAACGCCGAGGAGACCCTCGCCGGGCTGGCCGACAAGGCACCCTGGCTGTTGGAGAACCGGCTGGTGGAGCTCGGCGCCGACTACTCCGCAGGGGAGTCGTGGGCGCCCTACACCGTGCACGACCGCAATCTGCACACCGGACAGAACCCGGCCTCCTCGGAGCAGCTGGCCCGCGAGATCGTGGCGGCCCTGTGAGCACCGCAGAGCCCCCTGCCGACGTAGTCGCCCGCCTCCGTGGCACCTTCCGCACCGGACGCACCAGGGACCTCGACTGGCGCACCTCCCAGCTGACGCGTCTGCGCGCCCTGCTCACCGAGTCCGGTGACGAGCTGGCCGAGGCGCTCCGTGCCGACCTCGGCAAGAGCCGCAAGGAGGCCTACCGGACCGAGATCGACTTCACGGTCCGCGAGATCGACCACACCCTGGAACGGCTGGAGGGGTGGCTGCGGCCCGAGCCCGCCCCCATACCGGCGGCCCTCGCCGGGTCCACCGCCCACACCGTGCAGGACCCGCTGGGCGTGGTCCTCGTCATCGCGCCCTGGAACTATCCGGTGCAGCTGCTGCTCGCTCCACTCGCCGGTGCGCTGGCCGCGGGCAACGCCGTCGTCGCCAAGCCGAGCGAGCTGGCGCCCGCGACCTCCGCCGCCGTGGCCCGGCTTCTGCCGCGCTATCTGGACACCGACGCGGTGGCCGTGGTGGAGGGGGCGGTCCCGGAGACCACCGCGCTGCTCGCCGAGCGCTTCGACCACATCTTCTACACCGGCAACGGCACGGTCGGCCGGATCGTGATGGCGGCGGCGGCCCGGCACCTCACTCCGGTCACCCTCGAACTGGGCGGCAAGTCGCCGGTGTTCGTCGACCGCGACACGGATCTGACGACGGTGGCCGCACGGCTGGCCGCAGGCAAGTTCCTCAACGCGGGCCAGACCTGTGTCGCCCCCGACTACGTACTGACCGACCCGGCGACCGCGCCCGCCCTGGCGGACGCGCTCGCGGCGGCGGTCGAAGGGCTGTACGGACAGGACGCCTCCGCCCACCCGGAGTACGGACGGATCGTGAACGAGCGCCACTTCGACCGGCTGGTCGGGCTGCTGGACTCCGGCCGTACGGTGACGGGCGGCACCCACGACCGTGCCGACAAGTACATCGCGCCGACCGTACTGGCCGATGTGGCGCCGGACGCCCCCGTGATGGGCGAGGAGATCTTCGGCCCCGTCCTGCCGATCGTGACGGTCGCCGGGCTCGACGAGGCCATCGGCTTCATCAACGACCGGGACAAGCCGCTGGCGCTGTACGCCTTCACGCACTCCCCCGCCGTACGGGAGCGCCTGCTGGCCGAGACCTCGTCGGGCGGGGTGGGCATAGGCCTGCCGCTGGCCCACCTGACCGTGTCGGACCTGCCGTTCGGCGGGGTCGGCGAGAGCGGCATGGGCAACTACCACGGCCGGTACTCACTGGAGACGTTCAGCCACCGCAAGGCGGTCCTGGACACCCCGCTGGCCCGGTGAGCCCTCCGTACGCCGACTGGCTGGCGACCGCCCTCGCCGAGGCCGGGGCGGGCCTCGCGGAGGGCGGCGTCCCGGTCGGCGCCGCGCTGTACGCGGCGGACGGCACCCTGCTCGGCCGGGGCCGCAACCGCCGTGTCCAGGACGGCGATCCGTCCCTGCACGCGGAGACGGCGGCGTTCAGGGCGGCCGGACGGCAGCGCTCGTACCGGGGCACGACGATGGTGACCACGCTCTCGCCGTGCTGGTACTGCAGCGGTCTCATCAGGCAGTTCAGGATCTCCCGGGTGGTGATCGGCGACGCCGAGACCTTCCAGGGCGGCCACGACTGGCTGGCCGGGCACGGGGTGGAGATCGTGCTGCTCGACGACCCGGAGTGCATCGCGCTGATGCGTGCCTTCGTCCGTGACCGTCCGGAGCTGTGGAACGAGGACATCGGCGAGGAATGAGGAAGGGCGGGGGGGGCGCGGTGGGGGCCCGCCCCGACACCCCGGGGGGGGGGGAAAACCGCGGTGGGGGGGGTTGGGGGGTGGGAGGT